>NZ_JAQEUJ010000026.1:0-37376 GCF_027695515.1 Coprococcus sp. LG101-27
ATTTATTATTTTTTATTGTCCTCTTGACGGGGAGCATACCAGAAATGATCTGAAAAGTATGGTTCCTTTTTGAAAAAGCGAGGGAGAAAGAAGAGACTTTCCCTGTGAAGTTTCTGATAAATATCAGGAAATCTTACACCGGCCCAGATACCATTTTTCAACCAGTCCGATCAGTGCGTATAGTAGCATGGCGATCACGCAGAGGATGCAGATGCTCATCAGCAGCCAGTCGAGCTTGAAGACCTGACTGCCGTAAATGATCATATAGCCAAGTCCTTCCCTGCCGCCGATAAATTCTCCGATGATCACGCCCACCAGACAGAGCCCGATATTGACCTTCATGGTGCTGATGATCGCCGGAATGCAGCTTGGGATCACGACTTTGGAGAGGGCGTGGAGCCGGTTTCCGTGGAGGGTGTAGATCAGCATGATCTTATCCGGGTCGACTTCGGAAAATTCAGAATAAAGATTCAGTATGCTCCCGAAGATTGCAACAGACATTCCGGCAATGATAATTGTTGTGCGGTTTGCGCCGAGCCAGACAATGAGAAGCGGAGCAAGCGCAGATTTTGGCAGACTGTTCAGGACGACCAGATAAGGCTCCAGGATTTCCGAAAGCTTCCGGAAGAGCCAGAGAAGGACGGTGACAAAAAGGCTGAAGAAGATTACCAGGATAAAACTGACCAGGGTTTCGTAAAGCGTCACTCCGATATGACGGAAAATACTGCCGTCACCGGTCATTTCGAGAAAACACAGGGCAATCCGGGAAGGACTGCTGAAAATGAAAGAGTCGATTAGCCCTGTATTTGCGGCAAATTCCCAAAGGAAGAGAAAGGCAAGCAGGATGGAGACTCTGGAAACAGCAATGATCCGTTTATGTCTGCGGTGCATATTCAGGTAATGCAGCTGGTTTTTTGAAAGTTCATTCATCCGGGTTCAGCTCCTTCCAGATCAGATTAAAATAAGTCTTAAATTCCGGGGCATTGCGGCGGGCAAGCGGGGAAAGTCCCGGATCAGAAAAGGAAACATTGACCGTCTGCCCAATGGTTGCCGGACGGCTTGTGAGAACAAGGATCCGGTCAGCAAGACTGACCGCTTCGGCAAGGTCATGGGTGACAAGGATCGCTGTTTTTTTCTCTTTTTTGATAATCTGCCCGATATCATCACTGACATTTAACCGGGTCTGATAATCCAAGGCAGAAAAGGGTTCATCCAAAAGCATGATATCCGGCTTCAGGACCAGCGTGCGGATCAGCGCGGCTCTCTGGCGCATTCCTCCGGAAAGTTCGGATGGTTTTGCATTTGCAAAGGCATTCAGGCCGTATTGTGTAAGAAGGGCTCTTGCCAGTGCGCGGGAACGGGCAGTCAGTGCATGCTGGATCTCGAGACCGAGAAGAACGTTCTGATAGATGGTACGCCACTCAAGAAGTTCATCCTTTTGCAGCATATATCCGATGCCGGAAGTATTGTCCGGATGATAGCTGCCGTTTATTTTGATGAGACCTTTTTCCGGGGTGAGAAGACCCGCAATCAGGTGGAGCAGTGTAGATTTTCCGCACCCGGAGGGACCGACCAGAGCAATAAATTCCCCTTCGCGGACCGAAAAGGTGATGTCTTTCAGGGCGTAGGTTTCTCCTTCCAGTGTATGGTAAGCATAATGAACGTTTTTCAGTTCCAGTGCATATTGCATGATAATCCTCCAGATACAGAAACGATCATAAGTCTTTTACTTACAGTTTATGAGAAATAAAAAAAAGCGTGTGTGCATCTGGCTGGAATGGAGCATAAAAAGAAAAACAGAGCAGAAAAGATATTGTGCGAAGAGAACAGCTGCACTATAATAAGAAACAAATCTGCAATATGAGGAGAGATGAACAGATGCAGAAAAAGAATTACCAGAAAGAACTGGATAAAAAGATAGAACTGATCGTATCGGAAAAGAAGGTTCCACGTCTGTTCCTTCACAGCTGTTGTGCACCATGCAGCAGTTATGTGCTGGAATATCTGTCGGAATATTTTGAGATTACGGTTTTTTATTACAATCCGAATATTTTTCCGGAGGCGGAATTTGAAAAGCGGATCCATGAGCAGGAAAAACTGATCCGGGAGCTTCCGGCGAAGCATACGATCCATTTTCAGGCGGGAAATTATGACAGTGAAAAATTTTACGAGATGGCGAAGGGACTGGAGATGATTCCGGAAGGTGGAGAGCGGTGCTTCAGGTGTTATGAGCTCAGACTCCGGGAAGCTGCGAGATTTGCAAAAGAAGGCAGATATGATTATTTCACCACAACCCTTTCCATCAGTCCGCTGAAAAATGCACAGAAGCTGAATGAGATTGGTGAGCGGCTTGCCGGGGAATATGGAGTGGCTTATCTGGTTTCAGATTTTAAAAAGAGAAATGGATATAAGCGTTCAACCGAGCTGTCAAAGATTTACGGACTTTACCGCCAGGACTATTGTGGCTGTATTTATTCCAAAAATCAGAGAGAACGGGAAAAGAAACTTCGGGAGGAAGAGGAAAGTTCTGTGAAAAGTTAAGAGGGGAACTTTACAGAATCCGACATTCTATGGTACACTAAAGCACAGAATTACGTTGAAGAAAAGAGGGAAAGCTATGGCACAGTTATGGGGAGGACGTTTTACGAAAGAAACCGACAAACTGGTTTATAATTTCAATGCGTCCATTTCATTTGATAAACGATTTTATGAGCAGGATATCCAGGGCAGCAAGGCGCATGTTATGATGCTTGCAAAGCAGGGGATTCTGACAGACGATGAGAAGCAGCAGATTCTGGATGGACTGGAAAGCATCCGCAGGGATGTAGAGAGCGGAAAGCTTGAGATTACAGAGGAATACGAAGATATCCACAGTTTTGTAGAGGCAAATCTGATCGACCGGATCGGGGATGCAGGAAAGAAGCTGCATACCGGAAGAAGCCGTAATGACCAGGTTGCACTGGATATGAAGCTTTATACAAGAAGTGAGATCACCGCACTGCAGGGACTGGTTGTGGATATGCTCCGCGAACTTCTTGCGATCATGAAGGACAGCACCGAGACGATCATGCCTGGATTTACCCATCTGCAGAAAGCGCAGCCGATCACACTGGCACACCATATGGGTGCTTATTTTGAAATGTTCAAAAGAGACCATATGCGTCTGAAAGATATTTACAAAAGAATGAATACCTGTCCGCTTGGATCCGGAGCACTTGCAGGAACTACTTATGATCTGGACAGAGCATACACCGCAGAGCTTCTCGGATTTGACGGACCGACACTGAACAGTATGGATTCGGTATCGGACCGTGATTATCTGATCGAGCTGATGAGTGCTCTATCTACGATTATGATGCATTTAAGCCGCTTCTCAGAAGAAGTGATCATCTGGAATTCCAATGAATACCAGTTTGTTGATATCGATGACAGCTACAGCACCGGAAGCAGTATCATGCCACAGAAGAAGAATCCGGATATTGCGGAACTTGTTCGTGGAAAGACAGGACGTGTATACGGTGCACTGACTTCGATCCTGACTACAATGAAAGGAATTCCGCTTGCTTACAATAAAGATATGCAGGAGGACAAAGAGCTGGTATTTGATGCCATCGATACCGTGAAAGGATGCCTGGCTTTATTTACCGGAATGCTCGCAACCATGAAGTTCAACAAAGAACGTATGCTGGAAAGCTGCAGACACGGATTTACCAATGCAACAGATGCAGCTGACTATCTGGTAAATCACGGGGTACCGTTCCGTGATGCACATGGAATTGTAGGAAAGCTGGTACTTTATTGCATTGATAAGAAGATTGCGTTAGATGATATGTCACTGGAAGAATATAAGGAGATATCTCCGGTATTTGAAGAAGATATTTATGATGCGATCAGCATGGAGACCTGTGTCAATAAGAGAAATACGATCGGTGCACCTGGACCGGAAGCTATGAAAAAGGTGATCGCGCTTCACGAAGCGTATCTGGAAGAGTGCTAATCGTTATAAGGAAAATGAGCATTGCTGGTCACAGGTACTGGGAACAGTAACATGAGCGTTAATAAGTAGACATAGTTTTTCAATTGTCAGGGTTGAAAAATGTCGGAAAATGCGCTATGATATACAAATCACGCGTACAAATGTACGCATCAAAAAGACAAAACAGGAAATGAGGACATAAAAATGGATCAGAAATTAAGAGTAGGTATTCTTGGTGCAACAGGAATGGTAGGACAGAGATTTATCTCTCTGCTGGAAAATCATCCGTGGTTTGAGGTAGTAACACTGGCTGCAAGCCCGCGTTCCGCAGGAAAGACATATGAAGAAGCAGTCGGAGACCGCTGGAAAATGGACACTCCGATGCCGGAAGCAGTCAAGAAGATCGTTGTACATAATGTCAACGAAGTAGAAGAAGTTGCAAAGACAGTTGACTTTGTATTCAGTGCAGTTGATATGTCAAAAGATGAGATCCGTGCGATCGAGGAAGCATACGCAAAGACAGAGACACCGGTTGTATCTAATAACAGTGCCCACAGATGGACACCGGATGTACCGATGGTAATCCCGGAAGTAAACCCGGAACATTTTGCAGTCATCGAAGACCAGAAAAAGCGTCTTGGAACTACAAGAGGATTTATCGCAGTAAAACCAAACTGTTCGATCCAGAGCTATGCGCCTTGCCTTGCAGCATGGAAAGAATTCGGACCGAAAGAACTGGTTGTTACAACCTACCAGGCAATTTCAGGTGCAGGAAAGACCTTTAAAGACTGGCCGGAAATGGTAGAAAATATCATTCCATTCATTGGTGGAGAAGAAGAAAAGAGCGAGCAGGAACCGCTTCGTGTTCTTGGCAGAGTTGAAAATGGACAGATCGTAAAAGCAGATTCTCCGAAGATCACATGCCAGTGTGTACGTGTACCGGTTCTTAACGGACATACCGCTGCCGTATTTATCAATTTTGAAAAGAAACCAACCAAAGAGCAGCTGATCGAAAAACTGGAAAGTTTCAAAGGCTTCCCGCAGGAAGCAGAGCTTCCGAGTGCACCGAAGCAGTTCATCCGCTATATGACAGAAGACAACCGTCCGCAGGTGAAACTGGATGTAGATTATGAGAACGGAATGGGAATTTCTATCGGACGACTCAGAGAAGATTCCCTTTACGATTATAAATTTATCGGACTTTCCCACAATACAGTCCGCGGTGCGGCAGGAGGAGCTGTTCTCTGTGCTGAGACTCTGACAGCAAAAGGATTTATCACAAAGAAATAGCTTTTGCAGGGAAGTTTAAAAGAAGTTAACTTTTCTTTCTTCTGATTCAGTGGTAGAATGAAATTATACCAGTGTAAAGGAAGATTGAAGGTGGTTAATATGAAAAAAGAAATGCAGAACTATACACAGAACAGAGAACTGTCCTGGCTGAAGTTCAATCAGAGGGTACTGGAGGAAGCAAAAGATTCTTCAGTACCCCTTCTTGAAAGAATGAAGTTTGTATCCATTTTTACAAGCAACCTGGACGAATTTTTTATGATCCGCGTAGGAAGCCTGTATGATATGTCGCTTACGGATAACAGCACGATCGACAGCCGTTCGGGGATGAATCCGAAAGAGCAGCTGGATGCAATCTTTGCGGCTGTAGCACCATTGTATAAAGAGAGGGACAAGACCTACTCAGAGATCAAGAAGCTGCTGAATCCATACGGTGTCTGTGGACTATCGATAAAAGAACTGGAGCAGCAGGAAAAGAAGTATGTGAAAAAGTACTTCAAAGACCAGATTCTTCCGATCCTGTCTCCACAGATCGTGGATGCCAATCATCCGTTTCCACATCTGCTCAATAAGGAACTGTATGTGATCGCGAGTCTGAAGCAGAATGGAACTTCCATGATCGGAATCGTACCGGTTCCACAGTTTGTGTCAGATATCTTATATCTTCCGGGCCATGACATCCGTTATATCCGTATGGAAAAGGTGATCATGGAATATCTGGATGTAGTGTTCGACAAATACGAGGTATCGAACAAGAATTATATCTGTGTGACAAGGAATGCAGATGTGTCGCCGGACGATGAGGCATTGGAGATCAATGATGATTTCCGCCTGCTGATGCAGGAAACCCTTCACAAGCGCCGCAGAATGGCAGTGGTCCGTATGGAGACAGCGGAGCCGCTGGATAAGGAACTGGAAAAGTATTTCTGTGACAAATTTAAGATCACACCGGCACAGATCTACCGGACCAAGATGCCGATGAAGCTGGATTATATTTTCTCGATTATGGATAAGGTTCCGGCATCGCTGAAACGTTCTCTGGTCGACGAACCGTTTACTCCGCAGCCGTCCCGCTATCTGACGGATGGAAAAGTGATTCCGCAGGTAAAGAAAAAAGATATTCTTCTTTCTTATCCGTATGAGAGTATGGATCCGTTTCTGCGTATGATCAAGGAAGCAGCTTATGATCCGACCGTTCTTACAATCAGGATCACAATCTATCGTCTGGCAAAGAAAGCCCGTCTGGTAGAGTACTTATGTGCAGCGGCCGAGAACGGCAAAGAGGTTACGGTTTTGATCGAGCTGAGAGCCAGATTCGATGAGCAGAACAATATTGACTGGTCCGAGCGGCTGGAAGAAGCAGGATGCCGTGTGATTTATGGATTTGAAGGTTATAAGGTGCATTCCAAGATCTGCCTGATCACTTACCGGAACCGCAACAATATCGAATACATTACGCAGGTGGGAACCGGAAATTACAATGAAAAGACGGCAACCATGTACACCGATGTATCGCTGATCACAGCGGATAAGGGAATCGGAGAGGATGCAGCTGTCTTCTTCAAGAATATGTCCATTGGCAACCTCAATGGAAGCTATCAGCACATTATTGTTTCACCGACCAGTCTGAAACCAAAGGTGCTTTCGCTGATGGACGAGGAGATCAAAAAGGGAACGAACGGACGGATCATCATGAAGATGAATTCTGTGACGGATGTAGATTTTATCCAGAAGGTTTCCGAGGCATCAAATGCAGGGGTGAAGGTGGATCTGATCGTTCGTGGGATCTGCTGTATTCTTCCGGGAGTCAAAGGGTACACAGAAAATCTCCGTGTGACCAGTATTGTCGGACGTTATCTTGAGCATCCGCGTATTTTCCTTTTTGGAACCGGAGCGGATCAGAAAATCTATATCGGTTCCGCAGATATGATGACGCGTAATACGGAAAAACGCGTGGAAGTGGCATGTCCGGTTTACGATGAAACTATCAGGAAACAGCTGACACATATGCTGAAGATCATGCTTGCGGACAATGTAAAAGCGCGGGAATTAAAGAGTGACGGCAAATACTACATGAAAGAAAAAGGAACTTCAAAAGTCAATTCCCAGGAATATTTTATGCGTGAAGCAATCACCGTCAGACATCCGGAAGGACGGACAAAACAAAGCTTCGTTGATAAAATCCGGAAGATTTTTCGAAGAAAATAATTTGTTTTATGTTCTGAATATGATATGATAAAAAAGTGGAGCTGGTATCAGCTTCACTTTTTAAACGCTGTGAGAGTTGCTATAGCGTGAAAATACAGGAGTACAAAATTATTATATGGGTAAATCGGTATATATTGCAGAAAAGCCGAGTGTGGCACAGGAATTTGCCAAGGCACTGCATTTGAATTTGAAAAGAAAAGACGGATATCTGGAATCAGATGAGGCGATCGTAACCTGGTGTGTTGGTCATCTTGTCACGATGAGTTATCCGGAAGTATATGATGAAAAGTATAAGAGATGGTCTTTGCAGACACTGCCATTCATTCCGCAGGAATTTCTCTATGAGGTGATACCGGGAGTAAAGAAGCAGTTTGAGATCGTAAAAGGAATACTGACCAGGAAGGACGTAGACCGGATTTATGTCTGTACCGACTCGGGAAGAGAAGGAGAATACATTTACCGTCTGGTGGAACAGATGGCAGGCGTAAAAGGGAAAGAACGCCGGCGTGTGTGGATCGATTCTCAGACGGAGGAAGAGATCCTCAGAGGAATCCGTGAGGCGAAGGATCTGTCAGAATACGATAATCTGTCAGCTTCGGCTTATCTCCGTGCGAAGGAAGATTATCTGATGGGAATCAACTTTTCCAGACTTCTGACACTCAAATATGGAAACAGCATTTCAAATTATCTTGGGAATAAATACACGGTTGTATCTGTCGGACGTGTGATGACCTGTGTCCTTGGAATGGTCGTAAGGCGGGAACGGGAGATCCGTGAATTTGTTAAAACGCCGTTCTATCGTGTGATCGAATCGGTAAATGTAGACGGACATACTTTTACCGGTGAGTGGCGTGCAGTGAAAGGTTCGGCTTATTTTGAGTCTCCAAAGCTCTACAAAGAGAATGGATTTAAAGAGAAAGAGGAGGCCAAAAAGCTGATAACTGTTTTGAAAGAGGGAACATCCCCTCTTACCTGCCGGATTGTATCCATCGAAAAGAAAAAAGAGAAAAAGAATCCGCCACTTCTGTTTAACCTTGCAGAACTTCAGAACGAATGCTCCAAACGGTTCAAGATCAGTCCGGATGAAACGCTCCGCATTGTGCAGGAGCTTTACGAGAAGAAGCTTGTCACCTATCCGAGAACAGACGCCAGAGTGCTTTCGACGGCAGTATCAAAGGAGATCACAAAGAACTTGAACGGGCTGAGTAAATACCAGATGGCTGCACCATATATGCAGGATATTCTGCATTACGGAGCATATAAAAATCTGGCAAAGACGCGTTATGTCAATGACAAGCAGATCACGGATCATTATGCGATCATCCCGACAGGACAGGGACTTTCCGCATTGAATTCGGTATCTGCAATAGCTCATCATGTGTATGATGTGATCGTCCGGAGGTTTCTGAGTATATTTTATCCTCCGGCAGTTTATCAGAAAGTGGCGTTGGTAACACAGATCGGAAAAGAACAGTTTTTCTCCAACTTCCGTATACTTGCGGAAGAAGGATATCTGAAGGTGGCAGGGGTCCCTGCCCCAAAGAAAAATGCAAATGGAAATGACGCGGAAGGAGATGGAAGTGATAACAATGTGGATTTGGATGCCGCATTTTTTGCATCCATCCAGAAGTTAAAAAAAGGTGATATCCTGGATGTGAAATCACTGGATATCAAAGAGGGAGAAACTTCACCGCCGAAGAGATACAATTCCGGTTCCATGATCCTTGCGATGGAAAATGCAGGTCAGCTGATCGAGGATGAGGAACTTCGTGCGCAGATCAAAGGAAGCGGGATCGGAACCAGTGCGACCAGGGCGGAGATCCTGAAAAAGCTCTTCAATATCAAATATCTGGCACTGAATAAAAAGACGCAGGTGATCACACCGACGCTTCTTGGAGAAATGATCTATGATGTGGTGTTGAATTCTATCCGTTCACTTCTGAATCCGGAGCTGACGGCAAGCTGGGAAAAGGGGCTTAACTATGTGGCAGAGGGAGAAATTACATCGGATGAATATATGACAAAACTGGATCATTTTATTGTCAGCAGAACCAACGGGGTACTGGGACTGAATAACCAGTATCAGTTAAGAAGCTGCTATGACAGAGCAGCAGTATTTTATAAAAAAGAAACCAAAGGCAGAGCATCGAAAGGAAAGAAAGAATGAAAGAAATGACGGTTAAAGAAATGTATACGCTGGAAGAGACGATCGCAAAGGATTTGTTTGAAGGAGTGACCTACCCGTGGGAAGTACTTCCGAAAATCAGCAGTTTTATCCTGGAACTGGGTGCGTCTCTTCCGGAAGAAGAGTATGAAAAACGTGGAGAAAATGTGTGGGTTGCCAGATCTGCAAAGGTTGCACCGACTGCATTTATCGGCGGTCCGGCGATCATCGGAAAGGACGCAGAGGTAAGACACTGTGCGTTTATCCGTGGAAATGCGATCGTAGGAGAAGGGGCAGTTGTCGGAAATTCTACCGAGCTGAAAAATGTGGTCCTCTTCAATAAAGTACAGGTTCCACATTATAATTATGTGGGAGATTCAATCCTTGGATACAAGTCACATATGGGAGCAGGTTCTATCACATCTAATGTGAAATCCGATAAAAAACTGGTGGTTGTAAAGACGCCGGAAGGAAATATCGAGACCGGTATGAAAAAGTTCGGCGCGATGCTGGGTGACCATGTAGAAGTTGGATGTGGAACCATTCTGAACCCGGGAAGTGTAGTAGGACCGCATACCAATATTTATCCACTTTCTTCGGTTAGAGGATTTGTGCCGGGAGGAAGTATTTACAAATGTGCAGGTGAAGTGGTTGAAATGAGACAGGAGTAATGACGGATGAAGCTTACAATACTTGGAACGGGAAATGCAACAGTAACGGAATGCTATAATACATGTTTTGCCCTCTCGGATGGAAACAGGCATTTTCTGGTGGATACCGGCGGCGGAAACCGTATTTTAAAGGTGTTAAAAGACACCGGGATCCAGCTGGAAGACATTCACGATATTTTTATTACCCATGAACATATCGATCATCTTCTGGGCGTGATCTGGCTGATACGGATGATCGGGCAGAAGAAGATCGGCCAGGGAAAATATGAGGGGAATCTGCGGATCTACTGCCATGAAGAGCTGGCAAGATCAATCCGCATGATCGCAGAACTTACGATCCAGAAAAAGGTGACGAAATATTTTGATGACCGGATTCTTTTTGTGCCGGTGCATCACGGAGAGACAAAGGAAATCCTTGGCTGTCCGGTCACCTTTTTCGATATTTTTTCCACGAAGGCAAAGCAGTTCGGATTTACGATGCTGCTTCCGAACGGAGTGAAGTTTACCTGCTGCGGTGACGAACCGTACAATGAGAAAGATTATGAATTTGTGAAAGGCAGCGACTGGCTGACCCATGAGGCGTTCTGCCTGTATGGAGAAGCAGATAAGTTCAAGCCTTATGAAAAGCACCACAGTACTGTGAAAGAAGCATGTCAGCTTGCCGAGGAGCTTCAGATTCCGCATCTGATCCTGTATCATACGGAAGAGATGCATCTTAAGGAGAGGAAAGAGCTTTATACGCAGGAAGGACGGGAGTACTATCACGGGAAGTTGTTTGTGCCGGATGATCTTGAGGTGTTTGAGCTTTAGATTGTAGGACGGGCGGTCTGCGGGAAAATAGAAGACGGACGCGCTTTTAATAAAATAAACCGGACAGATTTAGTTGTGCAGGGCATTCCGATGAGCCTCCGAATGCGAAAATTATGTCAGCAATAGCTTCCGAGAAGAAGTGTTCTGGTTGTGGGGGAAGGGGGAGATGTGGTATGATGGGGGAGTCAGAAGCTTTGGGGATCTGGGCGAGAAAGGTTTTCGGGAGGGGTTCGGTTTCTTCTCCGGGGAAGGTGAGACGTGTGGATCTGATTTAAAAATGTAGTTGACAAACCAGAACATATGTACTAATATAAAACCAGAACAAACATTCGTTCGATGGCGAGCGTGGGCGAAGAATCTGGGATAAGGAGATTAATGATGGCGAATAACACAATGAATGATGAGAATAAAAAGAAAGCATTAGACGCAGCAATTGCAAAGCTTGAGAAAGATTTTGGTAAGGGAGCAGTTATGAAGCTGGGTGATCCGGCGGCACAGGTGCATGTTGAGACGGTTCCGACCGGTTCTCTGAGTCTGGATCTGGCACTTGGTGTTGGCGGCGTTCCGAAAGGACGTATTATTGAAATTTATGGACCTGAATCAAGTGGTAAGACGACAGTTGCATTACATATGATCGCAGAAGTACAGAAAAGAGGCGGCATTGCGGGATTTATCGATGCAGAGCATGCACTGGATCCGGTATATGCGAAGAATATCGGTGTAGATATTGATGAACTTTACATTTCACAGCCAGACAGCGGAGATCAGGCATTGGAGATCACTGAGACAATGGTACGTTCCGGTGCGATTGACATTATCGTAGTCGATTCTGTTGCAGCACTTGTTCCGAAGCAGGAGATTGAGGGTGATATGGGTGATACACATGTAGGTCTGCAGGCAAGACTGATGTCACAGGCACTCAGAAAGCTGACACCGGTTATCAGTAAATCAAACTGTGTTGTAATCTTTATCAACCAGCTGCGTGAGAAGGTTGGCGTTATGTTTGGTAATCCGGAGACAACAACGGGTGGACGGGCACTGAAGTTCTATTCATCTGTCCGTATGGATGTCCGCAGAACTGAGACTCTGAAGCAGGGCGGAGAGATGGTTGGTAACCATGTCCGCGTGAAGATCGTGAAGAATAAAATTGCACCTCCGTTCAAGGAAGCAGAATTTGATATCATGTTCGGAAAAGGAATTTCCAGAGAAGGAGATATCCTGGATCTTGCGACGAAGATTGATCTGGTCAATAAGAGTGGTGCATGGTATGCATACAACGGAGAAAAGATCGGTCAGGGACGTGAGAATGCAAAGTCTTATCTGACAGCACATCCGGAGATTATGGAAGAGATTGAAGAAAAAGTCCGTGCGCATTACGGAATCGGTGCAGAAGGGCAGGAAGCAGAAGAACCGGCACAGGCTGCTCCGGCAGATGCTGAAGAAGTGATGGATGAGGAAGAATAAAACATATGATGAGAATTACCCGAATCGAGCCAGTTACAAAGACAAAGTATCGGGTATCTGTTGATGAGCAGTTCGCCTTTGTGGTTTACAAAGGCGAACTGTCCCGTTTTCACCTGAAAGAAGAGTGTGAATTGACAGAGGATACTTATGCAAAGATCAAAGAAGTCCTTTTGAAGCGGGCAAAGCTTCGTGCGATGCACCTGCTGAATGACATGGCAAGAACTGAATCCCAGCTCAGAGATAAATTAAAGCTGGGCGGCTATCCATCGGAGATCACCGAAGCGGCGATTGCCTATGTGAAATCATTTGGATATATCAATGATGACGCCTACATTCGGAACTTTATAGACAGCAGGAAAGATAAAAAGAGCAGACGGGAGATTTATGCCCTTCTGAGACAGAAGGGCGTGGATATGAACCGGGTAGAAGAGATCATGGAAGAGATGTATGAAGAGCATTCCGATCAGGAAGCAATCCGGGAGCTTCTTCGCAAAAAACACTGGGACTTTGCCTGTACAGATCCGAAAGAAAAGCAGAAAATATATGGATATTTGGTGCGAAAAGGATTTCGTTACGAAGATATCCGTCAAGTAATACAAGTTTGCGATTGGAATGCTTGACATATTTGTGAAAACAGTATAGAATTTAAGTGTTGTATTTGTACAATGAAAACTAAATAAGGAGGTGCTCCTGTGCTGATACCTATAATTATTGCTGTAGTTGTTACGCTTATAGTAGTAATGCCGGTTACTTATTTTGTTACTGTTTCCAAGTTGAAGAACGATGCAAATTCTAAGATTGGGAACGCTGATGTAAAAGCAAGAGAAATTATTGATGATGCTTTGAAGACAGCAGAGACAAAGAAGAAGGAAGCACTTTTGGAAGTAAAGGAAGAGTCCATCAAGACAAAGAATGAACTTGAAAAAGAGACTAAGGAACGCAGAGCTGAACTTCAGCGTTATGAAAAGCGTGTACTTTCAAAAGAAGAATCTCTGGATAAGAGATCTGCGGCAATTGAGCAGAGAGAGACTGCATTTACTGCAAAAGAGACAGCGATGAAGCAGCGGGAGGCTGAAGTTGAAGAACTCAGCCAGAAAAGAGTACAGGAACTAGAAAGAATCTCAGGACTTACCTCCGAACAGGCAAAGGATTATCTATTAAAAACTGTTGAAGAAGATGTGAAACATGACACTGCCAAGATGGTGAAAGAGCTTGAAACACGTGCAAAGGAAGAGGCTGACAAGAAGGCGAAAGAGTATGTTGTCACCGCAATCCAGAGATGTGCGGCAGATCATGTGGCTGAAACTACGATCTCGGTAGTTCAGCTTCCAAGTGACGAGATGAAGGGTAGAATTATCGGACGAGAGGGACGGAATATCCGTACTCTTGAGACACTGACAGGAGTAGAGCTTATTATTGATGATACTCCGGAGGCAGTTGTTCTTTCCGGATTTGATCCAATCCGAAGAGAAGTGGCAAGAATTGCACTGGAGCGTTTGATCGTAGATGGACGAATCCATCCTGCAAGAATCGAAGAGATGGTTGAAAAAGCGCAGAAAGAAGTAGAGACTATGATGCGCGAAGAAGGAGAGGCAGCAGCACTTGAAGTTGGTGTACACGGCATCCATCCAGAACTGATTCGTCTTCTTGGACGTATGAAGTTCAGAACGAGCTACGGTCAGAATGCACTGAAGCATTCAATCGAGGTTGCTCAGCTATCCGGATTGCTTGCGGGCGAGATCGGGCTGGATGTCCGTATCGCAAAGCGTGCAGGTCTTTTACATGACATCGGTAAATCGATCGATCACGATGTAGAAGGTTCACATGTTCAGATTGGTGTAGACCTTTGTAGAAAATACAAAGAGTCGCCGCTTATTATCAACGCGGTAGAAGCACATCATGGTGATGTAGAACCACAGTCTCTGATTGCAGGCGTTGTTCAGGCAGCAGATGCGATTTCGGCTGCAAGACCAGGTGCAAGAAGAGAAACCTTGGAGACATACACAAACAGATTAAAACAGTTAGAAGATATTACCAACCAGTTTAAAGGGGTTGAGAAGTCATTTGCTATTCAGGCGGGTAGAGAGATTCGCGTAATGGTAGTTCCAGAACAAGTATCTGATGATGATATGGTATTGCTGGCAAGAGATATTTCAAAACAGATTGAATATGAATTGGAATATCCAGGTCAGATTAAAGTAAATGTAATCCGGGAATCCCGTGTTACAGATTATGCTAAATAACACGATAATCAGAAAACGACAGCCGTCCAAAAGATTCGGTCTTTTGGATGGCTGTATTTAATTTACGCGAGCAACGAGCCAAAGTCCGCGCTTGCACGAGACCTTGGCGACTGCCGCGATAACTTGAGAAACTCGCGGAGCGTGTTTCTCGTAGTTGTGTGAAAAGGAAGTGGAAAACGGATGAAAAAAGAAATCAAACGTGTAAAAAGAGAAAGAGTATATCAGGGAACAATTGTTGATGTATACAAAGATTATATGGAGTTTTCCAATGGAAATCATGAGGTGTGGGACTATATCCACCACAAAGGGGCTGCTGCTGTGATCCCTGTGATGGATGACGGCAGACTCCTGATGGTAAGACAGTACCGGAATGCACTGGATCGCTTTACACTGGAGCTTCCGGCAGGAGGGCTGGACCAAGCGGATGAACCGGGGCGAGACTGTTCGGCAAGAGAATTGGAAGAAGAGACCGGATATCACAGTGATGATCTGGAATGGCTGATCACGCTTCGAACAACTGTAGCACTTTGCAACGAAAAAATCGAAGTTTATGTGGCACGAAACCTGATCCGTACCCATCAGCATCTGGATGAGAATGAATTTGTGAATGTAGAGGCACATACGGTTGAAGAATTGAAGCAGATGATCTTTGAAGGAAAGATTGAAGATTCCAAGACTGTAGCTGCTATCCTTGCCTATGATGCAAAGTATAACAGATAAAGTGAACGCATAATTGACAACTCCGGTCATATAATGAACTATGTGAAATTATTGGAGGCCGGAATGTGGAATTTTATCGGAAGAAATATCAGCTGCCCATGCTATATCTGATCGGTTTTGGAATGGGTATCTTATATGCTAATTTTATTGCGAAAAATTATGTTACGATGACTGGGATTTTCCATGAATATTTTCTAAATCAGTATACACAGGTGAAAATCATAAATGAAGATTACCTGTGGTACCTGCTCAGATGGAGAGTGATGCCTCTGGCGTTAGCGGTCTGTGTGGCAAATCTGGGGTTTCGCAGACTGACAGCAGCCGGAATTCTCCTTTGGACAGGCTTTGCAGCAGGGATACTGTCTGTGGCGGCAGTTTTAAGGATGGGCCTTTGCGGAATGCTGTTGTGTATTGCCGGTATTTTCCCGCAATATATTTTTTATGTACCGGCATATCTTCTATTGATCCGGTATTATTATCGTTATCCGCAAAGTGAATGGAATGGAACAAAAACAGGATTTACTGTTATGATGATCGTGGCGGGAATTTTGTCTGAGGTATATTTAAACCCTGGGATTGTCCGCTGGTTTGTGAAGGTTCTTACATAACAGGAATGTGTTCAGCCACATTTTAGCGTTAGGTGATAGAAAATGACAGAAAGTCCTCTTACTGAACAATTCGGTAAAGAGGACTTTCTGCCGTTTTTTATCGCCCTTGTTTTATCAGGAGAAACATGCAGCAGCCAAATGTAAGAAGCTGGCTTGCAAGCAGTGCCCACAGATAGCCAAGAATCCCGAACTGCGGAATCAGAAACAGAACACCACAGATTCGTACTGCCAGGGTGAACAGATTGATCAGAAAAGTTTTTCCGGCAAGATCCAGACCATTTAACACACTGATCAATGCGGTGTTACTATAGAGAAAAGGACAGATAAATGCTAGTGTTAAGATATAATTTCCGGCTTCTGGTGTATGAAAGATCCGTCTGCTGATAAAGCCGGATGCGGTAAAGAAAAATAGCAGGCAGGCAAAACCAAGAAACAGGCAGAAAAAAATAACTTTCCGTAAAAGCTGCGGAAGAGCATGCTTTTTCTGAGAATCCGGCATACTGGCAACTTCGGGGAGAAGCATTGTGGAGATGGAATTGGTGAGGGCAGATGGAAATAAAATGCAGGGAAGGGCAATTCCGGTCAGAATTCCGTAGGTGCTAAGAGAAGCGGAGATACTCATTCCATACTTTTGCAGGGCAAGAGGAATAGAAATTGCTTCCAGACTCTGAAAAAGATTCAGAAGGACTCTGCTTGCGGTCAGTGGAAGGGCAGAAAAAAGCAGGGGAGGAACAGCAGAAAGAGCCGGCTCCCGGTGTGGGGATAAAGGTTGCCCGGCAATTCTGAGCTTATGGATGCAAAGAAAAGCGGCTGCAATTTCACCACCGACAATTCCGAGGACAGCAATTGCGACAGATGGTGTAAAAGCGGTATGAGCATCGGCTGTATAGAGGAAGATAACAAAAAAGATCCGGACCAGCTGTTCAAATAATTGGGAGAGGGCAGGAAGCCGGATCTGCTTGAGCCCCAGAAAGTAACCACAGCTGCAACTGTGCAGAGCTGCAAATGGAAGTGCATATGCTATCAGGAAGATGAGAGAGGCGCATCGGGGATCACCAAGTATGACTGTGGTGAGGAAAACAGCATTTTTCTGCAACAGAAAAAGACAGCAGATGGAAAGAAAAAGAGAACAAAGCAGTGCTGCTTTCAGGTAAGAATAAGCTTTTGCAGACTGCTTTTTTGCAGAAGAGGCGGCAACCAGGCGCGCCAGAGCCGTCTCGATCCCTGCTGAAGTTGCAGCATAAGCAAGTGTGTAGACAGGGAAAATCAGCTGATACAGACCGATTTCTTCTGCAGGGAAAGATCTGCTGAGAAAAATACGGTAAAAAAATCCCATTACACGGGTGAGAATGCCGACTACAGTAAGGATAAAAGTTCCTTTCAGGAGAAAATGTTTTTGTGACATAGCAGCTCCAAAGGCATTTTTGTTTTAAAATATATGCAAGAAAGAGCCTTGACAGAACATAACAGAGGTGATATTCTCAATTTGCAAGAAATCCTAGTAAAACAGTGGGATATAAAAATAAAGAGAAGGTGATGGATTGAAGATCTCAACGAAGGGTCGTTATGGTTTGCGCGCCTTTATCGATCTTGCGTGTTATGGCGCAGAAGAACCGGTTTCCATCAGCAGTATATCAGCCAGGCAGGAGATATCGGAACGATATCTGGAACAGCTCATGGCGAAGCTGAAAAAGGCAGGTCTTGTCAAGAGTATCCGTGGAGCGGGAGGAGGATATCGGCTGGCAAAGGATGCGGCGGAAGTTTCTGTTGGTGATGTACTCAGAGCACTTGAAGGTGACCTGGAACCTGCGACTTGTGCAGCACTTCATTCGGAAGACAGCTGCGAGATCCAGGGCAGCTGTATCACGAAATATGTCTGGAAGAAAGTCAATGAAAGCATGGCACAGACGGTAGACAGTATTATGATAAATACCCTTGTGGAAATGAATAAAGAAATAAAGAAAGAAGGACAAAAAGATGAGTAAATTAATTTATTTGGATAACGCAGCAACAACAAAAACTGCACCAGAAGTTCTGGAAGCAATGCTGCCATATTTTACAGAGCAGTATGGCAATCCTTCTGCGATCTACAGCTTCGCATCCCATAACAAAGATGTTGTGGCAGAACAGAGAGAAAGAATCGCAAACGCACTCGGTGCAAAGAGCAACGAAATTTATTTTACAGCCGGCGGATCAGAGTCTGACAACTGGGCACTCAAAGCAACCGCTGAGGCTTATCAGAATAAAGGAAAACATATTATCACAACCAAGATCGAACATCATGCAATCCTGCATACAGCAGCTTATTTGGAAGAGCGTGGGTTTGAAGTGACTTATCTTGATGTGGATGAATACGGAAAAGTAAATCCGGCAGATGTGGAAGCAGCAATCCGCCCGGATACCATCCTGATCTCTGTAATGTATGCAAACAACGAGATCGGTACAATTGAACCGATCAAAGAGATCGGTGAGATCGCCCACAAACATGGTATCCTGTTCCACACAGACGCCGTACAGGCTTTCGGACAGGTCCCGATCAATGTAGATGAATGTCATATTGATATGTTAAGTGCCAGCGGACACAAGCTGAACGGACCAAAAGGAATCGGATTCCTCTATATCAGAAAAGGCGTGAAGATCCGTTCCTTCGTTCATGGTGGGGCACAGGAAAGAAAACGTCGTGCAGGTACAGAAAATGTTCCGGGTATTGTTGGAATCGGTACAGCAACAAAACGTGCTATCGCTACGATGGAAGAACGTACAGCAAAAGAGCGCGAGATGAGAGATTATCTGATCAAACGTGTGATGGAAGAAATCCCGTACACCAAGCTGAACGGACATCCGACAGACCGTCTGCCAAATAACGCAAACTTCTGCTTCCGTTTCATTGAGGGCGAATCTATGCTGATCCGTCTTGATATGGCAGGAATTTGTGGATCCAGTGGATCTGCATGTACATCCGGATCTCTTGATCCCTCCCATGTACTTCTTGCAATCGGACTGCCGCACGAGATTGCGCATGGATCTCTGCGCCTGACTCTGAATGAAGAGATCACAAAAGAAGACATTGATTATGTAGTAGATCAGCTTAAGACAATCGTAAGCGATTTACGCGGAATGTCACCGCTTTATGAAGATTTTGCAAAAAAACAGAATAAATAATTCGATAGAAAATACAGCTTTAGGAGGAATTTACAATGTATACAGAGAAAGTAATGGATCATTTTCAGCATCCACGTAATATGGGAGAAATCGAGAACGCAAGCGGAGTGGGTACTGTTGGTAACGCCAAATGTGGTGATATCATGAGAATCTACCTTGATATTGATGATAACGGAATTATTAATGATGTAAAATTTAAGACATTCGGGTGTGGCGCGGCTGTTGCAACAAGCAGTATGGCGACAGAACTTGTAAAGGGAAAACATATTTCAGAAGCAATGCAGGTAACAAACAAAGCCGTTATGGAAGCACTTGACGGACTGCCGCCTGTTAAAGTACACTGTTCTTTACTGGCAGAGGAGGCAATCCATGCAGCACTGTGGGATTATGCAGAGAAGCACGGGATCAAGATCGAAGGACTCCAGAAGCCGAAGAACGATATCAGTGAAGGTGAAGAAGCAGAAGAGGAAGAGTATTAGAATTTTCTGCAGGAGAAAAAAGAATGGCAAAAAAGAAAGTGGTAGTCGGAATGTCAGGTGGTGTCGACTCATCGGTAGCGGCATATCTTCTAAAAGAACAGGGATATGATGTGATCGGTGTGACGATGCAGATCTGGCAGGACGAAGAATCGAAAATACAGGAAGAAAACGGCGGATGCTGTGGACTCAGCGCGGTAGATGATGCCAGAAAAGTTGCGGCACAGATCGGCATTCCGTATTATGTGATGAATTTCAAGAAGGATTTTCAGGAGAAGGTAATCGATTATTTTGTGGATGAATATTTGCATGGCCGGACACCAAATCCGTGCATTGCGTGTAACCGTTATGTAAAATGGGAATCTCTTCTTACACGGAGCATGGAGATCGGAGCAGACTATATTGCAACAGGTCACTATGCGAGAGTAGAACAGTTGCCGAACGGACGCTATGCGATCCGGCATTCGGCAACCTGGTCAAAAGACCAGACCTATGCGCTTTATAATCTTACCCAGGATCAGCTGAGAAGAACGCTGATGCCTGTCGGTGAATACGAAAAAGACCAGATCCGCGAGATCGCAAAAGAGATCGGATTGCAGATTGCGAACAAACCGGACAGTCAGGATATCTGTTTTGTATCCGATGACGATTATGCATCTTTTATTGAAGAAGAAAGTAACCAGAAAATCCCGGAAGGTAATTTTGTAACACCGGACGGAAAGATCCTGGGACGGCATAAAGGAATCATCCACTATACGATCGGACAGAGAAAAGGACTTGGACTTTCTCTTGGGTATCAGGCATTCGTGCTTGAGATCCGTCCGGATACGAATGAAGTTGTGATAGGGACGAATGAAGATCTGATGACGACGCGGGTCCGTGCAAATAAGCTGAACTTTATGACAGTAGAAGATCTGGAAGGTGAGATGCGCGTATTTGCCAAAATCAGATACAACCATAAAGGGGACTGGTGCACAGTCCGCAAAACGGGAGAAGATGAGATAGAGTGCATCTTTGAGACACCGCAGAGAGCGGTTACACCGGGGCAGGCACTGGTACTGTATGATGGAGATTATGTACTTGGAGGCGGAACAATTCTGGGATAGCTCAGAATTGTTCTGCTTTTTGGTATATTGGGACCGTACTGCAATCCAACAAATGATTTGCGGGAAAGCCGGGTGGATTTACACATGAAGAATGACAAGGAGGGCAAAATATGAGAGCGGACTGCCATATGCACACTTATTTTTCCGGAGATTCAGAGGCAAAACCGGAAGATATGGTTCTTGCAGCAATCGATAAAGGACTGGAAGCAATCTGTTTTACGGATCATGAAGATATTGATTATTTTTGTGATGATATTGAATTTGTGTTTAATCCGGAAACCTATTTTAAAGAGCTTGGAGCACTGAAGGAAAAGTATAAAGAGAAGCTGGATATCCGGATCGGTGTGGAGTTTGGACTTCAGCCACACCTTGCGAAGAAAGCAAAAGCATTTACCGCGGCATATCCGTATGATTTTGTGATCGGATCCATGCATGTGGTTGGTGGGAAGGATCCTTATTATCCTGAGTTCTTTGAGGGGATTTCGGATGAAGAGGCCTACCGGATGGCACTTCGGGAGACAATAGCCGATATCAGGGCTGTAGCGGATTTTGATGTGCTCGGACATCTGGATTATGTGGTACGTTATGGAAAACATCGGGAACAGGAATATTCTTACGGCAGATTTGCGGATGAAATAGATGAAATCCTGCGGTATCTTATTGAACACGGAAAAGGGCTGGAAGTCAATACGGCAGGACTGAAGTATGGCCTTCCTTTTGCACACCCGCATCCGGATGTGTTAAAAAGATACAAAGAGCTTGGTGGAGAGATCATCACCGTCGGCGCAGATGCACATAAACCAGAGCATGTAGGGTATGATTTTAACATAGTTGACAATATTCTCGAAGCATGTGGTTTTAAATATTATGCAGAATTCATAAAAAGGGCCCCGGTTTTCAGAAAAATAAAGTGAAAAAAGGGGATTGAATTTTTGTTCTGAATTTAGTACAATAAATTACAGTTGATAAATCTTAAACAATGATAAGATTTATCAAGAAAAATGTAACTGTTATATACAGTAATACAATTTATCTTTAGGAGGACTAAATCATGGCAGTAAAAGTAGCAATCAATGGATTTGGACGTATTGGACGTCTTGCATTCAGACAGATGTTTGGAGCAGAGGGATTTGAGATCGTAGCAATCAACGACCTTACATCTCCTAAGATGCTGGCTCACTTATTAAAATATGATTCAACACAGGGAAAATATGAATTAGCTGATAAAGTATCTGCTGGAGAAGACTCCATCACAGTAGACGGAAAAGAAATCAAAATCTACGCTAAAGCTAATGCAGCTGAACTTCCATGGGGAGAAATCGGAGTAGATGTAGTTCTTGAATGTACAGGATTCTACACATCTAAAGCAAAAGCTCAGGCACATATCGATGCAGGTGCTAAACACGTTATCATTTCTGCACCGGCAGGAAATGACCTTCCTACAATCGTTTACAATGTAAACCATACACAGCTTACAAAAGAAGACGCAATCATTTCTGCAGCTTCTTGTACAACAAACTGTCTTGCACCAATGGCTAAGGCTCTTAATGATCTTGCACCGATCAAATCTGGTATCATGTGCACAATCCATGCTTACACAGGTGATCAGATGACTCTTGACGGACCACAGAGAAAAGGTGATTTGAGAAGATCTCGTGCAGCAGCAGTTAACATCGTTCCTAACAGCACAGGAGCAGCTAAAGCAATCGGACTTGTTATTCCGGAACTTAACGGAAAACTTATCGGATCTGCACAGCGTGTACCAACCCCTACAGGATCTACAACAATCCTTACAGCAGTAGTTGAAGGTGAAGTTACTGTAGAACAGATCAATGCAGCTATGAAAGCAGCTTCTAACGAATCATTTGGATACAACGAAGATCAGATCGTTTCTAGCGATATCGTAGGAATGAGATTTGGTTCTCTTTTCGATTCTACTCAGACAATGGTACTTCCGCTTGACAACGGAACAACAGAAGTACAGGTTGTTTCTTGGTATGACAATGAAAACTCTTACACAAGCCAGATGGTAAGAACAATCAAACACTTCGGAACATTACTTTAATCCGTAACGTTTGTTTGGACAGGCTGAATTGATTCTTACTGGAATATTCCAGAGTTAGACTCAAGCAAGGGTCCGGTCTACATGGACCGGGCTCTTTTATTTAACAGGAAATTCTGATGGAGCTTCCTGCTAAATAAAAGGCACTATGTGCCCAAGATGTGTATTCGTGTGAAAACGCAGATTGTCGCAAGCAACTGCGCTCAGCACGGAAATGTGCCCGGCACATTCCATTTAAACGAAATGTAAACAGGAGGCAGGATTATGCTTAACAAAAAATCTGTAGATGATATCAATGTAAAAGGGAAAAAAGTCCTTGTAAGATGCGATTTTAACGTACCGCTGATCGATGGAAAGATCACAGACGAGAACCGTCTTGTTGCAGCACTTCCTACAATCAAGAAACTGATCGCTGACGGAGGAAAAGTAATCCTCTGCTCACATCTTGGTAAACCGAAGGGAGAACCGAAACCGGAGCTTTCTCTTGCACCGGTTGCAGTAAGACTTTCAGAACTTCTCGGACAGGAAGTAAAATTCGCAGCAGATCCTGAAGTAGTAGGACCAAATGCAAAAGCAGCAGTTGAAGCTATGAAAGATGGAGAGGTAATCCTTCTTGAAAATACACGTTACAGAGCAGAAGAAACAAAGAACGGAGATGAATTTTCTAAGGAACTCGCTTCTCTTTGTGATGTATTCGTAAACGATGCATTCGGAACAGCTCATCGTGCACACTGCTCTAACGTTGGTGTTACCAAATATGTTGATACAGCAGTTGTAGGATATCTTATGCAGAAAGAAATCGATTTCCTTGGAAATGCAGTAAACAATCCGGAAAGACCGTTCGTTGCAATCCTTGGTGGAGCTAAAGTTTCAAGCAAGATTTCTGTAATCGAAAACCTGATCGATAAAGTAGACACTCTGATCATTGGTGGAGGTATGTCTTATACATTCAGCAAAGCACAGGGCGGAACCGTTGGAAAATCTCTTCTTGAAGAAGATTACTGTGAATATGCACTGAACATGATTCAGAAAGCTAAAGACAAAGGCGTAAAACTCCTTCTTCCGGTAGACAACGTAATTGCAGATGATTTTTCAAATGATGCAAATATCAAAGTTGTTAAAGCTGGCGAAATTCCGGAAGGATGGGAAGGACTTGACATCGGACCAGAGACAATCAAGATCTATGCTGATGCTGTAAAAGATGCAAAGACAGTTGTATGGAACGGACCTATGGGTGCATTCGAGATGCCGAACTTTGCAAAAGGAACAGAAGAAGTCGCAAAAGCACTTGCTGAGACAGATGCAGTAACAATCATCGGTGGTGGTGATTCGGCAGCAGCAGTTAACCAGCTCGGATACGGCGACAAGATGACTCACATCTCTACGGGTGGCGGAGCTTCCCTTGAATTCCTTGAAGGTAAGGAACTGCCAGGTGTAGCAGCTGCTAACGATAAATAAGCAGCGTCTGTAATTAAGATAAAATAAGGGAGATTATTGCAATGGCAAGAAAGAAAATTATTGCAGGTAACTGGAAAATGAATATGACACCTTCAGAGGCAGTAGAGCTTGTGAATACACTCAAATCTCTGGTTGTGACAGAAGAGGCTGACGTGGTATTCTGCGTACCGGCAATCGATATCATTCCGGTTGTAGAAGCTGCAAAAGGAAGCAACATCCAGGTTGGAGCAGAGAATATGTACTTTGAAGAAAAAGGTGCATACACAGGAGAAATCTCTCCGAACATGCTTACAGATGCTGGTGTTAAATATGTTGTTCTCGGACACTCTGAAAGAAGAGAATACTTCGCAGAGACAAACGAGACTGTGAACAAAAAGATGCTGAAAGCATTTGAACACGGACTTACACCGATCATGTGCTGTGGAGAAACTCTTGAACAGCGTGAACAGGGTGTGACAATGGACTTCATCCGTCAGCAGGTTAAAGTTGGATTCCAGAATGTAACAGCAGATCAGGCTAAGACAGCAGTTATCGCTTATGAGCCAATCTGGGCAATCGGAACCGGTAAGACAGCTACAACAGAGCAGGCTCAGGAGGTTTGCAAAGCTATCCGTGAATGTATCGCTGAAGTTTATGATGAAGCTACAGCAGAAGCAATCCGTATTCAGTACGGCGGATCTGTAAATGCAGCTACAGCACCGGAATTATTCGCTCAGCCGGATATCGATGGTGGACTTGTAGGTGGTGCTTCTTTAAAACCGGATTTTGGTAAGATTGTAAACTGGAAATAGTCAATTATACCAAGGCGCAGGCAGAAATGCCTGCGTTTTTCGACTGTCAAAGTTTTAACAAGTGCTTGCAAGCATATATAAAATCATGTACAATATTTAACTGAAAGAGAAATCAAACGCTTTAAGACAAAATGAAGGAGTGTAAGACGATGAGTAAAAAACCAACAGTTTTGATGATCTTAGACGGTTACGGTCTGAGAGATGAAAAGAAAGGCAACGGTATTGCAGAGGCAAACACACCGGTTATGGATAAATTAATGGCTGAATATCCGTTTGTAAAAGGAAATGCAAGCGGACTTGCTGTAGGACTTCCGGACGGTCAGATGGGTAACTCGGAAGTAGGTCATATGAATATGGGTGCAGGACGTATCATTTACCAGGAGCTCACCAAGATCACAAAAGCAATCGCTGATGGCGATTTCTTTGAAAATAAGGCACTTCTTGCAGCCTGTGAAAATGCGAAGAAGAACGGTACAGCTCTTCATCTGATGGGACTGGTATCTGATGGTGGTGTACACAGTCATATTACACATATTTATGGAATTTTGGAACTTGCAAAGAGACAGGGGCTGGACAAAGTATATGTTCACTGCTTCCTTGACGGACGTGATACACCTCCGGCATCTGGAAAAGAATATGTTGAACAGTTAGAAGCAAAGATGAAAGAAATCGGTGTAGGTGAAGTTGCAAGTGTTTCCGGACGTTACTATGCAATGGACCGTGACAACCGTTGGGACCGTGTAGAAAAAGCATACGCAGCACTTACACGCAGCGAAGGTGACACAGCAGCATCAGCAACAGAAGGAATCCAGGCTTCTTACGACAAAGAAGTAACTGACGAATTCGTAGTACCATTTG
Source organism: Coprococcus sp. LG101-27 (assembly GCF_027695515.1). NCBI lineage: Bacteria > Bacillati > Bacillota > Clostridia > Lachnospirales > Lachnospiraceae > Coprococcus > Coprococcus sp. LG101-27. The sequence goes on from NZ_JAQEUJ010000026.1 coordinate 26,065, forward strand.
TAGTGACAAAAAACGGTACACCGGTTGCAACTGTAAAAGACGGAGATTCTGTGATCTTCTTTAATTTCCGCCCGGATCGAGCAAGAGAAATCACCAGAACATTCTGTGCGGATGATTTTGACGGATTTGACAGAGGAGAACGTATCAAGACAACTTATGTATGTTTTACAGAGTATGATGAGACAATTCCAAATAAAATGGTTGCATTTGTAAAAGAAGGCATCACGAATACATTTGGCGAATTTCTTGCAGCAAACAACATGACACAGGCAAGAATCGCCGAGACAGAGAAATATGCACATGTTACCTTCTTCTTTAATGGTGGAGTAGAAGAACCGAACAAGGGAGAGGACAGAATCCTTGTCAAATCGCCTAAGGTTGCAACTTACGATCTGAAGCCGGAGATGAGTGCATATGAAGTATGTGACAAGCTTGTAGATGCAATCAAAGCGGACAAGTACGACGTAATCGTAATTAACTTTGCAAACCCGGATATGGTTGGTCATACCGGTGTAGAAGCAGCAGTGATCAAAGCAATTGAAGCTGTTGATGAATGTGTAGGAAAAGCAGTTGATGCAGTGAAAGAAGTTGGTGGACAGATGTTTATCTGCGCTGACCACGGAAATGCAGAACAGCTGATCGATGAAGAGACAGGAGAACCATTTACCGCTCATACAACGAACCCGGTTCCGTTCATTCTTGTAAATGCAGATCCTGCATATAAGCTTCGTGAAGGCGGATGCCTTGCAGACATCGCTCCGACGCTGATCGAGCTGATGGGAATGCAGCAGCCAGCAGATATGACTGGAAAATCATTATTAGTAAAATAGTAAATATATTTGCCCGGAATCATGAAAATGGTTCCGGGTGTTTTGTTGTCAGAAGAGCAAAACATACTGCAGGAGAAAAGAAAATATGCTGCATATAAATCTGATCTACTCTTTTTGAAAAGCATCGAGATGGAAAAATGCATGAAATGAAAAATAAAAATTCAAAAAAACACATTTAAATCAACAAAAATCACGATATGTCATATTTATATGCAAGAATTGGTTGACGAAAAATCATTTTTCCTATATACTTACTACTTGTAGTGAGTTTTGATGTTGTCAAAACAGCTGAAAGAAACTGCAGATGGCAGATTTCGGAAGTATAAAGTACGGCAGGAAACACACAATGATTAGTTGATGATTATGGGAGGTTTTCAAGATGACTGCATATAGAGATATGAGTAGAGAAGAACTGCTTGAATTAAAGAGCAGACTGGAAAAAGAATTTGAAGATGTTAAAGGAAAAGGTCTGAAACTGGATATGTCCAGAGGTAAACCGTCCAAAGCACAGCTTGATCTTTCTATGGGGATGATGGATGTACTTAAGAGTACATCAGATCTTGTCTGCGAAGAAGGAGTAGATTGCCGTAACTATGGAGTGATCGATGGAATCAAAGAAGCAAAACAGCTTCTTTCTGATATGATGGAAGTACCGAAGGACAATATTATCATCTTTGGTAACTCCAGCCTGAACGTAATGTATGATACTGTTGCAAGAGCGATGACACATGGTATCATGGGAAGCACCCCTTGGGCAAAGCTTGACAAGATAAAATTCCTGTGCCCGGTACCTGGATATGACAGACATTTTGCAATCACCGAACATTTTGGAATTGAGATGATCAATATTCCAATGACGTCGGATGGACCGGATATGGATCTGGTAGAGCAGTATGTGGAGAATGATCCGGCTGTAAAAGGTATCTGGTGTGTACCGAAATATTCTAACCCACAGGGAATCACTTATTCTGATGAAACCGTACACCGTTTTGCGAAATTAAATCCAGCGGCAGAAGATTTCCGTATTTTCTGGGATAATGCATATGGAATCCATCATTTGTATGAGGATAAACAGGATTATCTGATCGAGATTTTGATGGAATGTAAAAAAGAAGGACATCCGAATATGGTTTACAAATTCGGTTCTACTTCCAAGATCAGCTTCCCGGGTTCTGGTATTGCAGCAATTGCAGCATCCGATGAAAACCTTGCGGAAATCCGCAAGATGATGTCCGTACAGACCATCGGTCATGATAAATTAAACCAGCTCAGACATGCGCGTTTCTTCGGTGATATCCATGGAATGGTTCAGCATATGAAGAAACATGCAGATATCTTAAGACCGAAATTTGACACCGTATTAAATGTACTGGAAAGTGAGCTTGGCGGACTTGAGATTGGTTCCTGGATGGCACCGCGAGGAGGATACTTCATTTCCTTCGATGCGTTGGATGGATGTGCCAAAGCAATCGTAGCAAAAGCAAAAGAAGCCGGACTGATCATGACAAAAGCGGGAGCAACCTTCCCATACGGAAAGGATCCAAAAGACAGCAATATCCGAATTGCACCGTCCTTCCCGACACCAGAAGAACTGGAAGTTGCAGCACAGGTATTCGTACTCAGCGTAAAACTGGTAAGTATTGATAAAATTCTTGGCGAAAAAGTAGAAGTCGAAGAAGCTTAATATATGTGAGAAACAGTGGATTTTCCCGAAAAGGAGTCCGCTGTTTTTTTAAATAAAGGTTGTGTGGTCGATTTTACAAAAGAAAGTCCTCCAATTCCATTGTGCAAACCATTCCGATGAGCCTCTTAGAGCGGAAATCATGTTCAGCAAAGGCTTCCACGCTTCCTGAGTCTCATCTACATTGCACAAAAAGTGAATTGGCGGACTTTCTTTTGTAAAATCGACCGTTTAACTGTACTGGTAAAAATGACGGTGCTGAATTCGGAGAGAAAAAACTGTAAAGAAAGATATTACACTAATCTTCCCTTCCGACTGCAATTCCCTAAATCCTAGTCCTCACCACCCAAAAAACTTTCGCATATGTAAAACAAAGTTACCAATATACAGACCAGAGAAAACAAAGTACTCCCTCACATGAATTTGCACTACGGAGTTCAAGACTCAGGAATCGTGGAAGCCTTTGCTGAACACGATTCCTGCCTTAAGAGGCTTGAACGAAGTGGTTAGTGCAACTGAATGTGAGGGAGTACTTTGTTTCCTCTGGTCGTCTTATTGCAACCAAATATATTTTACATATCCTAAAATTCTACATCTTCTTCTGCGCAGTCGAAAGCATCAGTTTGATGCGGTTCAGCTGGTTTACTTCGCTTGCTCCCGGATCATAATCGATTGCAACGATGTTGGATTCCGGATGACGGCGGCGCAGTTCTTTAATAACACCTTTTCCGACTACGTGGTTTGGCAGACAGGCGAAAGGCTGTGTGCAGACAATGTTTGGTGCACCGCTGTGGATCAGCTCCAGCATTTCTCCGGTAAGGAACCATCCTTCACCGGTCTGGTTTCCAAGAGAAACAATTTCTTTTGCCATCGAAGCCAGGTGTTCAATATGTGATGGTGGATCGAAGCGTTTACTTGCTTTTAATGCATCAACGGCAGGCTTGCGGAACCATTCCAGAGCCTTGATTCCGAGATTACCCATGCGGGCGGTTGATTTCTTCATGCCGAGATGTTCTGCTTTAAAGTTTGTATTGTAGAAGCAGTAGAGCAGGAAGTCGGTCAGATCCGGAACCACGGCTTCGGCACCTTCCTGTTCAAGAAGATCTACCAGGTAGTTATTGGCAGCTGGAAGGAATTTAACAAGGATTTCTCCGACAACTCCGACACGTGGCTTTTTGACATCTTTTAATGGAAGAGAATCAAAATCTTCTACGATCTGGCGGCAGAGACGCTTAAACTCGTGTCTGCTTGGATAACCTTTCTTGATAAATTTGATAACTGTCTTTTCCCATTTCTTATGCATGGCATTGGCAGAGCCTGGAACAGCTTCGTATGGACGGACACGATACAGGCAGCGCATGAAGAGGTCGCCAAATATCAGACCATACACACCTTTCAGTACAAGCGGAAGGGTGATCTTGAATCCAGGATTGCTTTCAAGCCCGCTTAAGTTGATTGAAATAACAGGGATATGTCCGTAACCGGCTTTTTTAAGAGCACGGCGGATAAATCCGATATAGTTGGAAGCACGGCATCCGCCACCGGTCTGTGAAATAATGACAGCCAGGTGGTCGGTGTCATATTTGCCGGAAAGGATAGCCTCCATGATCTGTCCAACTACCATCAGAGATGGGTAGCAGGCGTCATTGTTTACATATTTAAGACCCATGTCAACTGCATGCTTGTTATCATTTTTCAGTACTTCCAGTTTGTAGCCTGCTTCCTGGAAGGCTGGCTCAATCAGTGAAAAATGGATCGGTGACATCTGCGGACACAAAATGGTATAGGTTTCTTTCATTTCCTTTGTAAAAGGAATTTTTTCGATATTTGCCGGACGAATGGTGCGCTCCATATGCTTCTGCTCGCGGACACGGATGGCTGCGAGCAGAGAACGGATACGGATACGTGCAGCACCCAGGTTATTAACCTCATCAATTTTGAGAGAAGTATAAATCTTGTCGGAACCGGTCAGAATATCTGCAACAGCATCGGTTGTTACGGCATCAAGACCGCATCCGAAAGAGTTCAGCTGGATCAGATCCAGATCATCTCTTGTCTTTACAAAATTGGCTGCTGCGTACAGTCGCGAATGATACATCCACTGATCCATAACAATCAGCGGTCGTTCTACCGGATTCAGATGGGAGATGGAATCTTCCGTCAGAACGGCAAGTCCGTAGGAGGTGATCATCTCCGGGATACCGTGGTTGACCTCAGGATCGTAATGGTATGGACGACCGGCAAGCACGATGCCGCGGGTTCCTGTCTTTTCCATGTAAGCGAGAGTTTCTTCACCTTTTTTGCGGATGTCCTGACGGCATGTGGCAAGCTCTTCCCATGCAGCATGAGCGGCATTTTTGATTTCTTCTGCCGGAAGATTCTTTGCAGAAGTAAATTCACGGACCAGTCCGTCTGTGATTGTCTCTTCGCTTGTGAGGGCGAGGAATGGATTCATGAAATCCACTTCACCGTGTACGATCGGATCCATATTATTCTTGATGTTCTCCGCGTATGAGGTGACGATCGGGCAGTTATAATGATTGTCGGCATCGGCAAATTCACCACGTTCGTATGGTATACAAGGGTAGAAGATAAAGTCTGCACCCTGGTTGATCAGCCACTGTACATGTCCGTGCGCCAGCTTTGCCGGATAACACTCGGATTCGCTCGGAATAGATTCAATACCAAGTTCATAAATCTTATGTGTAGAAGCAGGAGAGAGTAACACATGATATCCCAGTTTTGTGAAGAAAGTAAACCAGAACGGATAGTTCTCATACATGTTGAGAACTCTTGGAATACCAACCGTTCCACGTTTTGCTTCGGATGGATCTAATGGCGTGTAACCAAAATAACGTTCATTTTTATAAGCGAAAAGGTTTGGCACATCACTCTTTGCTTTCTCTTTTCCAAGACCGCGCTCGCAACGGTTTCCGGAAATAAAACGACGTCCTCCACTGAATCTGTTGATGGTCAGACGACAGTTGTTGGTACAGCCGTTACATTTTGCCATTGAGGTTGTATAGGTAAGTTCATTGATTTCATCAATGGAAAGCATAGTTGTATTTTTGCATTCTTTGAAACCATAGCGTTCTCTTGCAATCAGTGCAGCCCCAAAAGCACCCATGATTCCTGCAATATCCGGACGGATTGCCTGACATCCGGCGATGGTCTCAAAGCTTCTGAGTACGGCATCATTGTAGAATGTACCACCCTGTACAACAATTTTTTTACCAAGCTCAGATGCATCGGATACCTTGATAACCTTGAAAAGAGCATTTTTGATAACCGAATAAGCAAGTCCGGCTGAAATATCGGATACTTCAGCACCTTCTTTTTGTGCCTGTTTTACCTTTGAGTTCATAAATACGGTACAACGAGTACCGAGGTCAATCGGATGTTTCGCAAAAAGTGCTTCATGTGCAAAATCCTCTACGGTGTAGTTCAGGGATTTGGCAAAAGTCTCGATAAAGGAACCGCATCCGGAAGAACATGCTTCGTTGAGCTGTACGCTGTCTACAGTCTGATTCTTGATCTTGATACACTTCATATCCTGACCACCGATATCGAGGATACAGTCTACATCCGGTTCGAAGAAAGAAGCGGCGTAATAGTGAGATACGGTTTCAACTTCGCCTTCATCCAGAAGAAGTGCGGCTTTAATGAGCGCTTCTCCGTAACCGGTTGAGCAGGAGTGAACGATCTGTACGCCTTCCGGAAGCTGGCTGTAAATATCCTTGATCGCACCGATGGTCGTACCAAGAGGATCACCGTCATTGCCATGGTAGAAGGAGTACAAAAGAGTACCGTCTTCTCCGACCAGAGCGGCTTTCGTGGTGGTAGAACCGGCATCGATTCCAAGGTAGGCATTACCGCGGTAGCTGGCAAGATCACCAACCGGCACCTGATGCTTTGCATGGCGGTTCTTAAATTCATTGTAATCTGCTTCGCTGGAAAAGAGCGGCTGCATACGCTCAACTTCAAAGTCCATTTCAATATGGGCATCCAGCTTTTTCTGCATCTCACCAAGAGAGGTGACTACATCCTTTTTAGAGTTCAGCGCAGAGCCGACGGCTGCAAAAAGATGGGAATACTTTGGTGCGATAATGTGTTCGTCATCCAGCTTGAGAGTACGGATAAACGCTTCTCTCAGTTCAGAGAGGAAATGAAGCGGTCCACCGAGGAAAGCAACATGTCCGCGGATTGGTTTTCCGCAGGCAAGACCACTGATGGTCTGGTTGACGACTGCCTGGAAAATAGAAGCAGACAGGTCTTCTTTGGTAGCACCGTCATTGATCAGCGGCTGGATATCTGTCTTGGCAAATACGCCACAGCGGGCTGCAATCGTATAAAGTGCTTTGTAATTTTTGGCATATTCGTTCAGACCGGTTGCATCTGTCTGGAGAAGGGATGCCATCTGGTCGATGAAAGATCCGGTACCTCCGGCGCAGATTCCGTTCATACGCTGCTCAATATTTCCATTTTCAAAATAGATGATCTTGGCATCTTCGCCGCCCAGCTCGATCGCTACATCGGTCTGTGGTGCATAATCCTGAAGAGCGGTGGAAACGGCAACAACCTCCTGGACAAAAGGTACGCCAAGATGCTTTGCCAGAGTAAGACCACCTGATCCGGTAATCATTGGAGATACCTTGATCTGACCGAGCTTGTAGATAGCACGACCAAGCAGATCAGAAAGGGTTTCCTGAATATTGGCGAAGTGACGCTCGTAATCAGAAAACAGAACATCATTATTACTGTCCAGAACTGCGATTTTAACAGTTGTAGAACCGATGTCAATTCCCAGGGTATGTAATTCTGTCTGAATCATGATTTAACTACTCCTTATTACAATTAAAAAATTTGTCTGTGTTATTACCTATTAAATGTAGTTCGCAGAGAACTACAGTATCTTACATTATACGACAGAACCAACGAAAATACAAATAGAAGTTGTGTATGGCATTGTAGAAAAAAGTGCCTGGAAGTGAACAAAAGATGTAAATTATGTGAAAAGAGAGTAAAGAGGTGGAATGGAATTGACAAAGTAAAAAGCAGACGATAAAATAACATACGTGGAAGGAGAGTTTGAATGAAGAACTGGTTAGATAAAATGGAGCGCAGGTTCGGGCGCTATGCAATTAGAAATCTTACGATGTATCTGCTTGCAGGCTATGCAATCGGATATCTTTTGAGTTTTACGATGCCACAGCTTCTTACCTATTTTACACTGGAACCGGCACTGATTTTGAAAGGGCAGGTGTGGCGACTTCTAAGCTGGGTGATCATCCCGCCGAATGACAATATTATTTTTGTTATCTTTATGATGCTGTTATACTATTCCCTTGGTAATACGCTGGAAAGCTACTGGGGGGCATTTCGTTACAATGTTTACATTTTTTCAGGAATATTATTTACAGTTATTGGAGCTTTTATTGTGAATGGACTGATCGGAGGCATTACCGGATTTGGAAGTCTTTACAGTACTTACTATATCAATATGTCCATTTTCCTTGCATGTGCATCCATCATGCCGGATTATCAGCTTTTGCTTTACGGCATTATCCCGATCAAGATGAAGTGGCTTGCAATTCTGGATGTGGTTCTACTTGCGGTAGACGCAGTGCAGGGCGGTCTGATCATACGGATCGTGATCATCGCATCCCTTTTGAACTTTATTATTTTCTTTTTCTGCAACCGGAATCTGCGTGGACACAGTCCGAAACAGGCTGCCCGCAGAAAGAAATTCCAGAAGCAGATAAGCCGTCCGCAGAATCAGTATGCAGGCGGTGCAAAGCACAGATGTGCAGTGTGCGGTCGTACTGAACTTGACGATCCGACACTGGAGTTTCGTTATTGTTCAAAGTGTAACGGGAATTATGAATATTGCCAGGACCATCTTTTCACACACGAACATGTGAAGTAGAGTTCTAACATAGAATCAAATTGAATAATAAGAGGAGGAAACAATGAAAAAAACCAAGATTGTTTGTACAATGGGACCAAACACCAACGACAGAGAAATGATGAGAAAGCTGATCCAGAATGGAATGAATGTGGCACGTTTCAATTTCTCACATGGTGATCATGAAGAACAGAAATTCAGAATGGATATGCTCAAAGAACTTCGTGAAGAGGAACATGCAAACACAGCAATCCTTCTAGATACAAAGGGACCGGAAATCCGTACAGGAATTCTGAAAGACGGAAAGAAAATTATTTTAAAAGAAGGAGAAACCTTCACTCTGACAACAGAAGATATCATAGGAGATAATAAGAGAGTATCTATCACATATAAGGGACTGGTACAGGATATTTATAAAGGCTGTACCATTCTGATCGACGATGGCCTGATCGGACTTCGTGTAGAGAGCAAGACAGAGACAGAGATTGTCTGTTCTGTAGTAAATGGTGGAGAACTTGGCGAAAGAAAAGGTGTTAACGTACCGAACGTAGCCATTCGTCTTCCGGCTATTACAGAAAAAGATAAGGATGATATCCGTTTCGGTGTAGAGCAGGATATTGACTTTATCGCAGCATCATTTGTAAGAAATGCAGAGTGTGTACTTGAGATCAAGGCATACTTAAAAGAACTCGGCGCTCCGTATATTCCAATCATTGCAAAGGTAGAGAACGCAGAAGGTATTGAGAATATTGATGAGATCATCCGTGCGGCTGATGGTATCATGGTGGCACGTGGAGATCTTGGTGTAGAGATCCCGGCAGAGGAAGTGCCGCATCTCCAGAAAATGATCATCCAGAAATGTAATGACAACTTTAAGACTGTTATTACTGCAACACAGATGCTGGATTCTATGATGCGTAATCCGCGTCCGACAAGAGCAGAAGTGACGGACGTTGCCAATGCGGTATACGACGGAACAGATGCAGTTATGCTTTCCGGAGAGACAGCACAGGGTAAATACCCTCTGGAAGCACTGCAGATGATGGTTCATATTGTAGAGACAACAGAAGAACATCTGGATTATGATTCGATCCTTGCAAAAGCAGGAGATCATCTGAAATTAGGCGTATCCAGCGCAATCGGATATGCTTCTGTACTTGCGGCAGCGAACCTGAATGCAAGATGCATCATCACTCCATCTGTATCCGGTGCAACAACAAGGGTTGTATCCAACCTTCGTCCGAGGCAGGAAATCCTTGGAATTACACCGAACGAACGTACCCTTCGCCGGATGTCGATCTACTGGGGCGTAAGAGGATTGAAGTCTCTGGAATTCCATACAACAGATGATATCTGCAGTGGGGCAATTGATCTTGCACAGGCAAAGAAATGCGTGGACAGTGGAGATATTGTTGTCCTGACAGCTGGTATTCCTTCACCGAGCGTACAGCGTGAAAAGGGTTCTGTAAGTAATATGATGCGTATTGCAACCATCGACTAGACGAAAGAGAGATGAACAGAATGAAAAAAGAACCATTCGTAACAAAGACACAGTTAGATGAAATCGTAAAAGAATATCCGACTCCGTTTCATCTTTATGATGAAAAAGGGATTCGTGAAAATGTAAAAGCACTCAAAGAAGCATTTGCATGGAACAAAGGATATAAAGAATATTTTGCAGTAAAGGCAACTCCAAACCCATATATCCTCAATATTTTAAAAGAATATGGATGCGGATGTGACTGCTCTTCCTATACAGAGCTTTTAATGTCTGAGTCTGTCGGACAGGTTGGAGAAAATATTATGTTTTCTTCCAATGATACACCGGCAGAGGAATTTGCACTTGCTGATAAGCTCGGCGCGATCATCAACCTGGACGATATTACACACATTGATTTTCTGGAAAAGACGATCGGAAAGATTCCGGAGACAATCAGCTGCCGTTATAATCCGGGTGGACTTTTCAAAATTTCCAACAGCATTATGGATAATCCGGGAGATGCCAAATACGGTATGACAACTGAACAGATTTTTGAGGCATTCAAGATCCTGAAGTCCAAAGGCGCAAAAGAGTTCGGTATCCATGCATTCCTTGCAAGTAATACTGTAACTAATGAATATTATCCGACACTTGCACGTACTTTGTTTGAAGTAGCAGTTAAGCTTCAGAAGGAGACCGGTGTACATATCAAGTTCATCAACCTTTCCGGTGGTGTGGGAATCCCTTACAAACCGGATCAGGAACCGAACGATATCAAGGTGATCGGTGAAGGTGTAAGAAAAGTGTACGAAGAGGTTCTTGTTCCGGCTGGAATGGGCGATGCGGCGATTTACACAGAGCTTGGCCGTTTTATGCTTGGACCTTATGGATGCCTTGTGACAAAAGCAATCCATGAAAAGCATACGCACAAAGAGTACATCGGTGTAGATGCATGTGCCGCAAACCTGATGCGTCCGGCTATGTATGGTGCCTACCATCACATTACTGTCATGGGAAAAGAAAATGAACCATGCGATCATACTTATGATGTGATTGGTTCTCTGTGCGAGAATAATGATAAATTTGCAATCGACCGTCAGCTTCCGAAGATTGACATGGGAGATCTGCTTGTGATCCATGATACCGGAGCACATGGATTCTCTATGGGATATAATTACAACGGACGTCTTCGTTCCGCAGAAGTTCTTCTGAAAGAGGACGGAGGTACACAGCTGATCCGCAGAGCAGAGACGCCGATGGATTACTTTGCAACTTTCGACTGCTTCCCGGTTTATGAGGAACTTAAGAAGAATACGGAAGAAGCGGATAAGCTCGGAAAATAGAATTATAAGCTGAGATAGAAAACGCCCCTGGATTTTGATATGCTACCCTCATATAGGACAATGAAATATAAAA
>NZ_JAQEUJ010000027.1:0-35802 GCF_027695515.1 Coprococcus sp. LG101-27
CTCATAACTGCCATAATGCTCTTTGCATTGACTTCACGTGTATCTCCTGCTTTTTTGATCTTAATATCTGAAGTTTTTTTTGCAATTGCTTTTACCAGAATTCCTGCTGGTCTTGCGTGGATTCCCTGTGCATCTGTTACTACATACTTAAATTCTTTCATGATAAATTCTCCTTTTCTTTTTTCATTTTAGTTTATCTTTTGACAGCGCTTTGCTTTTCAAAGCGCCGTCATTATTAAAACAGCTTTCGCTGTTCTATTCTACTGTGTCTACGGCAAATAATGGATCGCCGGCTTTTACTTCTCCCGTTGCAAGGAGACGTACTCTCTGATTCTCTTCCAGTTCTGTACAAAGTACCGGCGAACAAAGAGACGGTGCATGTGAAGCCAAGAATGGAATATCGATCTTCATAAGCGGATCACCTTTTTTCACTTTCTGACCATTTTCTACAAATACTTCAAATCCTTCACCGTTCAGAGATACGGTATCAATACCGATGTGAAGCAGCATGCCAAGTCCGTTTTCTGTCTGGAATCCAAGTGCATGCTTTGTTTCAAATACGAAAAGCACTTCTCCATCTTCCGGTGCGCAGATCACAGCATCTTCCGGTGTAACAACGGCTCCGTCACCCATCATTTTTCCTGCAAATCCTTCATCCGGACAGGTTGTAATATCGCCTGCCATACCGGTGATCGGGCTGGATACAACAATTGTATTTACCACTTTTTCCCGTGTTTTATTATTTTCATTTACAGTATCTGTATTTTCTTCGGCTGAATTCTCTTCTGACACAGCAGCGCTCTCATAATATTCATCCGGAGCTGTTTCCAGATAATCTTCCAGTTTAGACTTAATCACAGTTACCTGAGGACCATAAATGATCTGGACACCCTGTCCCTTTTTCACGATTCCTCTGGAACCTGTTGTCTTGATGATCTCATCATTTACGCGGGCTGCGTCATGAACTGTGATACGAAGTCTTGTTGCACAACAATCCACATCACTGATATTTTTCTTTCCGCCAAGTCCCTGTGTGATTGCCTCACTTACCGGATCTGCGGTCCCTGTATTCCCTGCTGTTTCTTTTCCTGCTTCTTTTCTGGCATTTACATCTGCCTTTGTATATAATTTTGTCTCTGTATCATCATCTTCACGTCCCGGTGTCTTGAAGTTAAACTTTTTGATCAGGAAACTGAAGATAAAGTAATACAGGAAGAAATAAATAATTCCAACCGGAATGATCCGAAGCCAGCTTGTCTTTGCATTTCCCTGCAGGATACCGAAAAGGAACAGATCCAGAAAACCACCAGAGAAGGTAAGTCCTACTGCTATATTCAGGATATGTGCGATCATGTAAGCAGAACCTGCAAGCACTACCTGTACAGCAAAAAGTGCCGGTGCAACAAAAAGAAATGAGAATTCCAGTGGCTCTGTAATACCCGTCATCATGCAGGCAAGTGTTGCAGAAAGGAGAAGTCCTCCTGCCTGTTTTTTCTTTTCCGGTTTTGCACAGCGGTACATCGCAAGTGCCGCTCCCGGAAGTCCGAAGATCATAAAGATAAATTCACCTGAGAAATATCTGGTCGCATCTGCGCTGAAATGTGCGATATTTGCAGAATCAGCAAGCTGTGCAAAGAAGATGTTCTGTCCTCCCTGTACCATCTGTCCCGCAACTTCCATTGTTCCACCGACCGCTGTCTGCCAGAATGGCATGTAAAATACGTGATGAAGTCCGAACGGAATCAAAGCTCTCTTAATAATACCAAAAATCAGGGTTCCCAGATATCCGCTTCCGGTTACCAGTCCGCCAAGTGCATAAATTCCATTCTGTACAACCGGCCATGCAAAATACATTCCAATCCCAACAAACATGTACACTAGTGTAGAAATGATCGGAACAAATCTGGACCCTCCGAAGAATGATAACGCATTTGGAAGAACGATTTTGTGAAAACGGTTATGCAGAGCAGCAACACCAAGTCCTACAATAATACCACCAAACACACCCATCTGTAAGGACTGGATTCCGCAAACAGAAGTGATGGTTCCTTCCAGTACATTCGAAGCGATCGTTCCATCTGCGGTAATCTCTCCTGTGATCACAAGCATCGCATTGATTGCAACATTCATAACAAAGAATGCGATCAATGCAGAAAGTGCCGCTACTTCTTTTTCTTTCTTTGCCATACCGATTGCAACCCCAACCGCGAAAATCAGTGGCAGGTTGTCAAATACAGCACTTCCTACTTTGTTCATGATAATGAGTAACGAATTCAGGATGGTTCCGTCTCCTAAAATTTTCTCCAGACCATAAGTCTGGATTGTGGTAGCATTGGTAAACGAGCTACCGAATCCCAGCAGCAGACCCGCTACCGGAAGAATTGCGATTGGAAGCATGAAGGATCTTCCTACTCGCTGCAATACGCCAAAAATTTTGTCTTTCATTGCATGTACTCCTTTTCCTCAAGAAATTTTAATTACCTGGCTTATGCCTATGATATTATTTTCTTTCGTGGAAGCCTTTTATCCGAATTTTTGACGCAAAAAAGGCACTAACCCCACACAAATATCAAAATAATATCTATGTATGGTTAATGCCTGCCGTACAGTTACACACCAAAATCTGTAACTTACAATAATTTATTTTCCACTAAATGTCAAGCCTTTTCTGAAATTTTCTTTTTATAATCCTACGGACTGCACTAAAAGAATCAGAAGCATCAACGGTGCAATTACCTTGATCATTGCAACATAAAGCTTTTCTCTGCCAAACCTGTATCCGCCAAGTGTCACTTCATCGATGATCACTTTTGGTTTTACAACCCATCCGATCAGAATACAGGTAAGCAGTGCCACCATCGGCATCAGACAGTTATTGCTGAGATAATCCATCACGTCCAGAATCTGCGCTACCGTGCCGTTCGGAAGTTTCAGTTCGAAATAAAGCTTGTTGTATCCAAGACATACGATCACACCAACGATCATTCCATATAAAGTAGTCAGGATCGTTCCTTTTTTTCTGGATACATGGAATTTATCCATCATGCTTGATACGATTGCCTCCATAACAGATACAGAAGAAGTAACCGCTGCAAAAGATACCATCAGAAAGAATACAATTCCTACCAACACTCCTGCTGCCCCCATTGCTTTAAATACTTTTGGCAGAGATACAAACATCAATCCCGGTCCTGCAGACATTCCTTCGGTTCCCATAAAAGTATAAACAGCCGGAATGATCATAAGTCCTGCCAGAAGCGCTACAAGCGTATCAAAAAACTCAATCTGGTTGATCGACTTCATCAGATTGGTCTCTTTCTTCGCATAGGATCCGTAAGTAACCATAATTCCCATCGCCACACTGATTGAGAAGAAAAGCTGTCCCAATGCATCCATCACAACCGAAAGGAAACTTTTAACCGTCATCCCTCTAAAATTCGGGATCAGGTAAATCGCCAGTCCCTGCATACCGGTTCTTGTCACTCCATCTGCATTTGTATGTTTCAGGGTAAGGGAAAATACAGAAATTCCCGCAATCAGTACAAACAGGATCGGCATCAGAATCTTACTGTATTTTTCAATTCCTTTATTTACTCCTTTATAAACAACCATTGCCGTAATAAGCACATAGATCAGCATCCATATGATCGGCTGTCCGACCTGTGTAATATAGCCTGTAAAATATCCGTCTTCTGCTGCCTGCGCCCCATGACCTGTGAGAAATGCCGACAAATATTTGAGTACCCATCCACCAATCGAGCAATAATACGGAAGAATGATAACCGGTACTGCACATGCAAGCACACCGATTCCTCCCCATCCTTTATGCATCTGTTCATATGCAGTAAGCGGACTCTGTCCTGTCTTACGTCCGATCGCGATCTCTGTTGTCAGCAACGTAAACCCAAAGGTAAGTGCCAGTACCACATAGCACAGAATAAACACTCCGCCTCCACCTTTTGCTGCCAGATACGGGAATCTCCAGATGTTCCCCAGCCCGACTGCACTTCCCGCAGCCGCCAGCACGAATCCGATCGAGCCGGTAAAATTACTCCTCTTCTTTTCCATCTTTTCTACACTCCTTTTACAGTGGTGCCTCCGTACACACCATCTCCAGCTTTTTAATAATATGATGTGAGTGTCAATAAGTATCAATTGCTTATTTGTGCGAGCACAAACGCAATTGATACTTTTGACACTTACATCATAATATAGAAATTATATTTTTCTATAAGCCAAAAACACCTCCGCCGTATGGCGAAGGTCCCTTCTTTAGCTTTCTTCTTATTTTAACAATCGGATATAGGAAAGTCAATGGAAGTATTTTACTCATTTTCTTGATCTTTTTTACACTGGGACAGGCTCTCACCTGCCCCTTTATGAGTAGTATATCAATAATTTTTACAAAACGTCTTATTTATGCAGTTGCCGGAAGAACACGGGATAAGAATGACTGCGTCCTTCTCTCTCTTGGTGCTGTAAAAATTGCATCCGGTCTGCCTTCTTCAACAACATATCCGTCTGCCATAAAGATGACCCGGTCTGCCACATCGCGTGCAAAGCCCATTTCATGTGTTACAACGATCATCGTCATTCCTTCTTTCGCAAGAGATTCCATAACATCAAGTACATCTCCTACCAATTCCGGGTCCAGCGCCGATGTCGGCTCATCAAACAACAACGCTTTCGGTTCCATTGCCAGTGCTCTTGCAATGGCAACTCTCTGCTGCTGTCCACCTGAAAGTGTACTCGGATATACATCCGCTTTATCCTTTAATCCTACCTTATCCAGAAGTTCCAGTGCTTTTGCATGCGCTTCTTCCTTATTCATGTGTTTGGTAAGGATTGGTGCCATCATAACATTCTGAACAACGGTCTTAAGCGGAAACAGATTGAATTTCTGAAAAACCATTCCGACTTCCTCACGGAATTTACGGATGTCACAATTCTTATCGAGAAGATTCTTTCCCTCATACTGTATGGTTCCGCCTGTCGGTCTTTCAAGCTGATTGATGCATCTTAAGAAAGTACTCTTTCCCGATCCGGAAGGTCCGATGATACAGACCACTTCACCTTCATTGATATCAAGATTGATATCCTTTAATACCTCCAGGTTCCCAAATTTCTTCGACAAATGATTTACTTTAATCATACCAATCACCTCATTTTCCTTTCTATCTGTTTCTGGACAATTATCAGTACCGAAAGTATCACCAGATAAAACGCTGCCAGTGCTGTGTATGTAGGAATTGCTTTAAAGCTCAACGCTGCATACGCCTGTGCCTGATGCGTGATCTCATTAACCGCAATCGCAGATAAAAGTGCGGTATCCTTAACAGAAATGATAAACTGGTTAAATAATGCCGGAAGTGCCGCTTTAAATGCCGGTGGGATAACCAGATGGATCATCGTCTGTGCACTTGTAAGTCCAAGTGATGCACCTGCTTCTTTCTGTCCCGGATCAATGCTCATCAACGCACCTTTTACAATTTCTGAAATAAATGCACCGGAATTCAGTGCGATAACGCCAATTCCCACTGCAGTGCTTCCAATATCGACACCCAAAAGCTTCGGAATTACAAAATATCCGTATAAAGCCTGCACCATAAGCGGTGTCGCACGAATGATCCAGATGTAAACTTCTGCAATTGCTTTCCCTATTTTATATTTCGACTGAAGCAGGTATCCACAGAGGCTTCCGATCAGGAAGCCAATTGTGATACCGACAACAGCAATTAAAATCGTAAGTTTTAATCCCTCAAACATCATTGGAAGTAAAACATTCAAAAAAGTCATATCCATATACTATCTCATCCTATCTTCTTTTTAGTTGCTGTCTGTTCTTTGATTATTCACACCATTTCGCATAGAGTTCATCTGTTGTGCCATTATCAATCAGTACCTTTACAGCTGCATTGATTTCATCATAATATTTGCATTCTTTAGAAATTGCTACGCAATACGGTGCCTGGCCCTGATTAAACTCATCCCCGACTACCTCCAGGTTGCTGTCCGGTGTTGTCTTAATATAGAAATATGCTCCAGGTCCATCCTGAATAACAGCATCTACTTTTCCCTGCTCCAAAGATTCATATGCAGTTGTGATCGTGTCATGTACTTCAAGCGTTGCACTTGTAAGGTTCTTGCTTGCATAAGTATGAGATGCGGTTCCCTTTTCAACGGCTATTTTTTTATCCTTCAGATCATCAACACTCTTAATTCCTTTATCGTCATTTTTATTTACCATAACGACCTGACCGGAATCACAATAGATATCACTGAAGTCCATAACTTCTTTTCTTTCATCTGTTGCACAAAGTGCTGCTGCTCCGATGTCCAGTTTATTTTCAGCGAGTGAAGTAGTAAGTGCCGAATAATCCATTGCCTGGAGGCCACCATCGATTTCGAATCCCAGAAGCTCCTGCAGATCATTTAACAGATCAACATCATATCCGATCAGCGTCTTTCCGTCCTCATCATAGTATGTAAATGGTCCGAAAAGTCCGGTTGTTCCGACTTTCAGTTTGACACCTTTCATGCTGTCCTTCAGCTCGTCTTCTGTATATTCTTTCTTTGTATCAGAGGTTTCCTTTGTATCTTCTTTTTTACTTCCACATCCTGCTCCAAGTACTGTTATCATTACTGCACACATTAAAACTGCTATTAATCTTTTTTTCATAATAATAATCCTCCTTAACTGTGTAGTGAAAACGTAAGGGCGCATCACAAATTCTTTTGTAATGCGCCCTTGCATTTCCGTCCGCAGACACTCTCTCGTTCCCGGGATTGTTTGAGAAATTACTTTGCACTTCTGATTACTTTCTTTTCTGAAATACAAAAAGGATGCCGCATCTAATGCGACATCCTTGTCTGTTCGGTTCTTTATGAACTTGTGATTATTTTACCGCACTTTCACACTTTAGTCAATGAAACTTTTATCCAAAATTGCCAGTTTTATATGTTTCTTTTAAGTAATTTTTCACAAAATTGATTTTCTATAGTATATGTGATACACTATTTCCAGATCCAAACTGACTGCAAAGGAATTCCTGCGCAAAAAGAATACAAAAAAGGAGATTACAAAAACTATGAGTCTTAACAGCACCCCTTCTGCAGATCGTGTACATATCGGTATCTTCGGTCGCAGAAATGCCGGAAAATCCAGCATCATCAACGCTATCACCGGACAGAATCTTGCCATTGTATCTGATGTTCTCGGAACAACTACCGATCCGGTTCCAAAGGCAATGGAACTTCTTCCCCTCGGACCTGTCGTGATCATTGACACCCCGGGGCTTGACGACATCGGAGAACTCGGTGAACTGCGTGTCAAAAAAGCCTACCAGATTTTAAACAAAACAGATATCGCTGTTCTGGTAATCGATGCCTCTCTTGGCATGACACCAGAAGATTTATCCATCTTAAAGAAAATACAGGATAAGAAGATCCCTTACGTTGTGGTAAAAAATAAATCTGACCTCTGCTCTTCTGCTGAAAATAGCGCAGTCTGTCCGAACCTGGATTCTATGCCGGATGCTTCTTTTCATATAGATGCTTCCAACAGTATCGAAGTCAGCACAGTAACCGGATACCATGTTCATGAATTAAAAGAACTGATTGCAAGCCAGGCTCCGGAAGAAGATCAGGATAAATATCTCGTCCGCGATCTTTTAAATCCAAATGATTTTGTCGTTCTGGTCGTCCCGATCGACTCTGCCGCCCCAAAAGGACGTCTGATCCTCCCGCAGCAGCAGACCATCCGCGATGTACTGGAGGCTGGTGCAATCTCTATTGTAACCCGTGACACAGAATTGAAGGAAACACTTTCGTCTCTTGGCAAAAAGCCACGCCTTGTCATCACCGACAGCCAGGCGTTTGCCAAAGTATCTGCCGATACACCGGAAGATATTCCACTGACCTCTTTTTCCATCCTGCTTTCCAGATACAAAGGGAATCTGAAGCTTCAGGTCGAAGGCGCACAGATGCTGGACAAGTTGGAAGATGGTGACAAAATCCTCGTCTGTGAAGGCTGCACCCACCACAGGCAATGTGATGACATTGGAACAGTGAAGCTTCCTCGCTGGATCCGCCAGCATACCGGAAATAAAGACCTGCACTTTGAATTCACCAGCGGGACCGAATTCCCGATAGATCTCTCACCTTATAAACTCATTATTCACTGTGGTGGCTGCACCCTGAACGAACGCGAAATGCAGTATCGTCTCAAATGCGCCGAAGATCAGGGCATACCGATCACGAACTACGGAACCGCTATTGCTCACCTGAAAGGGGTATTGGAGCGGAGTCTCATACCGGTTAGGGGAAGTTTGGAATAAGGTTACGGGCGAAGTGGGGACGAGGTGACGGTTTCACGCCGGTCTTCATCGCCTGCATTCTGTAAAATTTAATCGGGACGGAAGTTGCGACACCGGACTGATTCGCTGGAAAATCTGATGATTTTCCGGCTCAGGCAGTCCTCAGATTCCGTACTTGTAGTACGAAATCTGGTCACAATTTCCGTCCCGATTAAATGAACAGACTGCACGGCTCTTACGAATGGCGTGAAACCGTCACCTCGTCCCCACTTCACCCTTACGTTATTCAAAGCTTCCGCATTGGCGCATCATAGATGCGCCTCGCTGTGGATGGAAGGATTGTTTGTTCAGAATTGAAATCCATTCTTATTATATTTACTTTTGTTCTGGCTTATATGTTATGAGTGATTTTGTTTTGGTATAGACACACATAACGGTTGAATAAAGCTTAAAGCCAGGTATCATTTTAAATTGTCTGCAGCGCCAAGGGCGTCGGATCACGGTGTGGATTTGGCGGTATATGGCGGCGTGTTACAGCCTGTTAATGAAAAAAAGAGAAAAGTGTGATCGGATTTCGTACCCCAAGTACGAAACTCCGAAGACTCCTGAGATGGAAAATCATCAGATTTTCCGTCGAATGAGTCTGGTATCACACTTTTCTCTTTCTTTTCATGTTACAGGCTGTTCACGCCAGAGTCCACCACCAAATCCACACCGTGATCCGACGCCCGTCCCTGCAGCCAAATTTTCAATTAAATATTCTCAATTCTCTTGATCGCTTCCAACGTATTCTCGTAACTTCCAAATGCTGTCAGGCGGAAGTATCCTTCCCCGCTCGGTCCAAATCCTGATCCCGGAGTTCCGACTACATTTGCTTTTTCAAGAAGGAAATCAAAAAATTCCCATGAAGTCATGTTATCCGGCGTCTTTAACCATACATATGGTGAGTTCACTGCTCCGGATACCGTGTATCCGGCATTCTTCAGACCTTCATAAATCGTTCTTGCATTCTTCTGATAGTATGCGATCTGCTCTTTAATCTGTGCTTTTCCGGCCTCTGTATAAACAGCGGCTCCGGCTTTCTGTACAATATAAGGTGCTCCATTGTATTTTGTTCCGTGACGTCTTGCCCACAGTGAATGAAGCATCACATCTCCGCACTTAAGATCTTTCGGAATGATTGTTGCGCCAAGACGTACTCCTGTAAATCCAGCATTCTTAGAAAAACTTCTAAGTTCGATCGCACAGGTTCTTGCTCCTTCACATTCAAAAATACTGTGTGGTACATCTTCCTCTGTGATATATGCTTCATATGCAGCATCATAAATGATCACTGCCCCGTTTTTATTTGCATAATCTACCCATTTCTGGAGTTCATCTTTTGTGATAGCCGCTCCGGTCGGGTTATTCGGGAAGCATAAATAGATCATATCCGCTACTTCTTTTGGCAGTTCCGGTACAAATCCATTTTCTGCTGTACAAGGCATGTAGATTACATTGCTCCATGTTTCTGTCTTTGGATCGTAAGTTCCGGTACGTCCTGCCATTACGTTTGTATCCACATATACAGGATATACCGGGTCTCCTACTGCGATTCTGCAGTCAGGTCCAAAGATCTCCTGGATATTTCCAGAATCACTCTTTGCTCCGTCTGAGATAAAGATCTCATCTGCAGCAATATCACATCCTCTTGCCTGGAAATCATTCTTTGCGATCGCGCTTCTTAAAAATTCATATCCAAGATCCGGTGCATATCCGTGGAATGTCTCTGCGTGTGCCATCTCATCAACTGCACTGTGAAGCGCTTCGATGATCGCAGGTGCAAGCGGCTGTGTTACATCACCGATTCCCAAACGGATGATCGGTGCATCCGGATTCGCTGCTGAGAACGCTGCAACTTTTTTGGCAATATTGGAAAACAGATAGCTTCCCGGTAACTTTAAGTAGTTTTCATTTACACTGTACATATGTCGTCTCCTTTGTGATTTGATCTTTATAGTACACCATCAAATACTTTAACCGCAGGTCCCTCCAAAAATACATGATTCACCTTACGGTCCCATCTGACAGATAACTCTCCACCTAATAATTTAACGATTACTTCCTCATCTGTCAAGTCATTCAGCACAGAAGCCACAACTGCTGCACATGCTCCGGTTCCGCAGGCAAGCGTTTCACCAACACCCCGCTCCCACACACGGATCTCCATCCGGTCCCTCGCAGTCACATGACAAAACTCGATATTTGCTCTCTCCGGAAATCTCGGATGAAATTCTAACTCCCTTCCTGTCTCTTCCAAAGAAATCCCGTTTATCTCTTCTGAAAAGATTACCGCATGCGGATTTCCCATCGAAATCCCGGTCATGCGGTAGTTCTTCTTCTGTACCTCAATCGGATCATTGATCACCAGATCCTTTTCACTCAGGATTGGAATGCTATGTGCGTTCAGTCTTGGAACACCCATATCTACCATAGCACCGCAGGCTTTCCCATCCTGAATATGAAGGTGCATGTTACGAATTCCGGATTTCGTCTCGATACTGAGAGTTTCCTTTCCGGTAAGTCTGTAATCATATACATATTTTCCCAGGCATCGGATGCCATTGCCGCACATCCCGGCAACAGATCCATCCGAATTGTATATCTCCATTTTAAAATCAGACACCTTTGACGGACATATCAGAATCAGACCATCCGCTCCGATCCCGTAATGCCTGTCACAAAGCGCTCTTGCAAATCCAGGTGGATCTTCCACCCTTTCTCTGAAGCAGTTTATACACACATAATCATTTCCAAGACCATGCATTTTTGTAAAGATCATATATCCTGCCTCTTCAATCTCCTTTATTCCGCCATAATACTAAGTACCATCTGAGCTGTCTCCACCATATTGACACCGCTCTCCATACTACATTTCTGCAGATAGCGATGCGCTTCTTCCTCCGTCATATTATTACGTTCCATCAGAAGACTCTTTGCCTCTTTTACAAGTGCCTGCTGCTCCGGATTCCGGTTCTTAAGCTCTGCTCTTCTTTTCTTTCTCCGCCTGCCAATCGATTGTGCCATCATCTCGATCGTGTTCATCAGATCAAATACCTTAAATGGCATCGACAGGCTGATCACTCCCGGCGTCCTGTCACTGCATTTCTCCGGCGATGCGATCAAAAGCATCTCAATCGTACCCGGCAGATAATCTCTCAATTCATTATATAACATATCTTTCATTTTATAACCACAAACTACAATTCCATCATCCAGATTATCTGCCAATTGAACCGCCTGTGCTCCGGTTACCCCCACACCAATCACGTCAAATCCATTTCGTACCAGTATATTGCGAATATTGGTTGCAATCTCCTTTTTTGGAAATACAACAATAATACTGCTCATAATACCAGCCTCCTGCCTTTAGAATTGGAAAGTTTCTTTAGAATTTCTGTAAGTACTCATTAATTTCCCATTCTGTAACCTGAGTGCGGTATTCTCTGTATTCTGCACGCTTTGACTCGATCAGCTTCTGTGACAGTTCTTCTCCCAGTACTTCCTGCATAAACTGATCTTTCTGGAATTCTGTGATTGCTTCTCTTAAGCTTGCCGGAAGTTCCTCAATTCCAAGTGCATTTTTCACCACATCTGTCATTTCGTAAATATTCTCATCTACACTCTCTGGCGGCAGGATCTTGTTTTTAATTCCTTCCATTCCAGCAGCCAGGCATACGGCAAGTGCCAGATATGGATTTGCTGCCCCATCCGGACTTCTGAGTTCAACTCTTGTGCTTTCCCCTGATACCCGTGGAATACGGATCAGAGGAGTCCGATTATTGGCTGACCAGGCAATATATACCGGTGCCTCATATCCGGGAACCAGCCTCTTATAGGAATTCACGATCGGATTTGTGATAAAGCTGATCGCTTTGATATGTCTCATAAGTCCGCCGATAAAATAGTAAGCCTCCTGGCTCAGACCATTCGGATCTTTTTCATCTGCAAAAACATTCTTTCCGTCTCTTGACAGAGACATATTCAGATGCATTCCTGAGCCATGGATACCATCCTTTGGCTTTGGCATAAATGTAGCATGAAGCCCGTGTCTTTTTGCGATTGTTTTGGTAACAAGCTTAAATGTCATGATATTGTCTGCTGCATCCATCGCCTCTGTATATTCCAGATCGATCTCATGCTGTGCCGGTGCCATCTCGTGATGAGATGCCTCCACACCGTACCCCATATCTTCCATTGTAAGAACAATATCACGTCTTGCATTCTCTCCCTGGTCCAAAGGTCCCAGATCAAAATATCCTGCACGTTCATTGGAAATCGTCGTCGGATTTCCCGCATCATCCGTCTCAAACAGGAAAAATTCGCATTCCGGTCCTACGTTAAAGTCATATCCCATCTCTTTTGTCTCGGAAAGTACCTTCTTAAGAACATGTCTCGGATCGCTTTCGTAAGCTGTTCCATCCGGTCTGTAAATATCGCAGATAAATCTTGCAACCTTTCCCTGCTGCGGTCGCCACGGGAAAATTTCAAATGTATTCAGATCCGGGTGCAGATACATATCCGATTCTTCGATTCTGGCAAATCCTTCTATCGAAGATCCATCAAACATACATTTGTTATCCAGTGCTCTCTTAAGCTGGCTTACTGTAATCGCTACATTCTTCATTGTTCCGAAAATATCGGTGAACTGCAGCCTGATAAATCCCACGTCTTCTTCCTCGACAAGATTCAGGATATCTTCTCTCGTATAATTTTTCATACTCATACAAATCCTCCCGTTTTTACTACTCATAAATGAAATATCAAAAAGTCTCATATATTAAAGACCTATGATACTCTGATAATACAACAAGGGCGTTCTCAATCCATTTTGAAAACGCCCTTGTTTGTTATATTATAATTTTCGTCTGAATATTTGTCAATACTCTTAGTCTTCTACGAGTGCTGCTGTGATGATTGCCATAGAATAAACTTCTTCTGCATTGCATCCACGGGACAGGTCGTTGATCGGTGCATTAAGACCAAGAAGGATCGGTCCGTATGCATCAAAGTTACCAAGTCTCTGTGCGATCTTATATCCGATGTTACCTGCGTTGATATCCGGGAAGATAAATGTATTTGCCTGACCTGCTACTTCACTGTTCGGGCATTTTGTTCTTGCAACACGCGGAGATACAGCTGCATCAAACTGAAGCTCTCCTTCGATCGGAAGTGAAGGATACAGTTCTTTTGCTTTTGCTGCTGCATTACGCATCTTATCTACATCTTCACCCTTTCCAGATCCAAGTGTAGAGTAGCTTAAGAATGCAACCTTTGGATCGATACCAAAGTGTTTACCACATTCTGCAACTTCCCATGCGATTTCTGCAAGCTGATCCTCTGATGGTTTGAGATTAATCGCGCAGTCACCCATAGCAAGAACTTCGTTCTCACCTGTAGCTGACGGACGAACCAAAATGAAGCAGGAAGATACACAGCTTGATCCCGGTTTGGTCTTGATCAGCTGAAGTGCCGGACGTACGGTATCTGCTGTAGAGTAAGTAGCTCCTCCAAGAAGTGCGTCTGCAACTCCCATCTTAACCAGCATGGTTCCAAAATAGTTGTTTTTCTTAAGTGTCTTTGCTGCCTGCTCCGGTGTAACACCTTTGCTCTTACGAAGTTCGCAGAACAGTTCTACCATCTCGTCAAATCTCTCATAATCATCCGGATCAATGATCTCTCCGCCACGGATGTTGTATCCATACTTTTCAGCTGCTTCTAATACTGCTTCTTTATTTCCAACAAGAATTGGTGTAAGGAAGCTTCCTGCTAAAAGACGGGAAGCTGCCTCAAGAATTCTCTCATCTGTTCCTTCTGTAAAAACGATCGTTTTTGGATTTTTCTTCAGCTCTTGAATCATCATGCCGAAGCCTTTCATATTGTCCATTAAATTGCCTCCTTATTTCGTGTGTTCGATACTTTCACATATACTTTACCACGTTTTTTTTGGATTGCAATTTAATTAAATTTTTAACAAGGATTGTATTTAAAAATAACCAAAAACCGGCGTTTTTTCCTTATTTACGGTATCCTTTATAGCCTTTCAGATTGTTGGCAAGAGCCATAACGATCGTATCTACATCATCTACCATCAGTTTTACACGTTCCGGAATCTGCTCTTCCTCTATCCCGTTTTCATATACATCTTTGAAATAGCCTTCAAAAAGCATGCACACCATCCGGTTTAATTTTACTGCATTGTCATATGTAATACCACCAACATTGATACACCGCTTGCACATCTCAAAATCACGTGCCAGAAAGCTTGGTGTCTGAAGCATATTGTAGAAAAAGCGGTTAACATTTACAATATCTTCCGGAAACATTTCATAATATTCCCGCATTGCTTCTTTGAGTTTTACATTGTTATACTCAAAAAATAACAGATTATATGCTTCCGGATTATGAAATGCCTCCGTTGCATAACAATCCCATACACCTACATATACCTGCCACATATTCTTCCAGGATTTCTCAGCCTCATTCAGCCTGTCTATGTAACCGGTTAAAATTCTGAGTTCTGCATAGTATAAAAGTTCAGACACATTATCAAAGTACCTGTACAGACTTGCTGATGAGCACCCCATCTCCTTAGCAATCCTGCGGATAGATACTGCCTGAATCCCTTCTTGCTGAATGATCTCATGTGCTTTCTGGATATAATCCCTTCTGGATAATCCTTTAAAATAATTGCTGCTCGTACTCTGCTTCTGTTCTTCCATAGTTGCCTCTCATTTTCCATGTGAATCTCTACACAGATTGTATCCGGCACTCTTCCATACCGAATTCAACCATTTTTTAATTTTAGTCATATTACTCTTTATTATACATGATTCTGTTTTTGATATAAAATAGAAAAAAGCTATAATATTTCATAGCTTTTTTCTATACATTATACCTTTAATTTCCCAATTGTAAACAGTTTTTTAACAATGAAAAATAAGCTCCATTTTTGTACCTTTTCCTTCTTCACTTTCCACATGGATTTCTGCGTTATGCAAAAGTGCTCCATGCTTTACAATTGAAAGACCCAGACCTGTTCCGCCGGTCTCTCTGGAATGGCTCTTATCCACCCGGTAAAAACGCTCAAAAATACGCTCCTGATGCTCTTTTGGGATTCCGATTCCGGTATCCTGGACAATGACCTTTTTCCCGTTCAGTGTATTTCCAACCCAGATATTTACTTTTCCATTTTCTTTATTGTATTTGATGGCATTTTCACAGATGTTGTAGATCATCTCATCCAGGATCTGACGGATTCCAAAACATTCCACATGTTCTCCTACCACTTCAACCTGTATTCTGTGTTTTTCTGCCTGAAGTGCCAGACGGCTCACGATCTCCCTTGTCATCTGATACAGATCCACATTCTCTTTTTCAAGCTCCACACTGCCCTCATCCAGTTTTGACAGCTTGATAATATCACCGACCAGGGTGATCATCCTGCTTGCCTCTTTATAGATCCGTTCACTGAATCCCTGCATATCTTCCGATTTTACAAGACCGTTCATCATAATTTCTGCATATCCCGAAATCGAGGTCAGAGGAGTCTTCAGCTCATGGGAAACATTTGCAGAGAATTCTCTCCTCATCTGTTCAATTGCTGCTTTTTCTTTATTCTGCCTGTCAATTCTTTCAAGCAGCGGATGCAACTCTTCATATACATCATTTTCCAGTGGTTCTTCCAGATCCAAATTGTTAATCGGTGCAATCAGCCTTTTCACCTGATGCCTTGTCATAAACCATGCAACACACCCCATCATGACCCCGATCGCAATCATATACGGTAAGATCATAAATGCTGTATTCCAGACCGTATCCATGCCTCTTGACACACGCAGGACAGAGCTATCATCCATCTTCAACGCATAATAGTACATCTCCTGTCCTTTGCTGTCTGACATACGGATATCCTGCCCACTGCCATTTGCCAATGCCTCTTTGAATTCTTTTCTTGATTTGTGGTTTGCCAGCGTTTCCTGATCATTTCCGGTATCATAAAGTACTTTTCCGTCTTTATCGATCCATGTTACCCTGGTGCGCCTACTGACCTTATCCATGGTGCCAAAATATTCTTCTCCGGATATATCTATTGCCGCCCGGATATATTCTGCCTCCTGAACCAGTTCACTGCGCCGGATATCCAGCGCCTGCCGGTAAATAACCAGAGTAACCAGAATATACGAGATCAGGAGTGACATCGTAACCACAAAAATCATACTTTTCTGGATTCTATTTCGCATCGATCTCTCCTATACGGTATCCAACCCCCCGGACAGTCTCAATATATTCTCCTGCCTGTCCCAGCTTCTGGCGCAAGGTTCTTACATGGACATCTACCGTTCTGGTCTCACCGTCAAAATCATATCCCCAGATTTCTTCCAGTAATTTATCTCTTGTCAGAACAATATTCTGATTCTCCATAAGTTTTCTCAACAGCTCATATTCTTTCAATGTTAATGCTACCGGTTCTCCCGCTACCGTTACTTCATGCTTTTTACGGTCCATGCGGATCTCACCCAGCACATAGGTATCATCCTCTTCTTTTTTCGATGTCCGTCTGAGTACTGCACGGATTCTGGATACCAGTTCCATCATTCCAAATGGTTTGGTCACATAATCATCTGCTCCCGCATCCAGTCCCATGACCTTGTCATATTCTGCACCCTTTGCCGTAACCATGATGACCGGAATATCTTTGGTTCTCCCGGAAGTCTTCAGCTTCTTCAGGATCTCCATTCCATCTTCTCCAGGGAGCATGATATCAAGCAAAATCAGCTCTGGCAGTTCCTCTGCCAGAGCTTCAAAGAATGATGTGCCTTCTTCAAATCCACGGGCCTCAAATCCCGTAGTTTCAAGTGTATATACTACTAATTCCCGGATGTTCGCTTCATCCTCCACACAAAAAATCATTCTCGTTCTCCTTTAATTTCTTTTAGATTGCAGTTCCGCCTGC
The DNA here is from genome assembly GCF_027695515.1 of Coprococcus sp. LG101-27. Classification (NCBI taxonomy): domain Bacteria; kingdom Bacillati; phylum Bacillota; class Clostridia; order Lachnospirales; family Lachnospiraceae; genus Coprococcus; species Coprococcus sp. LG101-27. Next base: position 17,311 of record NZ_JAQEUJ010000027.1, read on the forward strand.
ATGAATACCTGTAATTGAAAATTCAACCCACTCTGCAATATTTGTTGCATGATCTCCGATCCTCTCCAGATATTTTGCGATCATGATCAGGTCGATTGCCTCATCTCCGGCACTTCCTTTGTGATCGGAAATAAATTTTACCAGATCTCCTTTTACCAGATCAAAAAGATCATCTACCTCATCATCTGCTACCATGACTCTTCTTGCAAGCTCCAGATCTTTCTGTACATAGGCAGATACACTGTCTCTTACCATCTTTACAGTCGCCTCTGCCATCCGGTTAATATCCTTCAGATTCTTTTCCTCTGTTGATTTTGTTGCGATCACAATATCTGCGATATCCGCAGTCTGATCTCCGATACGTTCCATATCCGTGATCATCTTAAGTGATGCCGAGATTCTTCGCAGATCCCGCGCTACCGGCTGCTGCTGAAGTAAAAGCTTCAGGCAGAGATTTTCAATTTCTTTTTCCATCTGATCGATCTCGCTGTCTGCTGTAATGACAGCCTTTGCTCTGGCAATATCATGCCCTTCCAGGGCTCCTGTTGCTTCCTCAATTGCCGTCTCGCAAAGTTCTCCCATATGAATAAGCATCTCATTAAGTTCTTCCAGCTGTCTGTCAAATCTGTTCCGCATTTAACCAAACCTCCCTGTAATATAATCTTCTGTCCTCTTATCGGACGGAATCGAGAATAATTTTTCAGTATCATTATATTCTACAACTTCTCCAAGAAGGAAAAATGCGGTATTGTCCGACACTCGGACTGCCTGCTGCATATTATGTGTTACCATAACGATAGTATAATCTTTTTTCAGTTCCATCGCAAGGTCTTCTATCTTGGATGTAGAGATCGGATCCAGTGCGGAAGTCGGTTCATCCATCAGAAGTACTTCCGGTTCTACTGCAAGTGCACGTGCAATACAAAGTCTCTGCTGCTGTCCACCGGACATGCCAAGTGCACTCTTTTTCAGACGGTCCTTACACTCGTCCCAGATAGCTGCATTACGCAGTGATTTTTCTACAATATCATCCAGTTTTGCCTTTGAACGGATTCCATGCGTTCTTGGTCCGTAAGCAATATTATCATAAATGCTCATCGGGAATGGATTTGGTTTCTGGAATACCATTCCGACTCTTTTTCTCAGGACGTTTACGTCCATTCCTTTAAAAATATTCTGTCCGTCCAGAAGGATTTCGCCGTCAATCCGGCACCCTTCTACCAGATCATTCATACGGTTGATCGACTTGAGCAGTGTGGATTTACCACAACCACTCGGTCCGATAAACGCGGTGATCTTATTTGGCTCGATCTCAAGGTTAATGTTTTTCAGTGCCTTGAAATCGCCATAATACAAATCAAGATTTTTTACACTTATCTTTGACATTTTCTTTTCCTCTCTATGCTTTCGTCAGTTTCTTCGCAACCACACCGGAAAGGGTGTTGATCGCAACAACCAGTACAAGCAAAATAACAGCTGTCGCATACGCCTGGTTCATATACAGCCCTTCGCTTGACAGCATATACATATGAATTGCCAGTGTCCGACCGGAACCAAGTACATTCTTTGGCACCTGTGCAACCGTTCCTGCTGTATAAATCAGTGCTGCCGTCTCTCCTACGATACGTCCAATGGCAAGGATCACACCCGCAAGGATTCCAGGAACTGCCGATGGAAGCACGATACGGAATACAGTACGGAGCTTTCCGGCTCCAAGTCCAAAGCTTCCTTCTCTGTATGAATCCGGAACTGCTTTAAGTGCTTCTTCTGTCTGGCGCATGATCAGCGGAAGAATCATGATCGATAAAGTAAATGCACCTGCCAGAACGGAAAATCCCCATTTCAGCGTATTTACAAAGAACAGCATACCAAACAGACCATATACGATAGACGGAATGCCCGAAAGAGTCTCCGTCGTCAGGCGGATCACTTCGATAAATTTATTCCCCTTTCCTGCGTATTCCACAAGAAAGATTGCTGAAAAAATACCAAATGGTACTGCGATCAAAAGCGAAAGCAGTGTCATAACAACCGTATTGATCAATGCCGGTATAACAGATGCATTGTCCGATGTATAATGTAATGAAAATAATGACGGTTTAATATACGGAATTCCATTGATCAAAATATAAAAAATCAGGAACAGGAGCAATGCAAACGTAATAAATGTCGCAAACATCACAAGAAACATCAAAATCATGGATCCCGGATGTCTCAGATAGCTTTTTATCTTATCTGTAAAATTTTCCCGGTTGATATAAACAGGTTTTTTCGTCTGATCACTCATGTTCACCCCTCCTCTTAAGCAGCGCAACACTAAAATTGATGATCAGGATAAATACAAAAAGTACAACTCCTGTAGCAATCAGCGCTTCCCTGTGAAGTCCGGTCGCATATCCCATCTCAATTACAATATTACCAGTCAGAGTACGGACACCGAGCAGAATATTATTGACCAGTCTAGGCTGGTTTCCTGCGATCATAATAACTGCCATGGTCTCACCGATCGCACGTCCGATTCCAAGTACGATTCCTGTGATCACACCGGACTTTGCCGCCGGAATCACAACTTTGAAAATACTTCTTTCCTGGGTTGCGCCAAGTGCCAGCGAGCCTTCATAGTACTGTGGTGGCACTGCACGCATTGCACTTTCTGTTGTCCCGATGATCGTTGGAAGGATCATCATACCAAGTACAATTGATGTAGTCAGGATTCCTTTTCCATCTCCGGATTTTTCAACCAGTCCCATCATCTTTAAAGTTCTTCCAAAGTCCCGAATGATCGGAACTACGATCACCATGCCGAAGAAACCATATACAACTGACGGAATTCCCGCAAGCAGTTCAGTTGCTGCTTTTAACGGTCTGTAAATTTTCTTCGGGCAATACATAGCCATAAATACCGAAGTCAGAATTCCGATCGGCACACCAAATATAATTGCTCCTGCCGTCACATAGATACTTCCGATGATCATCGGAAAAATACCAAAAAGTTCATTTCCCGGACGCCAGATATCACCGGTTATAAATTTTACAAATCCTATCTGTCTGATTGCAGGGATTCCATTTGCAAACAAGAAGATGCAAATGAGAGCTACCGCCAGCACCGAAGTGCAGGCGGCAATGAAGAACACTCCCTGCATGACTTTTTCAGTCCATGCTTTTGATTTCATTCTTTAATTTCCTCTTTTATTTATTTGGAAACTTCATCCCATGTTGTAACATCCCCAACATAGATTGATTTTACCTGATCTGCTGAAAGCTCATCTGCCGTGTTAGCTTTATTTACGATCACTGCAATACCATCTGTTGCGATTACTGTTGCTTCAAGTTCTGAAGCTTCGTCATCTTTCAGTTCTCTGGATGCCATACCGATATCATAGCTTCCTTCGATCGTAGATGTCATACCTGTTGTAGAATCTGAAGTCTGAAGCTCAATGTCTGCATTTGGGTTTACTTTCTTATATGCTTCAATCAGTTTTTCCATCAGCGGTGATACGGAAGAAGATCCACCTACTACACATTTTCCAGATGGTTTTGATCCTGCATAAGCTTCTACATCCGATACCGGAATGTATTTTTCATTTGATACGATTTCCTGTCCTTCTGTACTCATAATATATGCCATAAAATCTTTTGCAACTTCATTATCAAGATCTTTCTTCACTGCAATATTGAAAGGTCTTGACACTTTGTAAGAACCATTTTCGATATTGTCTGCTGTGGCTTCTGCTCCGTCAATCTTCAGAGCCTTTACGCTGTCATTTAAAGATCCGAGTGATACATAACCGATTGCATATTCGTCACCTGCTACAGTTGTAAGCATTACCGATGTATTATTTGTAATCTGCGCATCTGTTGTTGTCATATCTACTTTCGTTCCGTCTGACTGTTTTTCTTCTATTCCGAACAGCTCAATGAAAGCTCCTCTTGTACCGGATCCATCTTCACGGGATACGATTGTGATATCATTTGATGTATCAAAATCACTTCCGCTATCTGTGCTGCTGTTATCCGTACTGCCCTCTGCGCTCTTGTCAGATGATGATCCTCCGCATCCAACTGCCATTGTTGCTGCCATTGCTGCTACAAGTGCTACTGCCATTAATTTTCTGAATTTCATAATACTAAAATCCTCCGTTTTATGTGTTTTTGTTTTTTCTTTTCTTCACGGTCTCTATCATATAAAATGGTTGTAAAATCTGAAATCCTGGCTGTGTAAAGTTTTTGTTAAATATGATTTTTTCTGTTCAGTGCCAAGAAAGCAGGAGCAGTCAGTTAACGTTGAGTATAATCCTCAACAATCAATTGACTGCTCCTGCTTTCTTATAATTACTTTCTTGTGTTTCTTTATCGGATCATAGGATTCTCAATGATCTCCGCATCCACTTCTTCTGTTTTCTCCGGAACCGGCTTCTCACCGCCTTCTTTCAGACATTCCAGAATTGCTTCATTCAGTGACAGCATCTTGTCATCCAGTGCCGATACCATATCCGCACATTCTTTTAGTTCCCGGCTGATATACTCCGGTGCCTGTCCTTCAAACTTGTAATAAATCTTATGCTCCAGACTCGCCCAGAAATCCATCGCAATTGTCCTGATCTGGATCTCGACCTTCGTATCCACCACACTGTCCGACAGAAAGATCGGAACGGACACCAGCATGTGGTAGCTCTTGTATCCACTTTCCTTCGGATTCTTGATATAGTCTTTGATCGACAGAACCTTTAAGTCGCTCTGATTCCCGATCATCTCCGCAAGCCGGTAAATATCGGATGTAAACGAACAGATCAGACGGACTCCTGCGATATCATTGACATAGCGTACCATGTTCTCAATACTTGTCTCATATCCGTACCGCTTCAGCTTTTTCACAATACTTTCTGCGGATTTGATCCTGGTCTTGATATGCTCGATCGGATTATATCTGTGTACATGTTGAAATTCATCGTTCAGTATCTCCAGCTTCGTCCCTACTTCTTTCAATGCGGAATTGTAAAGAAACATGACGGTCTTCCAGCTGTCTACATCATCGTAATACTTCATTGCTGACTGCATGTAATCTCCCCTTTTTATGTATACTTCCCTCCGGAATCTATCTCCCTTTTTCGTCCCGAAAGTAAAATCAGTATACCATTTTTTCTCTTTGAAATCTATACAGCCCGGGCAAGCTTCATAGTATTTTAATAAATTAGATAATCTCAATCTGACACATTTCTTTTATTTTCGCATTGCATGAATCATTTCTACAATGTCGTATCCATAACGTTCACCCGTTGCCCAGCCATACCCTTCCGGATTTTCTTTCTGCCCCAGCCACTCTACATACGGTGCGCTCCCCTTTGTCACGTAAGAGTAACGGTCATCTACACATTCCCCGGCAAGTGCTTCGTCTGTCGCATAAGCTTTCAGATGCTGGATCTGTGCCCGGATCCCGGTTCTGACATCCGGGTAGGAATTCCCCGGTACGCCTCCTCCCGTCGTCCCGATCCCGGCAAAATTATACTGGGTGATCTGCATATCCCCACCATACTGCAGCCAGCCTGTCTCCTTCATCGCCTGTGCAAATGCAACCTCCGGACGGACGCCTTCTGCCGTGGCTTCTTCATAATACATCTGTGCAAATGTCTCAATATCCGGTGCACCTCCCTGCGTCAAAACTTCTGCCGGATAAGTGCTTCCATACGCTTTAAAATAATTTACCAATTGCCAGGCGCGGATACTGCTGATCCCCATCACCGGATACTGTCCCGGCTGGATGGATGCTTCTACCGCTTCAGCCTCGGCAATGCCTTTTGATTCGGTGTCTGATAGCTGCTGCGCTTCTGTCATCTGGGCTTTAATTGTGCTGTCTGCCTTTGTTGATTCCGTGCTGTCTTTCCTGCTTTTCTCTGTGTTCTTCTGCTTTGCAGTTTTTTCTGATTCTTCTATATAGGTTCTGCCTTTTTCATCTGCGTTCCCGGCTTTGGACTTACCATATATCATACCAATCGATACAAATATCATACAGATTCCCAGTATAACCCGGATTATAGTTTCTCGTTTTATTCCAGACATTTTTCTGATTCCCTGTCTTTTTTCTCTATCCTATTCCATGTTATTGAAAATGATTCTCTTTCTTTCATAAACTTTAGTATCAATATAGCACATCATATCAGAGAATCATAGAATAAAATCTGTCTCCTTTACTTTCTCCCCTAAATCCGCTATACTGAAAATCACTTGATACAAAAACATTCTTCGCCTGACCGGCATTTTTCATATTTATTATAAGGAGGATTTTACCATGTTCCGCTTATGGGGAAAAGAATTTAAAGACAATCATATGATCAGAGATACCACCATCTGTGATGACAGTGACGATACAAGAACCCACAAGATTTTCAATGCTCTGGATGAAATCTGCTATGAATTTGATCTCAGCAAACCGATCTGGCTGGATGTGAATATCAACGAATTCAAGCGGCATTCCAAAGCGAGATTCTATCAGGACAGTTTCGTGGATTCGATTGATTTTGATTTTCTGGAAATCCAGGTGATTGAAGAATAGAAAAAGAGAGGATTTTTCAGCCGCATGAAAAATCCTCTCTTCTTCTATCTCTTCGTTTCATCCGAATAAATTCCACTGGAAAGATATTTCTTCCCCTTGTTTACCTATCTATTTAATAGGTTTTTGTTGTTTTGAATTATATCGTCTTATAACATATATGTCAAGTATGAAAACTGTGTTTTTATTTTTGTACAATCCAAACAGCATCTCTCCTGACATCTTCCTGTTAAATAAAAAGAAACAGAAATCCCAGACAGCTTTGCTTTTGCATCTGTCTGAACTTCCTGTTTCTTTTTATATTTCTCTCAAATTTTTTATTCTTCTAGAATCTTCACCCCAAACTTCGGAAGCATTTCTCCCTTTTCTACAGCATTTCCACTTAATAGATCCATCTTTCCTGCAAATTCTTCCGGAATTTTCAGATCTTCATCCTTAAAGTTCATCACAAAGTAGAAACTCTTCTCTTCTCCGTTACGTTTTACAATCTCCAGTCCGTTACCATTTTCTGCAACCGGATTTACCCTGGCATCTTCTGCTGCCATAGTAAGAATCTTATCTGTTCCAACAACTTCCATACAGCTTCCAATATAATATAATTTTCCTTTTCCATAATCATGTCTGGTCACTGCCGGCATGCCTGCATAGAAATCTTCGGCATATTCGCCCAGTACCTCCGCACCTTCCAGATGCATCAGATCACAGACGATCTTACATTTACTCTGGCTTCCGTCCTTAAAAGTTACTATATTATACTGTTCCGGCGCAAGAGCATCAATTTCTTCTACCCAGATACCGGCCATCTCTCTTAATGGTCCCGGATATCCGCCCAGATATACATTGTCCGACTCACCAACGATACCACTCATATAAGTCGTCACCAGAATACCGCCATTTTTTACATATTTCTCCAGTGCTTCCTTCATCCCCGGTTTTACCATATAAAGAACCGGTGCTACGATCATCTTATATTTAGAAAAATCTGCATCTACCGGAATCATTGTAACCCCCATATTATGATCATAGAAATAGCGGTAATACCGATGGATCTGATCCACATATTTGAGACTGATGGATGGTCCACTTGTGTATTCCAATGCCCAATAGTTATCCCAGTCAAAGATTACACCGACCTCTGCTTCATTAACAGTTCCCGGAATCACATTACTCAGTTTTTCCAATTCTTCACCTAACTGTTTCACTTCGCGGAACACTCTTGTATTTTCCGTTCCGGCATGAGCAATGACTGCTCCGTGGAACTTCTCACATCCGCCTACACTTCGGCGCAACTGAAAGAACTGGATTGTATCCGCACCGTGCGCCATGGTCTGATAGCTCTGCGCGCGCATCTGACCCGGACGTTTAAGTGAGTTATATGGCTGCCAGTTCTGTTGGCTCGGTGTCTGTTCCATCAGCATAAACGGCTGATCTTTGAGTCCACGCATCAAATCATGCTTCATTGCGACCAGACTCCATGGTGTATTATAAGAAGGATAATTATCCCAGGAGATCACATCCATTTCCTTTGCCCATTTGAAATAATCAAGTCCTTTAAAGGTTCCCATCATATTTGTAGTGATCGGTGTCTCTTTGTCAAATTTACGGATTGCTTCTTTTTCCATCTTGAAGTTATTCAGCATTCCGTCTGAATTAAAGCGACAATAATCAATCGATAGTCCGGCAAAAGCTGTCATATGCGGTTCTGCCGCATCTTCAATCCCGTCACCAAGAGCATCTGGAAGTACTACTTCATCCCAGTCATAAATCGTATGTCCCCAAAATTCGGTATTCCATGCTTTGTTCAGTTCATCCAGTGTCTGATATTTTTCACGCAGCCAGACTCGGAAAGCTTTCTCACAATTTTCGCAGTAGCATTCTCCACCATACTCGTTGCTGATATGCCAGCAGGTTACATGTGGATTGTTCCCGTAACGCTCGGCAAGCTTTCCGGCCAGACGGGATGCAAACTTCTGAAACACAAGGGAATTCGGGCAAGCATTATGACGCTGTCCGAATTTGTGATGTCTTCCCTCATAATCAGTCCTTGCGACCTCCGGATAACGCTTTACCATCCATGCCGGCAGCGCTGCTGTTGATGTAGCAAGCACGATATCGTAATTCTCCTGGCTGAGCATAGCAATCACTTCATCCAGTTCTGTAAAATTGTAAGTATCTTCCGATGGCTGGATCTTTGCCCATGAAAATACATTAATCGTTGCACTATTGATACGGGCATCTTTGAAAATGCGCATATCTTCTTTCCAGACCTCTTTTCCCCACTGGTTCGGGTTATAATCTCCGCCGTATAAAATCCTCTTAAATGGTCGTTTCATAAGATTCTTCCTTTCTCATTGATATTTTCCTATTATTATAATAGCAGTTAATAAAAGGACCGGCAATTAAAAGCCGATCCTTTTGTATTTTTATTCTTATGATATGAAATGCAATAATTATGCAAGCTTTTCTCCAGTAAGCATCTCATATGCCTGCAGATATTTTTCAATTGTTTTGTCCACGATTTCCTGTGGAAGTGTCCAGTTGTTATCTGGATTAGCTGTAAGCCAGTCACGTGCAAACTGTTTGTCAAAAGACGGCTGTCCGTGTCCCGGTTCATATCCGTCCGCCGGCCAGAATCTTGAGCTGTCCGGTGTCAGCATCTCATCACCGATCACCATATTGCCTTCTTCATCAAGGCCAAATTCAAACTTGGTATCTGCAATGATGATTCCTTTACTGAGTGCATATTCTGCGCATTTTTTATAGAGAGCGATCGTGTTGTCACGAAGCTTTTCTGCTAATTCTTTTCCTCTTCCCGGGAAATATTTTTCCAGATGATCGATACTCTGTTCAAAAGAAATATTCTCATCATGATCACCGATCTCTGCTTTTGTAGATGGTGTGTAAATCGGTTCAGGAAGTTTGTCTGATTCCTGTAATCCTTCCGGAAGTTTGATTCCGCATACAGTTCCATTCTCTTTGTAGCTCTTCCAGCCACTTCCTGTGATATAGCCACGAACGATACATTCGATCGGAAGCATGTTCAGCTTCTTGCATATCATGGATTTGCCTTCGTATTTCTCCTGCTGAAAGAATTCCGGCATATCCTTTGTATCTACAGAAATCATATGGTTCGGAAGAATATCTTCTGTCATATCGAACCAGAATTTTGACATCTGTGTCAGAACAGTACCTTTCTTAGTTACTTCATTATTCAGAATCACGTCAAAGCAGCTGATACGGTCTGTTGCAACCATGATCAGGCTGTCGCCATTGTCATAAATCTCACGTACTTTACCTTCTTTGATCGGTTTTAATTCCTGCATGTTCTTACACCTCATTGATTCATTTTCTTAATAAATAAACGGAGTTTTCTTAACTCTCAATAACCGTAACACCTAACATAATGAGTGTCAAGAAAAACCGGCTTTCTTGCTTATTAGCATTTTTTATTAGCATTTATTACTTTAAAAACTGCCGGTGTTTTCTACATACTTTTTCTTATACACATTAGACAAAAAATGGTTTTTCATTTTATGCACATTGCCTCGGTCATGTTTTTAAATCCACATTGGCATATCCGTATCCTTTTTCAGGATTTCTCAACTCTTCTATTGACTTTTGCATTTCGATGATTATACTTTATTATGATAATTCAATACCAATAATACATATTTAATATATTGTTCATATATTATTGGTATAGCAAAAGGAAGTGAAATTTATGCAGCAAGGCATAATAGAAAAAAATCATATGGACATTCTATGGCATGATTATGCACTGAATAAAGAAGATACCATTCCTATCACAAAGGCCGGGCTAATTGAAAAAGCCTCCGTTGTCGGTAGATGTGGCATGATGCTTCTTTCCTGTGGAACCGGAGCATGGCGTGTTCGAAGCTCCATGAATACCCTTTCCAGAGAACTGGGAATCACCTGTACCGCCGACATCGGCCTGATGTCCATTGAATACACCTGTTTTGACGGTGAAAACTGTTTTTCACAGTCGCTGTGTCTGACCAATACCGGTGTTAATACTTCGAAATTGAACCGACTGGAAAACTTCATCAACGATTTCCCAACAAAGGAAAAATATCTTTCCGGTGAACAGATTCATTCTTATCTGGATGAGATTGAACGGATCCATGGCCTTTACTCTCCAGTTGCACTCGGATTTGCCGCAGCATTTGCCTGTGGGGCATTTACCTTTCTCCTTGGTGGCGGACCGGTAGAAATGCTTCTTGCTTTTTTCGGTGCCGGTATCGGCAACTTTGTAAGATGTAAACTGACTAAGCATCATTTCACATTATTCTTAGGCATTACTGCCTCTGTTGCTGCTGCCTGCCTTATCTATGCTGCACTTTTAAAAACAACTGAACTGTTGTTCGGCATTTCTCTTGCTCATGAAGCCGGATATATATGCTCTATGCTTTTCATCATTCCCGGTTTTCCATTTATCACCAGCGGAATCGACCTTGCAAAACTGGATATGCGATCCGGCCTGGAACGACTTGCTTACGCAATGATCATCATTCTTGTCGCAACCTTGACCGCCTGGATCATGGCACTTATCCTTCATTTAAAGCCAAGTGATTTCCCACCTCTTTCTCTCACACTCTGGCAACATATACTATTCCGGCTTCTCGCCAGCTTCTGCGGGGTGTTCGGCTTTTCTGTTATGTTCAACAGTCCTAAAGAACTCTCTGCCACAGCCGGTATCATTGGAGCAATTGCCAATACACTCCGTCTTGAACTGGTAGACTTGGCCTCCCTGCCTCCTGCAGCCGCAGCTTTTATCGGTGCCCTGACTGCCGGAATTCTGGCTTCTGTATTAAAAAGCAAAATCGGTTACCCGAGAATTTCTCTGACTGTACCTTCTATTGTCATCATGGTACCGGGACTTTATCTTTACCGGGCAATCTATAATCTTGGAGTGATGTCTCTGCAAACCTCTGCATCCTGGTTTGCAGCTGCAATACTTATCATTCTTGCCTTGCCTCTTGGACTTATCTTTGCAAGAATTCTGACGGACAAGACATTCCGTTATTGCACGTAAAAAAGAATTTTAAATAAAAAGATGCATCTGATCTTTTTTCAACCAGATGCATCTTTTTATTTACCATATACAATTTGATCCGCTTTTTCTATATGCCTTTCCAGTCTGTCAGAAAAGTGTTCCAGCGGAAGGAAAACCCCCATTTCATCAAATCTTTTTCCTTCTTCCTGCAAGAAATCCTGTCCGTAATATACCACAGAATTTGGCAGTTCCTTTTGAAGTTCCATCATAATATCCCACACAGCTGCATAAGCTTCAGCCTCCGTCTTTTTTTCTTTTACGGTATCCGGAAGTTCATAGATCAGAAGTACTCCGTCATGCTCTCCCATCTTATATTCCTGTATTTCCATTGTTTCTGAATCATAACAATGCCTTTTCTTATATCCATGTGCCAGATACATTTTTACTTTATCACGCTTCTGATAAACTTTTCGAAATTTTTCATATTCTTTTTCCTTTACATGAATCGGAAGATTTTCCAGAAGCTTTCCCTCTTCATCTGTCAAAAAATTAGGATTTGTCTGTCCATCCGCATTAAATTTAAACGGTATCAGAAAAGCATTTCTTAAAAGATCGAACATACTGTTTTGGCACACAGCCATGAGAAATGCAGTCAAATCTTTATTTTCATATGCATCGAATAATGCAGCGGTGAACTGCTTTGCGGGAAGATTCTCTGTCACAAACTCATCTCCGGAATCAATGGCATCATAAAAAGTTCTTTTCAGTCGCCTGCATGCCTCCGGGTTTGCAAGAATCTTGTCAAATAACATCTCGGCTTTTTCTTCTCTTGGAAAAATGGTTGCCATATCTATCCTTCCTTTACTATAAATCATACGATTATTTTTTATCCGACTATATTATAGGGTTATCCTGGTTATTAGTAAATTACATAATTCATATTGTGATCATATCAATATGACATAAATCCAATTTGTATTTTTTTAAGAATAATGCCTGATTTCTTTCTTGAATCCATGCTCCTCTTTACATTTTCTATACACATGTTAAAATAATTTCATCAAATATTTTGAGCTACTGTGCAGAAAGGAATTTATCTATGTCAGATTATTATATTTCTCAAATCTATCCTTCTGACAAGCGAGCCAACGATGAAGTGGACGCGCTCCTTATCTCAGAAGGGATCCGCAGAGATGCTAACCTGGATTACACCTGCGGCATGTATGACGATGAGATGCACATTATCGCAACAGGAAGCTGTTTTGGCAACACCTTACGATGTTTTGCCGTAAGCCATGAACATCAGGGAGAAGGACTGATGAATTCCATCGTCTCTCATCTGATTGAATTTCAGTTTTCAAGAGGGAATACACACCTTTTTCTTTACACCAAATGTAATTCTGCCAAGTTCTTCGGTGATCTTGGATTCTATGAAATTGCCCGGATCGATGGACAGATTGTCTTCATGGAAAACCGAAAAACCGGATTTCAGAATTATCTGCGTACTTTTGCAAAAGATGCACTTCCAGAAGAATTGACTGCTGAGACTCCCACCAGAAAGATTGCTGCTCTCGTCATGAACGCCAACCCGTTTACCCTCGGACACCAGTATCTTGTAGAAAAAGCGGCTGCTGAAAATGATCTGCTTCATCTCTTCATTGTCAGTGAAGATGCCAGCCTGGTTCCATTCAAGATCAGAAAACAACTCGTCATGAAAGGAACAGCACACTTGAAAAACATCTGTTATCACGACAGTGGCCCATATATTATCAGCAATGCTACTTTTCCAAGCTATTTCCAGAAAGATGAGAATGCAGTGATTGAAAGCCACGCCATGCTGGACCTGACGGTATTTACGCAGATTGCAAAGGTGCTCAGTATCACTCGCCGTTACGTAGGGGAAGAGCCTACTAGCCTGGTTACCGGAATCTATAACCGGATCATGTCTGAAAAATTACCGGAACAGGGCATCGAATGTATCGTTGTCCCAAGAAAGACCTGTGAGGATACACCGATCAGCGCTTCCAATGTACGTCTTGCCCTGCAAAATGGTGACTATGATACCCTTTCGAAGCTGGTACCGCAAACCACACTGGATTATTTCAAAAGTCCGGAAGCAATTCCTGTAATCGAACGGATCAGACAACAAGAAAATGTTATTCATTATTAGGAGGATCTGCTATGAAAGGACAGGAAGTAGTATTAACCGACATGCTCGCCTGCCGCGAGCGCCGCGTTAATATACAAAATGAATATATTCAAAGATATCATTGCCCAGTGATTTCATTCTGCATGAATATTCCGGGACCTATAAAGACGAATGAACAGATCAAAAAAGCATTCCTTTCCGGAAAAGAAGCACTTTTTGCTGTATTACAAAAAGAGAACATTCCGATTCTTACCCAAACTGAGTTTGATGAGAAGACTGGAAATGAAATTATTCTTACAGTCGACTATCCGGCAGATAAAATTAAAGAACTAACAACAGAACTCGAAGAAAGCCATCCCTTCGGACGTCTTTTTGATATGGATGTGATTGGAACAGACGGAGAAAAACTCTCCCGCGGCGTCTACCGCAAATGTTTGATCTGCGGCTGTCAGGCACAGGAATGTGCCCGGTCACGAAAGCATACCGTCGCTGAAATGCAGGCGAAGATCGAAGAGATGCTCTCATAACAATATTGAGAAACGGGAGAATGCATTTTCAAACAGCATTCTCCCGTTTTTTAATTTCCATCACTATATTTCTGAAAATCTCTTTACCTGCTCCGGTTTCTCCGGATGTTCTCCTATCATCTTCTCCATCCAGACCATATGGTACCAACGCCCAAATTTATAACCACACTTCCGGAATTCTCCGATCAAACGGTATCCCAGATGTTCATGGAACTGCTTGCTGTTCTTTGTCAGATATTCATCGTCTTCTTCCGGATATCCAATGCATGCATATAGATTGATGATATTCTGTGCTTTCAGTGCAGTTTCAAGTGCCTGATAAAGCAGTTTTCCAACACCACCGTGCCTGCAACCCTTCTTTACATAAATCGTAGTTTCTGCCGACCAGTCATATGCAGCCCGTCCATAAAAAGCTCCTGCATATGCATAACCGATAATCTCGCTGTCTCTTACTGCCACCAGATACGGATATTTTTTCAGTGTGTGACGAATCCGTCCGGTAAACTCTTCCAGTGTCGGAACATCATATTCAAATGTAATTGCTGTGTCCGTTATATATGGTGCATAGATACTTAAAATTTCTGCTGCGTCCGCTTCGGTTGCCGGACGGATCTTGATTTCATTTGTATTCATTTTATGCTCCTGACTACTATATCCAATTCCTGTCAATTTCTTCTTTTAATTCACAGAACATTTTATAAAACTTCTGTTTTGCCTGCGTAATAATCCCCATTGCAATCTTTCGGTTATAAGAATGTATTACATTATTTCTTTCTTGTAATGCAGATAACCATAGTTCTTCATCCTTTATCATACCTGCTTTATATGCTGTTTTGAGAATCATTTTCGGAGAATCTGTTGCTCCTTCTGCAAATCCATGTATCTCCAATATTTCTTTCATCATCTTCCATGACTGCTACACAATGTATATCATGTTTTTTTGCAAATGAAATAATTTCGTCTATAACTTCCGTTTTTATTCCTGTATTCGCAAAAGTCTGCATTTTTCCTTCCTCCCACTACCATAACTTTAATCAGAGAAATCATTATATTTATTCTCCTACTCTTCATACATTGATTTCTCCAGATATTATTCGACTGGTAATTCCGTTTAATCTATAAAAATTATCATACCATGAATCAAATTTCTATACAAGCAGGATTGTTTCTCTTGACACACCTTCGCTAACTGTATATACTGTATATATACAGTTATAACATTTTAAGCGAGGTGAAAACGTGAATATATTCATAGATAACAAAAGTGGTGCACCCATCTATGAACAGATTTTTACACAACTCAAATCGCAAATTATAAGTGGAACATTGCCATCTGACGAAGCTCTTCCTTCCATTCGAAGCCTTGCCAAAGATCTACGAATCAGTGTCGTAACAACCAAGCGGGCTTACGATGAACTGGAAAAAGAAGGTTTTATTTACACGATTGCAGCAAAGGGCTGTTTCGTTGCTCCACTTAATACGGATCTTTTGCGTGAAACAAATCTGAAAAAAATTGAAGACTACATGGAAAAAATAGTACATCTTGCAGCTTCCTGTAATCTAAGCGAACAGGAACTTACTGAGATGCTTCATTTCATGATGGAGGAATAGCTTATGACCACATTTGAAACAAATGCTTTAGAAATAAACGATTTGAATAAGAACTATCCTGGATTTTCCCTGAATCATCTAAATCTCACTCTTCCCAGTGGGTGTATCTTAGGACTCATCGGTGAAAATGGTGCCGGAAAAACTACCACCATTAAACTAATTCTGGATATCATAAAAAAAGACAGCGGTTCGATTCGAATTTTGGGAAGAGACTGCACTTCTGCTACTACTATCTTGAAAGAAGAAATTGGCGTTGTATTAGATGAAGTTGGTTTTCAGGAATGCCTGACTCCTTTACAGATTGGACGCATTATGAAGGATATTTTCCACAACTGGGATCCTTCTCTATACGACCAATATCTCCAAAAATTTAACCTTCCAAATAAAAAAGAATTTGGTAAGTTTTCAAAAGGAATGAAGATGAAACTTGGAATTGCAGTTGCTCTCTCTCATCATCCTAAACTTCTGATCCTTGATGAAGCAACAAGCGGTCTTGATCCTGTAATGCGCGATGAAATCCTTGATATTTTCAATGATTTTACCAGAGATGAATCTCATGCAATTTTAATTTCTTCCCATATTGTAAGTGATCTGGAGAAAATTTGTGATTATGTTGCCTTTCTTCATAAAGGTAACCTTGTTCTTTTCGAAGAAAAAGACCGGCTTCTGGAAAAATACGGTATCATTCAATGTACAAAGGAACAGCTTCAGGAACTAGATCAATCTGCGGTCATCGGAGTCAAATACTCTTCTTACAATGTAGAAGCAGTAGTTCTTCGAGATCAGATTCCGAAAGGATTTAAGGTACATCCGATCAGTATAGAAGATTTGTTTATTTTTATGATAAAGGGGGTTCACTGAATATGAAAGGATTACTTCGTAAAGATCTTTATTTGATGATAAAATATTGTCGTTTATTTTTTATTCTGATTATTGTATTTTCCTTTGCCGGAGCATGGAATAACAATCTGTTTTTTGCATTATATCCTATTACAATTTCCAGTATTATCCCGGTAAACCTGCTTTCTTACGATGAAAAATCAAATTGGAGTCTCTATGCCTGTACCTTTCCCTGTAGCCGGAAAGAAATTGTATCCTCCAAATATATTTTAACAGTATGTACCCTTACACTTTCTGCCATCATTGTTGAAGTAGTGCAAACAATCAACATGATTATAAGACACAACTTTCATATTTCCGGTCTTCTTACTATTTTTACAATTATCTTTATAACCGGATTACTGCCACCTGCCTTTATGTTTCCGTTTACCTTCAAACTAGGTGCTGAGAAAGGTCGGTTTGCTTATTATATTGGATTTATTTTATTTTTCGCATTGCTTGGTTCGTTGCAATCTGTCATAAAAAATTTGCCTCTCGGACTTGCACATTTCCCTTTCCGAAGTGACTATATTTTGATTCTTTTTTTCATAGGTTTATTACTGTATATAATTTCCTGGATTCTATCCATAAAATTCTATCAGAACAGGGAATTCTAACATCATTATAGAAAGAAACAGCGGTTTACTTCCTTTTTTGTAAACCACTGTTTCTTTTTTTATTTCATGATTTTTTCCATTCTCTCTTTGATAATGTCTGCAATTTCCCATCCTGCATAACTTTCGCAGATACAATCTCTTGAAATCACACCGCCGGCTTTATCTATATGGCCACCACCGCTTCCGATTCCATCGCAGAGCTTTTCTGCCACTTCATTTGCAAGATACTCCCGATCCGCGCTTCTTATTGAAACCTGATATCCAGTGTCAATATCCGTATATGCAATGCTAACTTTGGCAACATCAACCTTTATCGCCATATCACCAATGATTCCAAGCACTGATTGCTCACAATGCATTGCACTGATCAAAAGATATTGCTTCTCTTTATCAAAATATGCATGGTACAAAGCTTCTCCTGCAATCATGAGGTCCTCCAGACTCATGGATGATTTTTTTAACCGTTCCAGTTCCGGATAATCTTTGCTTAACTCATCGCGCATCGCAATGTCATGCTTCTTGTACAAATCTACATAGGAAGAAGTATCTGTATACAATCCATATAAAAATGCAATACTTAACTTTTCATTCGCCTTTACATCATATCCTTCTTCTTTCAAAAGTTCCCAGACAATTGTAGAACAGCTTTGATAAGAATAGTCAATAAAAGCATTTTCTGTTTTTTTCATGGAAGGCATATGATGATCAATCATTGCTATATTATCCGCTTCAAAACGATATACATTTCCTCTTCCATATTGCCCATCAACCAGCAGTAGAAGATCTGTCTTTGGTGACTCTTTTACGTATTCTACCGGAATCTCACAGATATCAATCATGTACAAAAGATCTTTTTTTTGGATTTCATAATCTCCACTGTAAATAATTGACACATTGATATCCTGTAGTTTTAAATATGTATACACCCCATATGCCGCAGCCAGTGCATCTGCATCTGGACTGTTATGACATTGAATACATATATTTTTGTACTTTAATAGCTGATTTAAAAAACCCATTTGCTCATGCCTCTTAAATTACTCTCATTCTTTCAGCATATTACCACATTTTTCCTTAAAGGTAAATAATTTCCTATGTAATATATGTAATAAAAAAACTGCAAACCCTTACGGTCTACAGCTCCCTTA
>NZ_JAQEUJ010000028.1:0-32735 GCF_027695515.1 Coprococcus sp. LG101-27
GACTTTTATATTTCATTGTCCTATATGAGGGTAGCATATCACAGTACGGGCGGCTCATTTTCTATCTAAACGGATGTATCCGGAAGTTCCGGCAGTTGATCGGTGAGTTCTTCATATCCGAGAATATCTCCGGCACATGGCATCGATTGCCCTGTTCCCTGCTGTGGTTTCCGGAAGTACAGCCGATACCGATGTCCCTCTAGGAGTTTGATATTCTTTTCCAGTGAGAAGGCGTATTCCTTTCCGTTATCACTGGCAAACCAATATTGCTGGTTTTTCCCGAAGAGTGTCTGTTCCCGTTTCGTGCAGCTTACGTCCAGTGACAGATAAGCATGTGTATGGATCAGGTGGTAGAAACTGAGTGCACGCAAGATGCTGCAGATTCCGATGAGGAGGCTCATGAGGATAAAGAGCCGGTCATGGGTGGCGATCCCGAAGATGCACCCAAAAAGTACACAGAAAAAGCCGATTGCACTGATGGCAACCAGCTTTGTGAAAAATGGTTTTGGCATAAGGTTCCTTCCTTTAACATGTATGAAATGTGATTTGTTTATTCAGGTACAAATTAGCAATAGCCTGCAGCACTGGATACTGGGTATGGTGAATCTGGACATCATCCACAAGTGTTTGGTAAGTTGTCTCCGGTTCTGTGTATAACTCATCCATAATATCCGATTCGTTGTGGATTACTTTTTCCTGCTCCATACTTGTGACAAGCTCAGCGGTCGTGAGGGATACCTTATCAGCCAGCTTCAGAATGGTATCTTCCATCGGTGAAGAGGGTTTCTTCTTTAAATATCTGCCAAACTCTTTTGCACCAATAGTTCCTTCCAGATAAAGCTGAACGCAGCCAAAGAGCCGGATGGGAAAGGTATCCTTCAAGGGAATAATGGTCAGACTGCCGAGAAGGCGATATAAGGCATCCACCCCTGTCAGTCCAATTCCGCTTACAACCAGACCGCGTAAGGAAAGTCGGTTCAGATAGTGTTGGAAGGATAAGCCTTTCGGACCTTCTTTCTGTATCTGGCGCAGGGTATAGGCATCCTGGAGTTCATGGAGCGTCAGAATCTGGAAGGCAAGACAGCTCCAGAGCAGCAGCTCGTCATCCGATAGTCCATATTCTTGTCCATCGTTGATTACAAGAGGAATGGATTTTCCGCCTGTCGTTTTTTGAAATTTTAAGGTTCCGACAGCAGTATAAAGTGTCAGCATAAAAGTTCCCTCCTTCAAGGTTAAGTCAGAAGTGCATAGAGTGCATCATCCTGCTGTAATAGTTTCCGTGCTTTGCTCTGCCATGCCCGTACACGATTGGCTGGTACTTGGTAGTGTTTTGCCAAGTCAAAGCTGGTATATCCCTGCTGTTGCAGATAGAGGGCTACAATTCCCTTCTGAATAGTTGAGGACTGTCCGGTGCCAAGCTGGGTTAAATGCTCAAGAAGCAAGGTCTGGTTTGTGTCCTTTTCCGGGTGAGTTGTTTGTGTATCCTCGTAGGAAAACAAATCACGATAATGGAGATGTTCATCTTCAGATGATGCTTCGTCCAGAGAACAGAGCATGGAGCGGTCACGGGCAATTTTCCGCCAGTAGTCAAAGATGGCATGACGGATGATAGTTTTGGCATAAGGCTGGAATGATCTTCCTTCCTCAAATCCGACAGCCGACCGGCACAAAGCCAGATATCCAATCTGACATAATTCCTGTTGTTCTTCCTCAGTTACATAGGCAGCGGTGCGGGTCATGGAACGAATCATGATCGGAACCAGATCCATGGATTTTTCCACCAGTTGTTTTTGCTTTTTATTTAGTGGTAAGGTCATCATCAATCACCGCCTTTCAGCTGGCTGCCCGGAGGCGGAAGGGAATATGGTTGTTCTTTAAAACATCTGCGGATTCCCGAATGAGCTGGTCGCACATATAGTTGCTGAACTGTCCGATGTGAGCCTGCTTATCTGTCAGACAGAACTTATCTGCCACCCAGCGATATGCTTCCGGTTTGGAAAGGATGCCCTGTTGCCAGATCTGATCGAAAATTCGATGTGCCTGAATCCGCTTTTGACGAAGCTCCCGGTTGGCGAGCGTTCCTTTTGGTATCTTGGTTCCCGGATGTACCCCGACATAGGAATTGCAGGATGGATAGTGGGAGCAGACATAAACCTGTCCGCCATGAGAATGCGTTCCATATACAAAGGATGCATCTCTTAATATTGCTGTTCCGCCGCAGTAAGGGCAGCGGATGATTTTTGGTTTCTTCATCTGTTTTCACCTCGCTTGTACATACACGATACGTAACGTGTACGTGAATAACCAGTACGTACTGTATACTTATATTGTAAGTAAGCAGGTGATGAATTCCCATAGGACGCAAGCGGATACTGATCCCAGATTCGGACTAAATGGCACGAATCCCCATTTTTCAGATGCCGGGATAGAAAATTGCTCGGATGAGCGGGAATAAGCCGCTGTCTGTGAAACGTGGATAATTAACCGGTGTAAAGATGAACTTCTCACAGAAAATCCGTAGCAGGAATAAGCTGATCAGTACCAGACAGAGCAGGTAAGTGTTCCTGCGCCTTCTGGTCCATGGCTTTTTCGGACGGAATTTCACATACAGGACAAAAATCATGGGAATAAATATCAGGTTCGTAAAGACCTGATCGATACATTGGATGATTGAAATTACGTTTAACATAGGCAGTGCCTCCTTTCTTTACATATCCTGTACGTATAAGAGCCTGAAAGTGCAACTTTTTGTTACCAGTCATATTGCTGGTTCTCCTGAAGCCGGAGCAGTGCCGGAATGGGACATGGCTTTAAAGGCAGCTTCTGAGCGGCCAGATAGGGCAGATAAAGCTCTGTAAAAGCAGCAATGCTCATGCTTCCGGTACATTCGGTTGGCTCCGGTATCCGGGGAAACAAAAGCGCTGCATCTGAAAGAGGGAGGATGCAGGGGCTTCCCGTTTCATCCGGATGGAATAAAAAGCCAGAGTTCTCACAGCTTTCCTGTGCGTTACAAGTGCGGCACCAGACGTAGATACAGGAGTGCCAGTTCCCTTCACAGAGGTTCAGAAAATGACGGATGTGCTTGGCATCTGTCTTGCAGTGGGGGTGTTTCATATTCATCACCTACTAAAGAAGCAGGCAGTTCCATGTGGGAGCTGCCTGCAGGAGTCTTCGTTATGAGTTACTGATGTTTCTTTTTGCGTTTGAAGTAAACGATGCCCAGGACACTTGCACCTGCAAGTGCAGCTATGGCGATTCCGGCATACAGGAGAAGCGGCGTCTCATCGCCGGTCTTTACAGGCGGAGCTACCGGAGGCGTCTCCGGTTCTTTCGGAAGCTCCGTCATGTGTACGGTCTGACCTTCATCCTTCAGATCCTCATGGGAAGCAATCTCATGCTCGGTTTTTCCGTCTGTATAGTAGAGCTTTTCAAAGACAACCACATCCTGTCCGGCAAGAGCAGAAGCGTCGAAGGTAAAGGTAACTTCCACAGAGCCGCCAGCTTTTTCTGCTTTAAATTCTGCCTGAGCGGTAACTGGTTTTCCGTCTTTTAACAAAGCCTCTCCGGTTTCCTTATTCATCAGGGTTCCGATGACTTTGTACTCAGATCCAGGCATCAGACCATGATAAGTGACCGTATCTACGATAGTCGCTTCCTTGGAAGCAGAGACATCCTGATCCCCGTCACTGCCGTCTTTGGCTGTGGTTTTGATTTCCGGGAAGTAGATGGTCTGGTTGGCATCTTTGATGTCCGCATGTACCGCTACTTCGTGATCTTCAAAAGTCATTGTTTCAAATGCCACGAGCGTTTTTCCGGAAAGTGCAGAGGCATCAAAGGTAAAGGAAAGCTCTACGCTGCCGTTAGCTTCTTCCGGAGTGAAACTTGTTTCTGCAGTCACAGCTTTGCCATCCACATCGAAAGGTTTTTCGGTTTCCGCATCCATGAGTGTTCCTGTCAGCTTGTACTCTTTGCCTGGGATCAGGTTTTTGTATTCCACAAGGTCTGTAAGTGTCAGTTCTTTTTCCGGTTTTGCATAGTGTGTGCCGGAAGCAGCATCTGTTGCAGTGGTTTTGATTTCCGGGAAGTAAATAGTCTGTCCTTCATCCGCAATGTCTGTGTGTACGGCAACTTCCTTGTCTTTGTAAGCCAGGGATTCAAAGACAACTACTGTTTTCCCTTTTAAGGAGCTGGCATCAAAGGTAAAGGTAACATCTACCGTACCAGCGGATTCTTTTGGCTTGAAGGATGCTTTTGCTGTCACCGGTTTTCCGTCTGCTTCGACTGGTTTCTTTGTTTCTTTATCTATCAGAGTTCCAGTCACTTCATATTTCTGGTTAGGAACCAGCCCCTTAAAGGAAACCGTATCCACCAGCGTGATTTCTTCCTTTGCACAGGAAATATTGGAGTTCGTGTCCGCATCTTTCGCAGTAGTCTTGATTTCCGGGAAATAGATGGTCTGGTCTTCATCGTTGATGTCGGTATGGACTGCAAGCTGCATCTCATCCTGATATAATTCCTCGAAGACAACGGTTGTTTTTCCCTTTAAGGAAGTTGCATCAAAGGTAAAGGTTACTTTGACGGAGCCGGAGGATTTCTTTGCAGTAAATTCAGTTTCAGAAATCACCGGTTTTTCATCCACAAGGATTGGTTCCCCGGTTTTTTTATCCATTAAGGTTCCAGTCAGTTTGTATTTCTGGCCCTTTTTCAGTCCTTCGTATTCCACAACGTCTTCAATGGTCACTTCTTTTGCCGGCTGGCTCATGTGTGTACCGGTCTCGGCATCCAGAGCAGTCGTGCCGATCTCAATGGCATCATCGGTCAGAGTTCCAACCTGTATCAGAACAGAATCCTTATAAACCTTGACTTCAAAGGTTAAAAGATCCATGCCTTTGTTGGAATCACAACGCTGTTCCGCCAGAGTGTAAGTATCGTAAATGAGAGCGCCTTTGGAATCATCCGGTTTGGAGGTGCCGAACCAGATGCCGTCTTCCGAAGACTCACCCCGGTTGGTATTTGCGGTATGTTTGTTCCATTTGGAGGAAGTGCTGGCATAACCGTTGGCATCTGTCACAATCACATGGCTTTCGCCTGTTGTTTTGGAAGTGATCTTAAATGGCACATTTGCCAGACGGTTCTGGCTGCCGTCAGCAATCTTGACAAATTCCAGATCCCCGCGGATGACCTGATTGGAGATGGAATTGTCTTTTGCAGTCAGTTCCACGATTTTTCCCTGTTCTGTGATGTCAAATTCTACAGAGATCTTTCCGCTGTTCAGATAACCGGAAGGTGCAGTTGTTTCATCCACACGGTAATGTCCGAATGGGAGAGCATCTTTTGCAGTTGCAGCAGAACCGGATTTATCGGCAGTAAGTGTAAGGACAACCTGATCTTTCGTGTAGGATGTTCCGTCTACTAATACCGGATTTTCATTTAACGTAGTGATCGCAAAGACAGTACCTTCCAAAGTGGCAGAACCCTGCGGTTTTGCTTCTCCGGTCTCGCTGTCACGTTTCTGGATCTTCACTCCGCCACGGATGACAGATTCTTCTATGGTAGAAGACTGGTATACCGAAACCATTTCCTGCTTACCGTCACCTGTAATTTTCTGTACGAAGACAGTTGGATTGAGCTGGTATCCGGCAGGGGCTTTGCTTTCCTGTACCGTTATGGTACCGAGCGGAAGACAGACGGTCTTGCCATCACTGGTATAGTAAAAGGCATCGCCGCTTACAAAGGAATCTTTGGTAAAATGCATCTTTCCGGAAACATCTGTTTTTAATACCCAGGTACGTGCCGGTTTCTTTCCAGCTTCCGCAGGATCACTGTCAGACTGCTCGGTATAGAACTTGACTGTAAATTCTGCGTTTGCAAGGGAAGCTGCTCCCTGTGGGGAGGCTTTCTTTGTTTCGGCATCCAGCTTTTCAAGCACCAGATTCATGGGATTATTCTGCGGAATATCTGTTACGTTTGCAGCAGAAGTCTGTTCTGCTTTTACGGTGACTTTGTGAGCTTTGGTGTCTACAATGTAGCCTTTGGAAGCAGAGAGCTCTTTTATGGTATAATCGCCTTCCTCCAGTTCGCCGGATCTGGCATACCCGTTTTCATCAGTGGTCAGTTTCTGGATGAGCTTCTCACCCTGATAGATCCCATACACAGCACCCTTTAAGCTGTAATTCGGATTCCCGTCCGATACGCTTCCGTTGGCAGAAGATTTTTTCAGTTCGATCCAGCCGTTTGGAACCTGATACCAGCTTCCGGCAATGGTCTGGCTGCCCTGTCCCGGAACGATGAATGCCCGGAAGCCTTCCGGCGGGTTCGGAAGTCCCTGAATGGCACTGGCTACTTCCAGTGCTTTATCAATATAGGACTGCGGGGCGCCATGGAAAGCTCCGGTGTCAGCGGAATTACCGGCATAGATGTAAGCGACAACCAGATGTCCGATGACATAGCTGTTATCATCACTCCAGCCACTGAAATATTTATCCTTGACGACTTTATCGTAGCCGTAACCGCCGTTTAAGTAGTAGAGCGCTTTTCTGAGCGGGGAGTTCTGGCTTAAAAGGTCATAGGAATAGGAACCAGAGGAAGGTGTTTTCTTCAGTGGTTCCACGCAGTAGGCAGTATTGCTCCCGTCAAAGCTCATGCGGGAGGTAAAATAGCTGCCGTAAGGGATATTGGCACCTGCCTTATAGCTGATGGTGCCGTCGGCTGCATGAACCGGAAAACTGCCGGAAAACAATGCGCCGACTGCGACAAGGACTGCCAGCAGCATAGCCAGCGTCCGTCTGGTATAGGATTTGTATGTCTGTAACATAAGTCTCCTCCTTCTTGAAGTTCAAATGAAAAGGGCAGCGTCAGTGCTGCCAAAAGTTACACAGCCTGTTTCTTCTGTTTCGCAAGGATTTCCAGAAGCTCCTGCCGATCTGTGGTAATCAGCTCCTTTTCCAGATTGGAAGCCTTAAATTCCACAGTGATGTTATTGTTGTTGGTTGAGATCAGACCGTTGCCCCGCTGGAAATGGGTGATGTTCATTACTTCTGTTTCCGATAGATGCAGGATAGTCTTCACCCGCTGTGCCTCTTCATCCTCCATGTTCAGGATAATCTTGGTCTTGCAGTTATTGATGATACCCTTGCCGTACTTCCCGTCATCCAGAGCAAAGAAGTCGTTTAAATCCTGTGTGGCAAAGATGCCGGCTCCGGAGTAAGCACGGATGATCTTGGCAATCTCCAGTACGAATTCCGCTGCAAGCCGGTTGCTGGATGCACCGATGAGCTGCCAGACCTCATCGACAAAGATGGCTTTCTCTTCGGTACGGTTTTCCTTCGCTTTATCCCAGACATAATCCAGGGCAACGAACATGCCGACCGTTAAAAGATCGCTGGAACCGGTCAGTTCGGAGATATCCAGTACCGTATATTTATTGGTCAGGTCCACATTGGTCTGCTGGTTAAAGGAAGAAGCAGAACCGTGAACCAGGCGGTTCAGGATATGAGCCAGACGTTTGGTATCCTCGCTTTCCAGCAGGACATTGTAGACATCCTCCAGAATGGGCATCTTTTTGTACTGCTCCGGATGCTGCGGATCTGTCAGGGATTCATTTTTATGTGTAATCCCTTTTCTGGCATAGGTTTTGATTAGGGCTTCATCCAGAAGCTGCTTCTCCTCATGGGACATATCCGGGATCAGCAGACTGAAGAAGATGTGAAGCCTTTGGATCTTGCCTGCCAGTGCGGAGGCATCCAGTGTCGGTCCGTCCAGCAGTTCATTTACAGAATTGTCTACCTTCCGGATTTCCATGATGTTGATACAGTTCTTACTGGCAGGAGAGATCTGGATAAATTCTCCGCCGACATTCCTTGCAGCCCGGTAAAATTCGTGTCCCTTTAGCGGAGCGATGATGAACACCTGGATGCCTTTTCTTCGCATCCTTAGTGCCATGGTCTGCATGGTGAAGGTCTTTCCTGCTCCCGAACAGCCTAAGATACAGATGTTGCTGTTCTTGTACTGCCTGGAATCAAAGATATCCGCAATGACCAGGGAATTGTTATGCTTGTTTACCCCAAAGAGGATTCCGTTATCATCGCAGATACTGTAGCTGACGAAGGGATAGCAGCTTGCCGCCCCGGAAGTCAGTACGTTCCGCTTGGACAGCTTAAAAAGCTTCTTGTCCAGATTTGCCAGCGGCAGAGAGGATAAAAATCCCTGCTCCTGTAAAAAGTAGCAGGAGTGTAAGTTCATATCCTGCGAGATCAGGAGCTTTTTCATTTCCTGAATCCGCCACTGCAGTTCTTCCAACGTGGAAGCAGTAATGGTGATGAGAAGATTCATGTAATAGAAATCTTCGTTGTTGGCAAGTCCCTGCTTCAGAAAATATCCGGAGCGGATGGCAGAATCCAGATCGTCATAATCAGTGTTGGTATCGGACGCATCCTTTAATTTGGAACGGTTGATACGGATCTGCTGACCGAGACGCTGCTGAATCTTG
The DNA here is from genome assembly GCF_027695515.1 of Coprococcus sp. LG101-27. NCBI lineage: Bacteria > Bacillati > Bacillota > Clostridia > Lachnospirales > Lachnospiraceae > Coprococcus > Coprococcus sp. LG101-27. Next base: position 8,489 of record NZ_JAQEUJ010000028.1, read on the forward strand.
TCCTTTGGCTGTTTCTGGAGAAAGAAATCAATATCAATCCCTTCCCCGGCATTGACAAGGAGTGACAGCCATCCGGGAGTTACCCGGTTTTTGTAGCCGTCAGACGGCACAAGCAGGTAGGAATGGTAAAGCCCATTGATCTGCACATAATGGGAGTGCTTGAAATCCACACTTTCCGGTGCGAGAAACTCGTTGATCCGGATGTGATCCAGTTCCTCCATGCGATTTTCCTTTGTATAGGCGGACAGTACAGTGCTGATCCGGTTCGAAAGCGGAACCTCCGTACAAAGGGTACGGTTTAAAAGGGTGTAGAGAACATCCGTAGTAAATTCATCCTCATTGTCATGGGAGACCACTTCATTCCCGCACTGGTATAGAAAGGTTTTGGCGGTCTGGGAGGCTGTCTCAAGAGCAGCAAGGATTTCCCGTTCCTCTTCCTTTCGGTTTGCGTTGAATGGTTCATATTCAAAGATCAGAAAGAACCGTCTGGATACTGCTTCTCTGGAACTTAAGTTCTGGACAAACTGGATGTAGTCACGCTGCAGTTCCTGACAGTGGGGATCGGTTTCCCGCTCCAGCTCCAGCTGGGACTGCTCCAGATGCTTATTGATGTCTGCTTTTTTGGAGATCATCTTGATCTGGAGTTTGACAGGGCTGATCTTTAAGTAACTGATAAAGCTGTAGATAATGCCCTGCTGTTCCCTGGCACTTCGAAGCAGAAAGTTGATTGGTTCAATCTCCAGGATCTTCACGTACCGTCCGTCTGTGGTATAGACGATTCCGTTTGCGATTTTTTCCACCGGAAGATAATCCTCCAAGGTCTGGTCTTTCTTTCGCTTTTTCCGGGAAACGGGTTTTGACGTGGCAGATGAGGTGTCCTCCTTGGAAACCACCTTTTTTTTCTGCTCTTTTTTTGCAGCCCGCTTTTCGGAAACTGCCCGTTTTTCTTCCTCCTTTCGTCTCCGGGCTTCCGTTTTTTTCTGTATTTTTATCTGTTTCGCCGCCTCTTTTTTCTGTCGGCTGGCTTCTTTCTGCTCCCACTTCAGATAACGGATATCTTCCTTTGCCTGTTTTTTGATGCCCCGCTTGGTGGAGGTATCAAACTGCCGGTGTTCTTTTTTTTTACTTTTTGGCGGAGCTGGTGCGTCCGGTTCAGACTGTGGGGGAGCCGATGCCATTACTTTGGAAGGCTCTGCCATTTTTTCTGCTTTCCGGTGTTTCTTTGTCTTTGGCTCTTTGAAACGTGGTTTCCTGCGTGGCTTTCCTTCCGGAAGACTGTCGGACCTCCAGATTACCCTGCGGTTCACTACAAAACGCAGGGCATTCATCAAAAAGGCAGTGATGCTCTCCCCGCCGATTCCAATCAGGGCTACCATTGCCGCTGGAAGTGCGGTCATGCAGAGAATGATGATGCGGGCAGTCAGGGACAGCGGCAGGTGGAAAACAGGGATACCGATTGCCAGGGAAAGAACAATGCTTTCTATGGCATTGCGGATGTCAAAAGTTCCGTTTAGGATCTTGCCTTTCTCAATGAAGTTGGAAGGGATAAAGGAAACCGGTGTTTCTTCTGGCTGTGTCATGGCTGCACCTCCTTTTTCGTATCTTTCGCATCTTCGGAAGGCACAGAGGCACTGCCGGATTCTGTGTCCGGAGCTTCCGGGCTGTCAGAAGTATCCGGATACCCGCCTTCCTGCAGGTGTTCAATGTCCTGCGAAGTCAGGGACGGCAGGGAATCATCGGTTTGCTTTTCGTAAACAGTCGTATCTGCAGAGACCTGTACCCCGTCTTCTCCAAATAAAAACACACCCGTCGGGGTGTGATAGGTAACCGGAAGCGTATCCTGATCGGAAAGTGAAAACATCAGGCAGACGGTTGTTTCGGTAGGGTAGCTGGTTTTTTCCGGCAGGAAGGTGATGCTTGTCTGTTCTTTTTTGACATACTCTTTTAGGTAGACAGGAAACTGCCCTTTGAGAGAAGCAATCTGGCTGTCGGAGAAAAATGCTTTTAAAGCATCAAAATCCAGATATTCCGGCATGGGGGTATCAGAATTTGTTTCTGTTGTTTCCTTTGCCGGTTCCCTGCCTTTGTTTCCGGAAGCTTCTTTTTTCTGGCTTTTCCAGAAACTGGGGAGAACCAGTCCGGCAAGCAGCAGAAACAGCATCAGAAAAATGGAAAGAATCACTTTTGTTCTGTTCATAATGGCTCCTTTATTTTTTGTCGAAGATCCAGTAGGCATTTGCCGTAGCATGGATTTCCGACATCATATCAAATTCACGGTTAATATAGTTCTTTGCGTCACTGTCATTGGGATCATTGACCAGTACCTTGCCGTTTGCCGTAACACCTCGGAGTACGATGAAGTGTCCGCCGCTGGTGAAAAGTCCTGCCCGCTGAGAGGAGATGACCGGACAGCCTTCGGAGAGTGCCTGAAGTACCGTATTGGCATTGCTGGTCTGTGTGACGCTGCCACAGCCGAAATGACTGGCTGCAGCCTGAAAGTAGCTCCAGTAGGTTCCAACTCCCGGCTTGTAATAGGAATTCCCGCACCATGCCACCGCATCCGGAGGGGTAATGGTATTCCCGGTCAGGTAGCTGGCGATCATGGCAAAGCTGGTAGGCCCGCAGCCGGAAGATGCGATGGAGCCGCCGCCATAAGGAATGTTCCCGTAATCGGTCTGGAGATAGTGCGGAATCTGCATTCCGTTTGCCGGATAGCTTCCGCCGGTATTGGTAATCTGATAATACCGGAGAACATGCTCCACATATTCCTTGTCCCCATACCGGTCATAATGCCAGTTCGGACGGGCACACATCATATCCGAATAAGCAATGGCGTTTTCTTTGGTATAACCGCCGTCACGTTCCATTGCCCAGTCGATATAGCCGGAGCCGTAATTGTAACCCTGAAGCGCCAGCTTGATGCGGTCCAGGTCGGTAGGTCCGGTACATCCTGCTTTATCCAGTGCATACTTTAATTCCTGAATCCCACATTCGATGGAATAAGCAGGATCGGTGATGCCGTTGGGGACATGGGGGTATTTCTTATTAAAGCCGCCTTCTGCCGCCTGCATGGGATCGCTTCCACGCCCGCCGCTTTCCTGCATCATGACTGCCATGAGGAGTTCCACATAAGCTTCCATGCCGTATTTCTGTGCGACCTGCTGGATGGTAGCCCGGTAAGCCAGCACCTCATCGCTGACACCTACCGCCATGGCAAGACCGGAAGCGGAGCCGCCAAAGAACATGGTCAGGTTTTCCACATAACTGTCTGCCGTTTTTTTCTGCTTATCGGTCAGATGAAAGACGTGATCTGCAAAGTAGGCATCTCCGGCATAGCTGACCGTGTAGGTATGGCGGGTAAAAGTAACCTTTCTGGGTGGTGCATTTTCCTCTTCCGCCGGAACTTCCACCGTGGCCGTTTCTGAAGTAACGTCATAAGAAAAAAGCCCGTCCTCGTTTTCCCGGATCAGGCTTTTGAGTTTGCTGATATTTATATTTTTATAGTCATCCTGGCTGGCACAAAACTGTGCGATGAGCTGGTTCGCATTTACGATGATACTGGAAGCGTAAGGATCGCTGATAGAGGCAGTATCTCCTTCCGGGAGTCTGGCAATTTCCGCATTGATCTTAGCAAGCAGTGCATCATGGCTTTCCTGAAGCACCTCCACGATTGCCTGATTGGAAGCCCGGATATTTTCACTGATTACCGTGTTGCTGGTCAGTGCTCCGGTATTTTCAGAGAGGTCTCCGAAGACGAGTCCCGGAAGCATGACAAGGAACAGAATGGGAAGCATCAGTACACCGCCGACGGCTGCTCCAGTTTTCGCAAGGGTGCGCCTGTGCCGGAATACTGTACCGATGACAGCAAGAGGACTGCCCATCAAGGCTGTTTTTGGCATGTTACATACGCTCCTTTCGCTGTGGGGCTGGCGGCAGTTTCTGGACAATGGATTCATTGTAGGCTACTTTGCCGCTGCCGGAAGTATATGGTGTTTTTTCGACCGTATCCTGTGCATACTGCTTGTACCAGGTGGAACCATCCACGGACTGTACCGTAGAGTAGGAGCCCTGAGTAGGAGCTGCATACTGGTCGGCATGGTACAGGGCAAAATCCCGGTTTCCGGAGCTTCCGGTTTCGGTACCGGTGATCCTTCCGCCACCGATTTCTACATTATCATAGGAAGAACCGCCGCCCGGATTGATGCCCATATAGGAAGTAAAGGCTTTCTGTGCGTCTGCTCCCTTGATGGAACCTACCTGACCGTAATTTCCCTGTGCAATGTTGCTGATGACCTGATTGGCAAAGTCTCCGCCTTTGTTCAGGGATGACTGGTAGAGCATGTTTCCGATACTGCTGTGTTCGGTATAACCGGTTGCGGAATTGACCGCTTCTCTTTGTACCTGTCTTCCCACTGCCCCGGCAAGCCCGCCGGATAGGAAGCTTCCTGCGACAGCCGCACTTCCGGGAGAAGAGGCTTTGTGGTAGCCGCCACCACCATGGGAACGCATGGAACCGGTCAGGCTCCGTCCTGCAATCAGAAGTTCAGCCATCATGTTTCCTCCGGTATTGCCGACATTGATGCCAAGCGATGCCAGAAAAGAATCAATTTTCTGGGATACCTTTAAAAAGGCAATGGCACACAGGAACCAGACGAAGACATTTCCGGTTACCGCTTCCTTTCCCTGACTGGCAACTGCCGCTTCCACGTCTGCTTCCGTAAGCTCCGCTGCAAAGACCGGCATGGAGCAAAACAGTACCAGACAGGCAGTTAGTACCAGGAATGGTATGAGTTTCTTTCTAAGTTTCATTTTGGTCCTCCTTTCTTATAGGGATAACGGATTGGCAAGGAAGGTGCCGACCATAGAAGTAAACAGCCGCAGGCACCACGCATTCATCAGAAGCAAAAAGAACTGGCCGCCAAGCATCCGGCACCAGCTTTTGAAGATATTTCCGGTTGACTGGCTGGCACCCATGGAAAAAGCTGCCGGGGCTGTGTAGACCAGTACCCCCAGAAGAATATAGCGTTCTGCCGCTTCAAAGAGCAGTTTGATGTAGTTCCACGCCAGAATCAGTACCAGAATCAGTGCAATGATGGCTACCGCCCCATTTGCACAGACTCCCAGGATGACTGTGACTACGGAGTTAAAATCCGCAAATTTTAAAGGCGGCAGGTCTTCCGTCAGAATCCAGTTGTACGGTGTTCCTGAAATCTTCAGGAGCAGATCCACAATATCTTTCGCATAGAAGGTGAGAAAGATAAAGAGGAAGGAACGGATGGACAGCTTAATGGGATCTTCCGCTTCGATACCGGCTCCCATAAAGTAATTTTTAAAGAGCTGCCATACCCAGTTTAAGAGGATCAGCCCGATGCCCAGTGCCAGAAAGACCTGATACATGGTCTCGGCAGCAGGAAAGTAGCGAAGAAACGTATCCATGGAACAGCCCAGAGCACCGAGGACTGAAGTGGTGATCAGATCCAGAATGTTCATGACCTGTTCGGCAATCCATTCCACGATTCCGTCAAGTATTCCCATAGTGGCATCTCCTTTCGTCTATCCGTTCCATTTTCCGCCTGCAAAGAACGGGGTGATGTAAGCCATGATAAAGCCAAGCCCGTTTAAGATCGCCCAGGTAATGACGATACGCTTGAGCCATGCACGTGATTCGTCCACGGTTTTTCCGCTTTTGGAAAAATTCATCATCAGAAGGGCAACCGATGCCGTTACGACTGCAGCAATGGTGGAAATGAGGATAATCTGGTTATAGACATCCTTCATGATCTCATTGGCTTTGGTCCAGATGGTAGCGGCAAAAACCGGCTGTGTGTATCCGCAGAGGACTGTGACAGCCAGAAATGCAGCATACAGGCATCTGCCATAATTGACATGCCGTTTTGTGTCCGGCGGAGCGTTTTTCAGTTTGTGTTTCACGTAAAAGTACCTCCTTTTTATAAGAGCGGCAGGAGAATTACCTCCCCTGCCTTTGCTTATGGTTTTCCTGCCTCAAGAAAGGACGCAGCCCGGTCAATGCAGGCTGCGTCCTAAATCAAAGTATGAAATTGTAAAGATCCTCCTATCTTACAGAAAAAACGCAGCTTATTTGCCGCAGGAGAGGCTTCCCATACGGCAGTGCTGCGTTTCGTTCTGCATATAATTTTGACAATATCAATTTTAACATGGGTAAATTACCGCTACAATCGCAGGACTGTGCCAGTTACAGACGATGGAGTGCCAAAAATGTGACCAACGCTAAAAGCGTTATAAATGCAATCCTTATGGATACTGTAAGCGTGATTTGCAACCAATTATACTGGATTTACATGACTAATGCTTTAAGCGTTAGTGAATACTGGAAGGAGGAGGTGTGCGTGTGAAAGGAATGGGAAAGGCAATCCGCAGGTACAGGGAAGAGGCAGGAATTACGCAGGAGAGACTGGCTGAACTGGTGGATATCAGTACCAACCATCTGGGTGCGATTGAGCGGGAAGTGAAAACACCTACGATGGAAACATTTGTAAAGCTGTTGAATGTATTAGGTGCGGAACCGAATGAAGTGCTGAAGGAAGTGATTCCTCTTACCAGAATGGAACATACTTCTGTAGTGGAAGGAAAGCTGGAAAGGCTCACACCGAAGAAGCAGGAAAGCGTGCTTCGGATGCTGGATGTGATAATTGAAGAGATGATGAAATAGAAGCTGTCTGCGAAATTGCCGCAGGCAGTTTTTTTGAAAGCTGTATATGCAATAAAACACATAAAAATATGCGATTTATGATGAAAGTGATTGCAAGATTTGATATAGTAATCCTAAAAGCATTATAAAACTAATTCTTAAAGGATGACTATAATATGAAAAAGGGATATGTGGGATTATTGGCATGTGCGTCAGGAATTCTGATCGGACTGGGAATCAGCCGGCTGGATCTGACAGGTTATCTTGAAAAAACACAGGAGCAGGAATATCACCCGGTAGAAAGAAAGGTGCCTGAATCAGTAGAAAGCAAGCTGAAAGATCCAAAACAGTGCTGGCTGTGTGGAAGCGATGAACGGAGTATGATGGATTATTTCCGGAAGTTTGACGATCTGGGAGTGATCTGTACCAATCACTGGTATGTGATGGATATGCATATCCGGAATCATGATGAGGACGGGAATCTTACCGGCCCGCAGGGAAACGGGCATATGGGTTATACCGGGACAGGAGAAGGCGGCTGCTTTTTCCATACGGAGCAGATGTCGGATTACGGGATTTCCGAAGTATCGGTGGATTACGGGGAAGATAGTATCTTCGATGTGAAAAAAGTACAGAACCATCTGTGTCAGGAATGCCTGGATAAGCTGGTGGAAAGCATGGAGGTATTCTGTGAGGAAACGCAAAAACCCAAGCCCCGTGATCTGGTACTGGTGGATTTTCAGACATTGGAGCTGTACGCCATTCAGGAGCATAATGCGGGATACTTTATCCGGGATTATTATGTGGAAATTGAGTCGGAGGAAGATGGGGTGGAAGTAAAGGCATTTTACTGCCCGAAGCTTAATAACGGGAAAAAGGATGGAGAATAAATTGAGGTTTGCATTGGTGAGGAGTATAATGTAAGTACGTGTTATGTATTGGAAAAACTTGAATTTAGCAGAAAGAAGGATTGTTATGAAATTTATCAATACTAGAAAATTCACATGGATAATTTGTATAATAGGATTTTTGCTTGCTCTTGTAAGTATATTTTTCTTACCGAGTATTATTCCAGTACATTTTGCAAATGGGATTGCGGATGATTATGGAAGAAAAATACAAATATTTTTATTTCCTATATTACAAGTGCTTATCACTTTTTTGACTGGACGAGAAAAAGTAAAATATTGCCTGACACATTCAAAAACTTTCTTAACGGACATTCAGTTTAATTGGATGATAGATGGTGTACTTTTATTGGTAATGTTTGCAGAAATATGGGTTATCTATGCTTCATTTGCATAGAAATACTTGCATAACAATTTACATTTGATTGAGCAGATAAAAATGATTTGAGGTGGTAGCAATGAAAAAGCGATTGGGAATCATAGCCGGAATTTTAGGAATTGTATTGGCAGTCATTGGCATTGTACTGAAGCAGAAAGAAAACACAGCCGTTTCTGTTATTGGTGGTGCGGATGGCCCGACTTCTATTTTCATAGCAGGGAAGTTAAATGGTGATAATTTTATTTTTATGATTGTAGTTGGAATTATTTTATTGATTTTGGCAGGAGTTATTTTTTACAAACGTAAGCATTAAGTTACAGTTTTTTAGACTGTGTATGGCGGAAGAACCGGGAAAGTGTAGATATATCATGGGGATTTTGGAAAAAAATAAAAAAAGTAAGGGTACAGCGTTTGTCTATGATGAGAATAATGATTACTATAAGATGGAAATAAACGGGATTGAATTTGTCTGTGACAGTATACATTCCGATTATGAGAAGCATGCAGTTGAACTGGCACAGGCGTATGAGAAAAGGCTGCCGGATATCGTGGATTATCTTATGCCGGATATAAAGGAGATGTTTGGAATTACAAATCCAGATGTAATAGCAAACTCACTAGGAAAGCCGAGTATAGATTTGGATAGAGGAACACTGACTTATCTGGAGCACACAATGGACAGCCTACATATTATTGAAATGGAATTTGACGGTATCTTCACGGCATTCTATAACTCCTGTATTGATGGATAGGACTTTAGTAACATAGAGCTGCAGTTGTCTACAGCTTTTATCCAGACTTCGGATGTTACAGAGAAGCAATCAGAAATGGATTGATCGATTTCTGAAGCAGTATCCGGTGAAATCCTTGAACATATGAAGGAAAAGTATGTATGTTAATTTTATTTTTATTGTAGACAAAAGATAGGACTGATATGATAAAAGAACAGGTTATTACAAATAGAGGTGGAGTATTTGATGCAGAAAATATTATTACTGGAGGATGACTTGAATCTAAATCGGGGAATTGCCCTGTTACTTTCACGGGAAGGGTATGAGGTTCGTCAGGTTTATACAATAAAGGAAGCAAAAGAAGCATTTCAAAAAGGAGATTATGCTCTTGTTATCAGCGATATTACATTGCCGGATGGTACAGGACTGGATTTTGGAAGGATGGTACGTGCAGGTGGAGATACATATCTTATCTATCTTACGGCTTTGGATCAGGAAATAGATATTGTAAATGGTTATGATACAGGGGCAGATGATTATATTACCAAACCATTTTCACTGATGGCTTTGGTGTCGAAGGTGAACGCATTGATGAGACGGCTTTCTAAGGTACAGGCACAGATTATGTCTTCCGGAGAGATTACGGTGCATATGAAAACGATGCAGGTGTATAAAGGGGATGAACCAGTTACTTTAAGTAAGAAAGAATTCTCTCTGTTGCTGTATCTCTGGGAGAATGCAGGACAGATTGTTTCAAAAGAAAGTATCCTGGAGCATGTATGGGATATAGACGGTCAATTTGTCGATGATAATACGGTTACTGTCAATATAAGCAGACTGAAGAATAAACTTGGAACAGAAGAGATAGCGAATGTGAGAGGACTGGGATATATATGGACCGGAAAGGTAAACAAAAATTAAAACGGTATTTTATCGTATATGTAATCTTTGCAGTATTTTTTACAGTAGGAATGTATCTGATAACAAAGTATGAGGAAAATGCGAAAGCAACGCAGATAGCACTGCTCCTTGCAGAACATCCTGAACTGGAAGGGGAAATAGTTGCAATCTGGGAAAAGTCAGGAACAGTAGATTTTATAAGAGACCGGGACGATCAGAAGATAGAAAGAGTCGTACAGATGCTGGAAGAAACTTATGGTTATCACTCAGGGAGTGGATCTTCAGATGTGGTTATAAGGATTATCTGGGGAATTGGATTACTAGTGGGAGTCATAGTATGTAGCCTGTTCTTGTACCTGGACCGAAGAAAAAACTGGAGCAGATACGGTGATGAGGAACAATTACAGCAATTATATGAATGTCTGCAGGAATTCAGAAAAGGAAAATTCCAAACATATCCTGAAGAAACATCAGAATCGGAACAATGGTTAAAGGTGTGGGAATCTGTAAAGGAGCTGGGGCAATATTTCGAAGATTTGAAGGAACGTCTGGAGCAGGAAGAAAATGGTACGAAGAGTCTGATTACAGATATTTCCCATCAGTTGAAGACTCCGCTTGCATCACTCCGGATGAGTCATGAGCTGGTGGCAGAAAATCGGGTTACAGGAGAAGAACAGAGGGAGTTTCTGGAGCAGGAATCACAGGAACTTACCAAACTGGAACAGCTCTTGAATGAACTGGTAAATCTTTCAAGGCTGGAAACACATATGATCCAGATACATTCGCTTCATGAAAGCCTGAAGAAAACGCTAACAGAGGCTGTCAGTCAGATTTATATGAAGGCAAGAGGAAAAGATATTTCCATTCAGGTGGAGATGGATGATGATATAGTTGTGAACCATGATTCAAAATGGACGGTAGAAGCATTAACGAATATCCTTGAGAATGCAGTCAAATATTCACCGGAACATACAACGATTACAGTGAGGACGCAGGAGCTAGCAAGCAATGTGCTTATTGAAGTAGAAGATGAAGGAATGGGCATTCCTGCGGAGGAACTGCATAAGATCTATCAGAGATTTTACCGGGGAAGGAAAGCAAAGGAACAGGTAAAAGACGGAGCGGGTGTCGGTCTGTATCTTGCCAGAAAGATCATAGAAGAACAGGGGGGGACAATAGCAGCCAAAAGAAAGGCTGAGAAAGGTATGATATTTAAAGTGACACTGCCGCTCATAATAGGAGAATAGTCGGAACCCTTACAAAACTGTTATGGTTGTTGTAAGGGTTTTGTAATGCAGGAATGTTATAGTAGGGGTATGAAATGGAAAGGGGACTTGAAGATATGAGTAGTATTTTAAAAGTAGAAGATCTAGTAAAGTATTATGGAGAAGGCGAGAATCAGGTGAGAGCCGTGGATCATACAAGTTTACAGATAGAGAGAGGCAAGTTTACAGCTATCGTAGGACGTTCCGGCTCCGGAAAATCTACACTTCTGCATCTGATTGGAGGGCTTGACAGACCGGATTCCGGCAAAGTATGGATTGATGGAACCGATATCTATTCTCGAAAAGATGATAAACTGGCACAGTTTCGAAGAAAGAAGATAGGATTTATCTTTCAGGATTTTAATCTGATTCCATCGCTGAATGTGTGGGAGAATATCGTTCTTCCGCTGGGACTTGATAATCGCAAGGTAAAGCCGCGGGAAGTGGAAGATATTCTCAAAAAAATCGGACTGCAGGATAAGAAAGATGCGATGCCGTCTGCTTTGTCTGGTGGACAGAAACAGAGAACTGCGATAGCCAGGGCATTGGTGACAAGACCGGCGATAATTTTGGCGGATGAGCCGACTGGAAACCTTGATTCCCAGACTGAGCTAGAGGTTATGAGCCTATTGAAAAGCTGCGTGTCGGATTTCGGGCAGACGCTTATCATGATTACCCATGATGAAACGATTGCCCAGATGGCGGATGAAATGATTATCATTGAAGATGGCAAGGCGGTGAGAAGATAATGAAGATGACGACCAGAGTTGCATATTGCAATATGCGGCATTATAAGAGCAAAAACATACTGATTGGAATTGCCATTATCCTGACAACATTACTGCTGTTCGTAATCCCATCAATCGGAAAAGATATGGTGGAAGTGAACTTTGCGGTAATCAATAAGATTTATCCAACATGGCATGCCCTTTATCGGAACGTGGACGAGAGTACAGTTATGAAACTGGCGGCACATCATGATGTGAAAACTTACGGACTCCGCAGCGATGCGGGGTACATGAATCTGGAAGATGCGACGGTTTCCATGATGTATATGGACAGAACAGGGATGGAACTTTATAAAGTGAAGCTGAAAGAGGGGCAACTTCCGCAGAAAGAAAATGATATTGTGGTTTCAAAAGGAATACTGGAAGCATTAGGACAGAATGGGAAAATCGGTGACACTATCACAGTACCTTATCAGATTCTGAAAGATGACGGACTGGATTATACGAAGGAGAAAGACTTTCGAATCTGTGGTTTTTTAGCAGATAATGAGAGCAGCAAAGAACAAAAACAATATACATCATTGGTTTCAGAGGCCTTTCTGAAAGCGGAGATACCGGTAGAACAGGTGAAATATCGGTTTTTACTTCAGGTGAATGGACAGAAAGGAAATACGACTGCAGATTATACAGAGACGATACAGAATATTGCCAGACAGTTCGGGATTTCCGAGGATGACATGAATATTAATAAAGAGTATCTTGCAGCAAATTATGTGGATCCGGCTACAATTCCGGTGATTGTAGGAATCATGCTTATTGTTGTATTGGCGGGCATTATCACAATTTATAGTGTTTATTATGTATCTATGAACCAGAGGGTTCGGGAATTTGGAAAGTTAAAGGCAATCGGGGCTACGAAACGGCAGCTTAGACAAATCGTACTAAGAGAGGGAATGGGAGTGGCGTTGTTTGCCATTCCGATAGGACTTTTGATCGGAACAGTTGCTGTGAAAGTTGTACTTCTCCAGTTTGTAGAACATGCAAAGGATTCAAACGTACTTATAACAGAGGCATACAAGGTTGTAGCTAAAGGAGAAGTCCAACTTTATTATTGGTGGATTTATCTGTTGGCAATTGCAGTGACTCTGTGTACAGTGTATCTGTCACTGATGAAGCCTATGCGTATGGCGGCGAAGGTATCAGAAATAGAAGCTATGCGTTACCAGGGAGGCAGTAAGCGACAGAAAAGCAGCAGGAAGGGATATCAATTTCTGAATATCGGACGACTGACCAAGAGAAATCTTGCAGAGAATAAAAAGAAGAGTACTATCACGATTGTATCTATGGCCGTTACCGGAATATTTGTCATGATGGTAGCAACGGTGCTGTCTTGTGCAAATCCGATGGAAAGTGCAAAGAGTTCGATTGTGGGGCAATATGAGATTTCTCCAATTGTGGAATCCGGGAATAAAGAGCATCCTGAATATGAATGGGCGGAGGTTCAAAAGAATAATCCATTAAATGAAGGACTAAAGCAGCAGATAGAGGAGCTTGACGGTGTTGAGCGGGTAGATGTGTTTACCGCGTTGAAGGTATCAGGAGGACCTTTTGAAGAAAAAATTGGAACCGAATTTATCAATGGAGTGCCGGAAGAATACGCAGAAGAGCTGAAAAAAGGAATCACTGAAGGCAATGTCACATACGAGGAATTGAAATCCGGGGATAAAGTGATTCTGGACCGCGCGCTACTTCACTGGTATCCAGATATTAAAGTGGGAGATAAGCTGAAACTCAATATTCATGATGGAGATAATACCTTTCAAAAAGAGATTGAAGTGGCAGCAATTGGTGAATATGGAGGAGGTCTGACAAACTATAACTGTCTTATCATGGCAAAAGAAGGGGCAGAGAAACTTACCATAAATAATTCTTCCAGCTATTTTCAGGTGATTGCAGATAAGGATTATGATGAGGCACTGGAAGCATCTCTACAGGCTATTGTGGATGGATCAGGCAGACTGCAGATGCGTACCTGGAAGAATGAGTACGATACATGGGAAAATGCCATACAGATGACTAGAGGTGCATGTTATGCATTTATCATCATTCTGGCAGCAATCAGCATTATGAACTTGATTAACACAATGATCAATAGTGTCCATGTGCGAAAAAAGGAGCTTGGCATGATGCAGGCAATCGGAATGTCGGACCGTCAGTTGATGAAGATGCTCCAGTTGGAAGGTATATTCTATACAGTAGGCACTCTTATTATCAGTATCGGAGTGGGAAGTCTTGCAGGATATCCGTTGTTTTTATATGCAAAGCGTACAGGAATGTTTGATATCAGCACATACCATTATCCGGTAACAGCAGCTATTATTATAATTTTAACATTGTTTGTGATACAGATGTTATTGGCAATATTCATTGCAAAGTCAGTAAGGAAAGATTCATTGATAGAGAGAATTCGTTTCAGTGAGTAAGAATATAAATTTCTGATGTTTAATGCAGATACTAATCAATGTCATAATAAAAAGGGGGACTTGATTTCTCAAATCCCCCAGTGTATAATGAACTCAAGAAAGGTATTCAGATGCAAAATCTGATGCCCTCAGTTAAATTTTATATTCTATGTATAAGTCATAGCATCCAAAACTTTCCTAGGGTCGTGGATGCTATTTCTTATTATGTCGATCTATATAAGTCAAAGCCGCAAAAATTACCAATAGTAAAGTCAATACTTCCATTGTATTCATGGGCATCACCCTCCTTGGATACTAGAGGGCAAAATCGAAATGCATCCGTCTTTCCGGTTCAGTAATACCGAATCAGTATAACACGTTACCGTTTTCAGTACAATAAGGTAATGGTCTGAAAAATACTTTATTCTGTCACCTTATGTAGCTGTATCGTGAGTATTTGCTGGACTAATTGGTGCTGTATATGAAAAAAAGCTATTTAAAAATAAGGTGGAAGCCTTATATGGTCTGCTTGATGATGCGGGTGATGATGCCGAGGGCAACATTACGCTCTTCATCAATATGCGTCACCACAAAGGATACCTGATCCTTTTTCCCGACTGTCCGGCTGTCATAGCAGGAGTGGGCAATGGCATTGACACCGATGGAGAGCCGGACAAAGACGGTGCCTTTATGGATGTCTTCCACAGTTCCGGCGTATTTTCCCTGAATCTTACATTTTTTCATGTTTTCCTTGCTGGTGTTGCCTTCCACACTTTTGACATCTGCGTGGACAATGACCTGCTCCGGTGAGTCTGCCCGCACATCCAGGATGCGTACCAGGATGTGATCGCCTACCTGGAAGCGTTCTCTGGCATCACCCATCCAGTCGAAGGACAGGTCTCTGGCAAGAATGGAGGTTTCCACACCGAAAATTTCTGCCCGGACTACCTTTTCCGCAACAGCAATGACTCTTGCCTGCACGATACGGTCTTCATAAACTTTCGGCATTCCGGAAGCATCTTTATCCAGATAGAAGATCTGGCGTTTCTTCAGCATCGCTTCTTTCCGGCTGGCGACAATGCTGCGTGTCTTCGGATCTAATCCCTTAATCAGAAAATCAATCTCACATCCAAGCATATTGTTGAGGATTTTGTTCTGCCGCAGAGCAAGCTCCCCATAATCGTGTGCTTCATCCTGCATGAGATGGATCATCATCTCAGTTACTGGGATGACAGTACGGAAATCCTTGTAGTAAACCACGGCAATGAGGCTGCCGTTTTCTGTTTTCTCGATACCGCCAAGCATTCCGGTTAAGATCCGGCGGGTACGGTAGGCATTCTGGATCTCATGCCAGGTAAGGTCTGAAATGGACTGGGCTGTTTCCAGCTTCGCATCGGAATCCAGAGTTAAAATAGGTGTGTTGGTTGTTTCGTTTGGCATCATAGTGTCTCCTTTCAAATTATGACATGATAGAATCTTTATCTAAAGGAACCATGTCTGTGTGATCCGAATAGTTATCTGCTGAGAAGTCATCCGGGAAATCGTGATAGCCAGGTTCCTGATAAACGCTTTGCTGGTCAAAGTGCGGTTCAGCTTTTTTCTTTTTCTGCTTTCCATAAGAAGCGGTTTTTTTCGGGTGGGAAGCAGGAATAGTTGGAGTGTACGTATATTCTTCACTACATGCTCCTTTTCTCCATTCCGGAATATGTTCGGAAGCCTTCCGGGGAATGAGTTTTTGGGCATCCGGGTGCAGGGTGTAATCGTATTTTTCTACCTGCAGTACCTTCTGACCACGCAGGATAATCAGTGCAGTATCCAGCGGGAGCCGCAGGATCTCATCCGGAGTTAAGAGCTTTCGTTTCCCGATGGATCTGGTCTGGCGGTATTCCGGTGTATAATCGGATACCCTCCAGCTATTTAATTGTTTGGCTTCGCTGCTGACACCAACGGTCACATCACCGGAGCGGTTAGAGATAAATGTAGCAGTTACCTCATCCGTACAGCCTAAAAATAGCTGAGTGTCGCAGTTCCCGATGATTTCCTGCCATTGGTTTAAGGGATACCGGTTCTGCATCTGAGGCAGGTTTTGGAAAATGCAGGAAATACTGAGGTTTCGACTTCGGATCACGGAAATCTTTTTGTTGAGCGATAGGATTGCTCCCGTATTCGCCAGCTCATCAGCCAGGATATGTACCGGAACCGGCAGTTTTCCATCTTCCCCATAGGTGTCTGCATAACGGACCAGTTTGATAAATACGAAGGTCATAAACAGGGAAGAAAGAAAATCAAAAGTGCTGTCTTGATCCGAAGTGATGCAGAAGTATGCACATTTTTCTTTTCCCGGCAGCGTCAGGTTGATCTCATCATAGGAAGTGATCTGGCGGATCAGCTTGTTCTGGAATACCTGAAGTCTGGAACCGAGTCCGATGATGACGCCGGAACGTACCGTGTCACTTGCCTGCTTATAGATGCAGTAGGGGACTTTTGCCGGATGGGAGACCGGAAGCAGGTCAAAGAGGCTGTTCAGTTCTTTTTCCGAACTCATGGTCAGGAGTTTGTATACCTGTCCGATATTCTTTGCCTCCGGTGGGAATCCCTGATCCACATAGAGAATCAGAGCTTTTAATAAGTTCATCTCGGCATTGTCCCAGAAGTGATCGCCTTTGGCAGAACCGGTATTCTGGATGATGACATCAGCAAATACCTGTGCCATGGTTTCCTGTCCGCCAATTTCACCCAGACAATTCCAACTATCCGAGTTTTCCGGGTTTACAAGATTAAAGGATTTCACGATATATCCGGCATTCTCAAGGTAAGTGGCTGTACTTTCGTACAATTCCGATTTTGGATCGGTGATGATGAGGCTTTCCCCGCGGGCAACACACTGGAAGATCATGTTGCGTGCAAAGGCCCGGCTTTTCATGGAACCGCTGGCACCGTAAACGGCAATATTCCGGTTCATGCGGGTATCCTTCGGGAGACAAACGGCTTTTCCGTTCAGTTTTCCAAGAATGGTTCCCTTGTGTTTCTTGACATCATTCGTAAGCTCCAGTACCTGATGCATTTCCTCCAAAGTCATAAAACCGGAAGTCCCATAGGTTCCCTTTGTGGAATAATTCAGGTTCCGGCCCCGGTCTGTTATTTCCCCGTTTCGGTCAAATCCCATACGCATGAGAAGGAAGGTCAGGAGTCCAAAAGCTGCCAGACATAGAAAAATCCCATACAGATTGTACGGGAAAGCAGTCAGGGCATCCAGACAGGCGAGCGGGTGCGGGGAGGGGATCTGCGGGGCAGTTCCGTTTCCGGCAAAATTGCCGGCAGATTCCCAGGTCTGATAGTTGCGGATAAATTGAGCAACATAGCCTCCTGCATAGAGGGTGCAGAAGGTGATCGGAAGCATATAAATGAGCTTCCACCATTTACGGTTCATGTAAAAACCCCCTTTTGAATTTGCAAAGGTCAATACTGGAGAAATGGATTGTGGCAGTTAAGTATTTTTTCAGGACCGGAATCTGAAAATCGAAACAGATCAGGTTCCCGGATCTGCCGTATACATTTAAGCCGGTATTGAACCGGTTGATTCGCTGCATGTCAAAATCATAAGCAAGAAGGATGGGGTTCCCGGAAGCATCCGTGGCATCATGTTCCAGTGGAATTGAATCGCTGCGGCAGCCCAGATCGGACAGCAGGAGGTTGTCCAGCTTTTCCATGATCTCAGGGTGAACCAGCAGTTTTAAAAGCACTTCCCCTTCCGGAGTATTGGGAAGGTAATGGAAATGCTCGAAGGAGGTGTCCAGCATAAACAGGCTCTTTTTGTAGCCTCCGGTACTGGTAAACAGCCGGAAAGCCATTTCCATGTCGGTTCCGGTCATGATTGCCCGGATCTGTGGATGTCCGTTGTAAGGGTAGCCTTGCAGGTAATGCTGCAGGAAGGCGTTTAAGCGGACTTCCGTTCGATATTCCCATTTCAGGACTCCGTTTCCCGTGTTATAAAGGACATAGACACATTGCGGTGCCATCAGGATGCCCATGCTGCGGGAGTTCCTAATCTTCGTGGTCTCCGGGCCCAATTCCTTAATTTCTCTGGAAGCGTAAAAAAGAGGAAGGCTTCGCATACCGATGGAACCAGCTTCGCGGTGATTACAGAAGATGTCAGGTTTTACATCCGGATAAAAGGGAATCCCGGCATGAAGGAGTGTCAGATACGTTTCGGCTTTCTGATGTAAGCGGATACGTCGGGATACTTCACTTCGGATGAGGTTCGTCTCGGTATTGCCGGTCAGATAGCACTGGAAGCGTAGCGGCGAGACAGATAACAGCATCTCTTTCGCAGCTTTTGTAAGACGGTAGCCTCTGAGAGCATCCCGGTAGTGGGTACGGATGAGGTGTTCCGCCTTCAAATCCGTAATGAGTTTTTCCGCATAGGAGGCACTTGGGATGAGTCTGTTTAGCTGGTCTGCGGGAAATTCCCCGCACATCCCTATCATTTCCAGTAAGCGGTATTTCGTAGTGTCAGGTCTTATCAAATAAGCATCACCTCAATTCAGTTCTTACCCATGCAAGCCTATACTTGGGTAAATCTCCGGTGGTTTGGAGATAAAAAAAGCAAGAAAACAAAGTTCCCTGCGGTGGTTCTTACCGATGTCGGATTTCTGCCTGAGAAGTCAGGAGATTTTCCGACATGCTTTCGTGATGATTTTTCTGGTTCTGCAGCCATTTCGGAAAGTCAGCTTTTTCCATAACCGATACCAGTGTACAGTCCTTTAAGCCAAGCTGTGTCGTGTAGTAGGAATCACAGAAAAAGCCGCTGTCATCTGTCAGAACATAAGTACAAAGTGTATCCAGAATCTGTTTAAACTCCAGATTGTCATAATCCCGGATACGTCTTTGAGGAAGTTCCCTGTCATATATTTGACTGAAGCATATCATGCAGTCACGATAGAGGGGCAGGGCATTTTGTTTTACATACTCCCGAAGCATATAATTAAGCGGTTCATGGAGAAATGCAGTGTTTGTGTGGACTCTTCGTTTCGGAAGCAGTCCGGGAAGCGTAATGGTGAGAATCCCCTGCTGTTCTGCAATCCGGATTCCCTGTGCATCTGCCGCTTTGGGAAGATAAGCTGCTTGATTTGGGGAGAGAGCCGGACAGACAAGGTTACGCATCTGGCAGGCAATCCGCTCCGCTCTAAGAGCAGCACTGACGCTCAGTTCCTCAAAATTTTTATCATAATTCTGGATATCAGTGACCTTCAGAGCGTAAACGGTATTCGTCAGTTTTTGCAGCTCCCCTTCCAGTTTTTCAAGCCGCTGGTAAATGGTTGGTGTATTTTGCGTCATAATAACCTACTTTCTCATGTAGTAACTGACAGCACCGGATTCATTTACAAGGCAGTAAGCGGCTACATCATCAATGGTGATTTTGGCAGCCTGGCTTTCGGATTCTAAGACAATCAGGCGCTTGGAACCATTTGATGGGATACTTTCCATCACATGATTAATCAGAGCCTCCTGTTCTTCACCGATATAGATGATTTCGTATTGTTCATCTTGCGAAAAGAAATTGAGCTTGATTGGAAATTCGCCACTGGTGTGGTATACAATACCTTTCTTAAAATCCAGCAGTACCCAAAAGCATGTAATTATAGCATAGTCAGGATTCTCAGCAGACTGCTGGCTGTCACAAAGAAGGTCATGCTCTTTATCGTAAATGATGCGCCCTTGTTTGATGAGGCTGGTAACCAATGACTTGATAGACTGCTCATGTCGGGAGAAAAGTTGTAAAACCTGGTCATACTTCAGAGTATGGTAAGTGGTAATGAACCGTAAGAGCTTGGCTCCCTCTCCTTGATAGATTTCGTTCCTTGTTTTCATGATTGACTCCCTTCTATATATAATAGGAAACTTTATACGTATGGCTGTACGTACAGAATACATTTGGTATTGTAAGTATAGTGTACGTACATAGTACATATGACCTGCTGTCAGCGATTGAATTTACAGGTACAAAAAAAGCACCATCTATGGGTGCTGGAAATAAGGAAAACTATAAGCAATACCTATTGTAGCATGGGTAAATTTACGCTTCAATCGCAGAAGCAGGTCATTTCTGTGCCATTTTATGAGCGATGCTATTCCGGAAAGAACTTGTTGAGCGTATCCAGTGTTTCTTTTGCAGTAAATCCCCAAAGAATGGTACTGAGTGCTTCAATCGCAGCCCTGCGTTTCCGGTAATAGGTGCGGTAGGAAATATTGGTGATGTGGTGAGCCAGCTTATCCAATATCTCATCTGTATTTTTCATTTCCTGTGGAGAGAGAAAAGCGTAGTAGAGAATCCAGTAATACTGTTCTCCATGCTTGTGATTGTTCCGGAGGAGATCGATGGATGATTCCAAAAGCTTCAGCATCTGGTTGCTTCTGGCAATACTTTTTGCCCGTTGTTCGATGTCACTTCCGGTAAGATCAGCACCGGCTGCATAGATGGAGTCCAGAAATTTGTCGATGTCATTGTCATACTGGAGCTTAAATTGGTGTTCCATCTGGTGTACGACTACCTTCAGGCTGTAGGTTGCATCCCGGTATCTGCGTAAAAACTGGTAGGTGTCATGGAAACGTGGATCTTCTTCCGGGGAAGGAAACCCCTGTGTGTTACGGTTTGCCATGCCTATTCACCTCCCTTCAGGGCAGTGTGGGCTGCCATGGCAGGCTTCTTTTGGACAGACTCGTCCCCTGGACTTATGGACAGTTCGAAGCGGTAAGCAGCGTTCCCGTAGGGGCAGATAATATTTAGAGTATATTGATTTAATATATCTTTGCAGGCTGATAAGGGAGATAATATATAGCGGGTTTTGGAACAGTGGCAGCATGGAATCCCTTGTGAATCCAATAGCTCTGCGACTTTTTGCACGATATATTTCATATGCGAATCCGGAACGCAGGAATCATTTTTTGAAACGGTAATTTGTGTATCCATGACAGTTTCTGAAACTGTGGCGGAACCAGATTCTTCCACAGTAATTTCTTCAGGTATATGGATTGGCAGTTGCATCTTCATGGCGATTTCCTCCTTGTCAATCATTACATCGCTGATGTTGAACATTACGGACAGGTAATTGTTGAGATAAATTACGCTTCCGTGTTTTCCTGTAAATGAGATGAGTGTGATGTATTCTTTTTCCTCCAGTTTCTTCAGAAGTCGGGAGACCGATGCCTTTGACAGTCCCCAACGGTCGCCCAGTGAATGAAAACTGGTAAGGGGATTGCCAGTATTGTTCCGGTAATATACAACCGGACCGGAATCCGAACCCTGTACGGTGGCATCGTTGTAGACAGCATGAATCCAAAGATCTAAAAGAATATCCATCTCCGAGCATTTCCCTATGCCAATTAGTTCGTGAACTTTGGCAATCGGGAAAAAGAAAAACCCTGTATCTTTTTTACAGGGATAGTTATATTCCAATATGGTGTTGTCTTTAGGCCAGTCGGTTATTTTGAATTTGACCAGCTTGTTTTTGCCAAGGAGAGAATAGGTAATATAATTCTGTTCTTCAAAAAACTTGAGGATAGATAATACCTGATGCTGGAAGCGGCAGCGGAACCAATTCTGAAGATCTGTGACGGAGCAGATCCATTCTCCGGGACCGACTGTGTAGGTGATGTGTTCCATCCGGCGATAGGATGTCCGATAATTTGCATAGGAGCATAAAACCAGATAGTAAAAAAGAAAAGAGCCTCCGGTGGTTCGGATGCTCTTCGTTGTGATTAGTGTTTGTATGAAGTCACGGTAAATGCGACAGCGTGGAAATTCCACGATTTGTTTGAGTTCTAATTGGTAATTCATATTGATAATTCCTTTCGTATAACACAGTTTTTATTTAGGTATCAAGTTAGAAGCTATCTAAAATTATCGGAGAATAGAGATAGGCTTCATTGCATTTTTATTGCATTTTAAAAATTTCTTTTATTTGTTTATAGCGCTTCAAATTGTTCCAAAACGCCTAAAATTCAGCAATCTTTGTTAATACCCCGTACTGTCAGTCTGGAGTTTGAATAAATCGAGTTGCTTAAAAAAGCCAGTGTTTATGCGGGTTTCAGCGATTTCGATTAGTCTTTTGATAACAAATTGATAACAGTCATAGCAAGTGCCATTATTCTTGTTATCCAGTGGTTTATGGGTAACGGAACAATTAACAGGTGGCTTGCAGACTAAAGTTCGGAGCTTGGCTCTGAACAAATTCCATATTATAAACTAAGCCCTTAGCTGTGGTTAATAACCATAGTTAAGGGCTTTTTTGTCGTGTGCGCCTAGCGGCGCACGTTTCTAACGGGTTAAAGTCCCGAATCCACCCGGTAGTGGGAAGGATATAGCCGAAGGCAAGGGTGTCCATCGTGAGGTGGAATCTGAAGGAAGCCGGATGTGAGGAAAAAATACTAACTTACGGGCAAATCTCTGGTCTGACGGACAGAAATCTTATATGAGGTTATGCATGAGGGTAAGGTTGCACGCCAAATCGAAGCCCAATAACTACACGGAATCATGCATGATAAATGAGGCAGACGGATGGAGAGGAAGAAACGTGTGATACCTAGGGAGGTCTGTGCGGTACGCCTTGAAAGAGGTAACCATTGCATAAAGCAATGCTGAACGCATAGAAGTCAGCAGAGGTCATAGTAGCCGAGAGGTGAAGGACCGAATCAGTAGGAGTCTTGAGTATGACCGAGAAAGGAGGAATGACTGTCTATGGCAGAAAACATTGAAAACAATGGCTGTTCGCAAAGAGATAATGCGGAACATGAAGGGTGTGTGAAAGCGTCTAGGTCATTCAATCGGATATGGAAAGAAAGAGACAGTGCACAGCCGAGACTTTTAGAAGCGATACTGTATAAAGATAACTTTAACAGAGCGTATAAGAGAGTTAAGGTAAACAAGGGAGCGCCAGGAATTGATGGCATGACCATTGAGGAGGCTCTTCTATATCTAAAGGAACATCAACAAGAGTTAACTGACCGCATATACCGTGGGAAGTATACTCCGTCTCCAGTAAGACGAGCCACGATTCCCAAACCAGATGGTGGTGTGCGAAAGCTTGGCATACCAACAGTGGTAGACCGTACACTTCAACAGGCAATAACCCAACAGTTAGTGCCGATCTATGAACCGCTGTTTGCAGAGGGTAGCTATGGCTATCGTCCGAACAGAAGTGCAAAAGATGCAATACTTAAGGTTAAGGAGTATGCAGAACAAGGCTATACATTTGCTGTAGTCCTTGACTTGTCAAAGTACTTCGATACTCTTAATCACGAAATTCTCATCAATCTTCTCCGGAAGAATGTAAAAGATGAACGAGTAGTACAGTTGATAAAGCGCTATCTGAAAAGCGGTGTAATGGAAAACGGAGTAGTCATTGACACAGAGGAAGGCTCACCACAAGGTGGAAATCTATCACCATTGCTGGCAAATGTCTACCTCAATGAGTTCGACCAGGAATTCTTGAAAAGAGGCGTTCCATGCATAAGATATGCAGATGACATTGTGCTTCTTGCAAAGAGCAAGCGAGCATCAGAGAGACTCTTGGAAAGCAGTACAAAATATCTTGAGGAGAGGCTGAAACTTACAGTCAACCGAGAAAAGAGTCGTACTGTCAGTGTATTTGCAATCCGAAATTTTAAATTCCTTGGCTTTGCATTGGGAAGGAACGGAAAAGGCATTTATGTCCGAATTCATCCGAAGTCATGGAAGAAGTTTAAGTCTAGACTGAAGGAGTTATCTTCCCGTAAGCGATGTCAGTCAATCAAGCCAAGCCTTGAGAAAATCAAGGTGTATGCGAGGGGATGGCTTAACTACTACGGAATTGCAAGTATGAAGAACAACATAGATGACATCAACGGATGGCTCTACCGCAGAATACGTATGTGTATATGGAAACAGTGGAAACTTCCAAGAACAAAGAAAAGAAATCTGATAAAGATGGGAGTACACGAATACTATGCGAACATGGCAGCAAACTGCCGAAGAGGACACTGGTATTGTGCGAATCTGACAACAGTTAAGAAAGCCATGACAAAAGAAAGACTGATAAACAGTGGCTTCTATGATTTAGCCACAGCCTATCAGTCTGTGCACGTCAACTATTGAAACCGCCGTGTACCGAACGGTACGCACGGTGGTGTGAGAGGACGGCGGTTAGTCACCGCCTCCTACTCGATT
>NZ_JAQEUJ010000029.1:0-398 GCF_027695515.1 Coprococcus sp. LG101-27
GATATATTAAGAATGTATGGAAATATAGATATTGAGAAAGCAAAAGAATATCAAGATATAGTTGAAGAATATTATCCTATTGAAACTATTGTTTATGGAATTAAAAATATTAAACAGGAATTTATCGAAAATGGTAGAAAAGAAATTTATAAAAGGACTTATAAAGATTGATTATATAATATATGAAAAGCTATTATAAAAGACATTAGTATTAAATAGTTTAAAAAAATGAAAAATAATAAAGGAAATTATTCAAAAAGTTGGGAGCGATCGTAACTGAAATTGATATTTCAACGGAGGCTTATTCAACGATACAGTCTGTTTTTGAAGAAGCAGATGTGATATATTTTACCGGCGGAAATTCTTTCTTTCTTATGGACCAGCTCCGTAAAACGGGA
>NZ_JAQEUJ010000029.1:408-30994 GCF_027695515.1 Coprococcus sp. LG101-27
ATTCAAAGGTTATTTGCAAAGACTAATTTGAAAATTCCAGTTTGTCGTGCTAAAAATTCAACTGAATAATCCCAGCAAAAACCGCTGCTACATGGAAGCCAACAAACCATGCAACAGCGGTTTTTCTTTATCGTTTTTTCCTCTGGCTGATAGGCGTTCCCATTTTCTTTGATTTTTTGAGAATCCGAATCAGCCAGCGAAATTCTTCATCTGACAGATTTTTATAGTTGATACCAAGCTGCTTACAGTAAAGGACAACCAGCTTTTCATCACGGCTGCCCTTGAAATTTTCAACCGCTTCCAGATTTTCTTTCAGTTCATCGGCAACGGTGGTCTGAGGTGCACTCTCGCTGTCCTTTTTATGGGCTTCCCGAATATCCCGGATAATCAGGTTGAGGTCATCCCGTACCATGTGACTGAAATATTCATCATCACTGATATGGGCGGCTTGCAACACTTTCAAATGGGGGTCATCTTCGCCGGGGCGATACCGTTCAATGATTTCATGCCGGACGGTATCGACAAGGGCGTTGAGGTTTTGAATCTGCATGGTGGCAATCCCATCCACATAAATCTCAATGTCCGCAAGAAACTTGATAAAGTCCTTATGGGTGGCAAGTTCGCACAGCAGACGGTTGTTAATCCGACCGCTTTTCAGAAGTGCTACCATCTCATCACTCAAATGCAGCTCCCTTAATGGCGTGTTGATCTCCGCCCGGTTCTCTGTCCGGCAAAAGAGATAATCGAGGGACACCCCATAAAAATCTGCCAGCAGGATAAGGTTGCCATGATTGATTTCCTTATAGTCGTCTTTTTCATAACTGCCAAGAGCCGATTTTGAAATACCCGTTTGCTCAGCCAGTTCTTCCAGTTTTAATCCTTTGTTTAATCGTAAATCTTTTAGCCGTTCCTGTATTGTAGTAGCTCCGTTCATTGAAGCAGTTCCCCCTTTCTAACGACATTTATAACCGTTGAATTGATTATACCATATCAATTCCGCAATCGTGGAAATTTCTGATTTTTACCCCGAATTCCTACTTTGTGGACATACGGCACAGGGCACAAAAATGTTCTATGATACAGGTAGTTCATCGATGGATTATTCCAATCGAATGACCAGCCTGTGTGGGATATGCTTCCCCGGCGATGTAGTGCCATGACTTTTGGCAGGGATATGGAGGAACCCTGACCAAAACGAGCATACCAAAGGGAGCGATACGCCGCTGTGAGATTCAGGGGAGGAACGACACCGGGGAGAACTGGCGAACTGACACCGAAATGATACCGAAACACGACAATCTGATAGGGGGATAGTCTACCCTATCTCTGATACTTCGGGAGATTTTAGGCGGCTCTATGGCTGTAATTTTGCCGAAAATCGCCCCGAAACCATACACGAAAACGGGAGGAAGCGCAATATGCCGAGAATGAGCAAAAAGAGGAAGCATGAGCTTTCTTTTTACCTCAATGACCGGGGGCGTGTCACTTACAACGAATTATGCCGGAAATGCCAGCATGGGTGCAAGCAGAGCTTCCGGGCGGTTGTGATTGACTGCCCCCGTTATTTATCCAAACGAGCAAAGAAAAAGGAGGAACACACCGAATGATTTTTGAATTTATGACGATAGACACACCATTGCCGCCCTGTATGGCTTTTCCAAGAGCGTTGACAGGGTTTCCAGTCAGCAGCACCGCAAAGATCATGTACTGCCGGATGTTGGACGCTATGCTCTCCAATGGGCAGGAGGACGAGAACGGAATCCTGTTTGTCTGCTTCCCTGTCACAGCCATTGCCGCAGTCCTGTCCCGCAGCTCTATGACGGTCAAGCGTTCTTTGAATGAACTGGAAAACGCCGGACTTATCATGCGGGTGCGTCAGGGCGTTGGAGAACCAAACAGGATTTATGTGCTGATACCGGGAAAGGAGGACGCTGCCCTTGCCTGATACCTCAAAGCTGGAAAAACTCAATCGGGAGTTGGAGAAAAGCGAAAAGAAACTGCGGAAAGCCATCAATGATGAAAAGGCATTGCAGCACCAGTTAAAGCAGCTTACCCGAAAGGAACGGACGCACCGGCTCTGTACTCGTGGCGGTATGCTGGAAAGTTTTCTGCAAGAGCCGGAACGCCTGACAGATGATGATGTCATGCTGTTGTTGAAACTCATTTTTCACAGGCAGGACACGCAGGAACTATTGAAAAAACTGCTGGAACGGGAGAAGCCGGAAACCCCTTAGTTTACTAAGGGCGCAATTATACACCACCCAGAGGTTGGTGCATTGCGTTCTCCGAAGGCTCCTCGCCGGAGGGCTGTGATTTTCCGCAGTCATGGTCTGCTCCAAATCATACAGGGGACGCTACACTTCCCCTGCGCTGGCTGCCGCCAGCTACCCTTTTGTGGACTTGCCTGTTGGGGACACCTTGCGGTGCAAGCTGTTCCCAGCCGACAAGTTTCATAAAATACGCTATCTTTTCGATAGGCGATGAAGTATAATGGAGATGACAACAAATCGGGATTTTGGGAGCAGGAGAAATCGAGATTGGAGGATAAATTGGTGAACAAGATTTTCAAATGTCTTATTCGATTTTTGATAGAAGTGATAGTTATGACAGTTTTGATTGTTGGAATCAACATATTTATGAATGGTATGTATCTTTGGGAATTGCCCCGCATAAATGATATTCAGTCTGTAAATATCACGTATCCGAGTGTCACGGATGATGTTAAAGAAATTTCGAGCCGTGAGGATATTGAGTTAGCCTTAAAGCTAACGGGATTTCTGAAATATGATTTATTTGGGGAAGTGAATAGCGAAGAAGAACCTGCTATTACAATTACTTATTTTCTTAAAGATGGAACAAGCAAAACCATCTCCGCTAATAACACTACTGTCTGGTGGAACAATAAAATTCATGTAATCAAGGACAAGGAAATGTTTATCAACCTAACAGAGGGAATTTTCTTTCTGGAAGATTTACAAACAAAGTAAATCAATTCAAGTTTGTCAGCTTCACATCGGGTCAACTTGCCCCGAACTTTTACAATTAAATACCCGCCGCCCACATAGCGGCACACCGAGCAGGAAATCTGAAAAAGGTCTCCTGCTTTTTTTCTGCCAAAATGAGGTGGTAAAACGCCACCCCATCCACCAATTACCGAAAGGAGGGACACGAAATGCCCTGCCCACACAACGAAATCACGATTGTTCAGCGCAGCCAGCGACAGTCTGCGGTTGCCGCCGCTGCTTACCAAAGCGGCGAAAAGCTGTTCTGTGAATACGACCAGCAAGTGAAGCACTACCCGGAAAAGCGTGGTATTGTCCACAATGAAATCCTGCTCCCACCTAATGCCCCACAGGAATATGCAGACCGCAATACTTTGTGGAACGCCGCCGAAGCGGTGGAAAAACAATGGAACTCCCAGCTTGCAAGGCGGTGGGTGCTTACCATCCCCAGAGAGATACCGCCCGACCAGTATGCTGTCCTTGTCCGGGAGTTTTGTGAGCAGCAGTTTGTTTCCAAAGGCATGATTGCTGATTTTGCAATCCATGCCCCCCATCCGCCGGGACACAATCCCCACGCCCATGTCATGCTCACTATGAGGGCAATGGACGAACATGGAAAATGGCTTCCCAAGAGCCGCAAGGTTTATGACCTTGACGAAAACGGGGAACGGATAAAACTTCCGTCCGGCAGATGGAAAAGCCACAAGGAGGATACGGTGGATTGGAACGACCAGAAGTATTGCGAAATCTGGCGGCATGAATGGGAGGTCATCCAGAACCGCTATCTGGAAGCCAATGACCGCCCAGAGCGTGTGGACTTGCGTTCTTATGCCAGACAGGGGCTTGATATTATCCCTACTGTCCATGAGGGAGCTGCTGTCCGGCAGATGGAAAAGCGGGGTATCCAGACGAACATCGGCAACCTGAACCGGGAAATCAGAGCCGCCAACCGCCTGATGAAGTCCATCCGGCAGCTTATCCAAAACCTCAAAGGCTGGATTACCGAGCTGGGAGAAAAACGGAAAGAACTGCTTGCACAAAAGGCGGCGGAGGAAGCGACACTTCTTCCCAATCTACTGATGAAATATATGGAGATACGAAAGGAAGAACGGAAGGACTGGACGAGGTCTGGACAAAATCGGGGGACTTCACAGGACTTAAAGGCAGTCAGCGAAGCCCTGTCCTATCTCCAGCAAAAGGGGCTTTCCACTGTGGAGGACTTAGAAGCATTTCTGGAATCTTCCGGGAAATCAGCCGCAGATTACCGCAATCAGATGAAGCCAAAGGAAGCCCGAAGCAAAGTGATTGACGGGATTCTTGCCAGCCGGACAGACTGCAAGGAATGTAAGCCTTTCTATGAGAAGTACCAGAAGATATTTTTCAAGAAAACAAAGGAGAAATTCAAACAGGAACACCCTGATGTTGCCCGGTATGAGAAAGCCGCTGCCTACCTTGCCAAGCACCCAGACGATAAGGACAGTACCCAAAAGGAGCTGCAAGAGGAGCAGGAAAAACTTCTCAGCGAAATCGCAGAGCTGAAAGTACCGCTGACCGAGGTACAGGAGGATTTGAAGAAGCTGCGGGACATCCGCTACTGGGTACGGAAAGCCACACCCGGCACAGAGGAAAGTAAAGAGCCGCCTAAGAAGCAGCCCATCAAGGAAGTCTTGCAGGATAAGGCGGACGAGAAAAAGGCTCAAAGAACCGCCCCGGCACAGGCGAAACACAGACAACAGGATATGGAACTTTAACAGGCACTTGCATTTTCAATCAGAGAATGTCAGGTGCTTTTCTTATTTTCAAGGAGGGATAGATTTGAATGTATTTGAAGCTGTGAAGCAGTCCGTCACAACAAGACAGGCTGCGGAGCATTATGGAATCCATGTAGGTCGGAACGGGATGGCTTGCTGCCCGTTCCATAACGATAAAACCCCAAGTATGAAGCTGGATCGGCGTTACCACTGCTTCGGCTGCGGTGCGGATGGGGATGTGATTGATTTTACCGCCGCCCTGTATGGGCTGGGAAAGAAAGAAGCTGCCGTACAACTGGCACAGGACTTCGGGCTTTCCTATGAGGACTGGAAACCGCCGGGAAAGGCAAAAAAGCCCAAGCCCCGGCAGAAATCCCCGGAGGAACAGTTTCAGGAAGCAAAGAACCGCTGCTTCCGTATTCTTGCCGATTATCTTCACTTGCTTATGGCATGGAGAAAGGACTACGCCCCGCACTCCCCGGAGGAAGCCTTTCATCCCCGGTTCGTGGAAGCCTTACAGAAGCAAGCCCAAGTGGAATATCTGCTGGATATATTGCTGTTCGGGGAGACAGAGGAAAAAGCGGCTTTGATTGCGGACTACGGAAAGGATGTGATACAGCTTGAACAGCGAATGGCAGAGCTTGCAGCCGCAGACGCAGCAAGAACTAAAAAACACCATGAACGCCATGCAGCCGCCCCAGAGCATTGAGGAAATCAAGGCGGGGCTGGAAACTACCGAGAAAGGCGGTGTCCGTCAGAGCATACGGAACTGCCTGACCGTATTCCAGCGTGACCCGCTACTTTCCGGGGCTATTGCATACAACATTCTGACCGACCGCAAGGACATCATAAAGCCCATCGGTTTTCACAGGGAAGGCACCGCCCTGAACGATACAGATATGAAGTATCTGCTTCTTTATCTGGAAGAAACCTATGGGCTTACCAATGAGAAAAAGATTGATAACGCCATCGGGATTGTGGCGAATGAAAACAAGTACCATCCCATCCGGGACTATCTCAATACCCTTGTGTGGGACGGGACAGAACGAATCCGTTTCTGCCTGCGGCACTTTCTGGGGGCTGACGCAGACGATTACACCTATGAAGCGTTGAAGCTGTTCCTGCTGGGTGCAATCTCACGAGCCTTTCAGCCGGGATGCAAATTTGAAATCATGCTCTGTCTGGTAGGCGGTCAGGGGGCTGGCAAGTCCACCTTCTTCCGCCTGCTGGCAGTCCGGGACGAGTGGTTCTCCGATGATTTGCGGAAGTTGGACGATGACAATGTGTACCGCAAGCTGCAAGGTCACTGGATTATCGAAATGTCGGAAATGATGGCAACCGCCAACGCCAAGAGCATTGAGGAAATCAAGTCGTTTTTAAGCCGGCAGAAGGAGGTCTACAAGATACCTTATGAAACCCACCCGGCAGACCGCCCCCGTCAGTGCGTGTTTGGCGGCACTTCCAATGCCCTTGACTTCCTGCCCCTTGACCGTTCCGGCAACCGCCGCTTTATCCCCGTCATGGTTTACCCGGAGCAAGCCGAGGTTCACATTTTGGAGGACGAGGCCGCTTCCAGAGCCTATATCGAGCAGATGTGGGCAGAAGCGATGGAGATTTACCGAAGCGGCAGGTTCAAGCTGGCTTTCAGCCCCACCATGCAGCGGTATCTCAAAGAACACCAGCGGGATTTTATGCCGGAGGACACCAAAGCAGGGATGATACAGGCGTATCTTGATAAGTACACCGGGAGCATGGTCTGTTCCAAGCAGCTCTACAAGGAAGCCTTGAACCATGCTTTTGACGAGCCGAAGCAATGGGAAATCCGGGAAATCAACGAGATAATGAACCAGTGCATTGACCGCTGGAGGTACTTTCAGAACCCAAGAATGTTTTCCGAATACGGCAGACAAAAGGGCTGGGAGCGTGAAAACCCGGCAACGGACTCCGGCAACCCGTCTGAAAAAACGATGGACGGTTTTGTGGAGGTCACAGAACAGATGGAGCTTCCATTCTGAAAAGGACAGCCCGTTGCACCCCCTGTTGCTATCCCGTTGCCGAGCCGGTTGCCGGTGAAAACCCCTTATTTCCGGGCTTTTCACCCTTATAACAACCAAAACAACAGAAAAATAAAAGAAAAGTATAAATAGTAACCATCGCCAGATTGAGATTGTTTGCAAGGTCTTTTGAAGCCCGTTGCCGGACTTCGTTGCCGACACCCTCTGTCTGGCTATTTTCATGTATGGAGGATAACTGCCTATGGCAAAAAACAAAACAGAGATTCATGTGACCACTGTATTTGACGGGGAACTGGACGCCACTGATGTGTTCGTCAGCCTGATTTCCCAGAAATACGGCAAGACGAATACGAAAGAATATCTTGCTAAAAGGAAAGATATGAGCTATAATGAAGATGAGGTTCAAAAGAGCCAGATACCGTCTGGATTGTGTGGGTAAATGGCTATGATGAACGAAATGGAATATAGAACAATCGGAAAGGCACTTGCCGGGGGCTATCGTGCGGCGGTCTATTGCAGGCTGTCAAAGGACGATGACCTGCAAGGCGAAAGTGCCAGTATCGCAAACCAGCGTGATATGCTGGAAAAATACTGCGAAAAGCAGGGATGGGAGGTTGTGGCAGTCTATCAGGATGATGGCTTCACAGGTCTTAACATGGAGCGTCCTGATTTACAGAGAATGTTGAGAGCCATTGAGCGCAGGCAGATCAACCTTGTCATCACGAAAGACCTCAGCCGACTGGGGCGTAACTATCTGCAAACCGGGCATTTGATTGAGGACTTTTTCCCAAGAAACGGTGTCCGCTATATCGCCATGAATGACGGTATCGACACCCTGCGGGATAACAACGATATTGCCCCGTTCAAGAATATTCTGAACGAGATGTACAGCAAGGATATTTCCAAGAAAGTCCATTCCTCTTATCTTCTGAAAGCGCAGAAAGGACAGTTTACCGGGTGTCTTGCCCCTTTTGGGTATCGGAAAGACCCAGAGGACAGAAACCATCTGCTCATTGACGAGGAAACCGCCCCGATTGTGCGGCTGATTTTCGGATATGCCCTGAACGGTCATGGTCCGAACTATATCCGCAGACGGCTGGAGGAAGAAAAAATCCCCTGCCCCACATGGTGGAACCGGGAACGGGGGCTTCGCAATACCCGCACCAAATGGGAAAAGAAAGACCCGGAAAACGGGCGGTATATGTGGGACTTCTCCGTTATCAAAGACCTTTTGATGAATCCCGTCTACACCGGGGCGATTGCTTCCCAGAAAAAAGACTACCGCTTCAAAATCGGCACGATTGGGGAAAAGAAGCCGGAGGACTGGATTGTAGTGGAGGAACAGCATGAACCGCTGATTGACCGCATGAGCTTTGACATTGTGCAGAACAAGCTGAAATCCCGCCAGCGTCCGGGGCAGACCAATGAAATCAGCCTGTTTGCCGGATTGATAAAATGCGGCGAGTGTGGGAAGTCGCTGACGATACGCTACACAAACGCAAAACATCCCCAGCAGATTTACTCCTGCAAAACCTACAATGCCTTTGGAAAGAACCACTGCACCCAGCACCGGATTGACTATGACACCCTTTACAGCCATGTGCTGCGGAAAATCCGGGAATGTGCCAGAGCTGCCCTGATGGACGGGAAAGCGGTTGCCGACCGCCTGACTAATACCTGTGAAGCCGAGCAGCGGGAACAGCGGGAAGCAATGGAACGCTCCCTTACAAGGGACGAGGAACGGATTGAGGTTCTGGATAAAATGGTCATGCGGCTTTATGAGGATATGATTGCAGGGCGTATCAGTGAGCAGAATTTCAACACCATGCTGGAAAAGACACAGACCGAGCAAGCGGAGCTTAAAGCAAAAGTGTCCGAGGGCAGAAAGCGGCTGTCCGATGAAGTCCAGCTTGCCAATGACGCAAAACAATGGGTGGAAGCCATTCAGGAATACGCCAATATCACAGAGCTGGACGCAGCCACCCTCAACCGCTTAATCAAAGAAATCGTCGTGCATGAGCGCATTGACGAAGATAAAACAAGACACATTTCTATCGAAATTCATTTTA
Source organism: Coprococcus sp. LG101-27 (assembly GCF_027695515.1). Lineage (NCBI taxonomy): Bacteria > Bacillati > Bacillota > Clostridia > Lachnospirales > Lachnospiraceae > Coprococcus > Coprococcus sp. LG101-27. The sequence goes on from NZ_JAQEUJ010000029.1 coordinate 9,246, forward strand.
ATCTCAAACCCATCCCAGAGGTGGAACAGGTCACTGCCTGACCTGTCCCGCCGGGACGGTTCTCTTAAAAACACCATATAGATTTTTTGTACGCCGCCGCCCGCCATCGAGCAGAGTTTTACACCTAATTGGGGATAAAACAATTCATGTCAAAGGGTTTCAAGAAGCATTAGACAATATGAAGAAAGCGGAAAAAATAGGAAAGCAGATTAAATATAAATCCGGGTACAGTAATTTCACTTTCGACTTGTGGATTATTCTTCATATGACAAATTGCAATGCTTCATTCTCTCACAGAAAACAGTACGTTACACCGATTAATCGTGCATTTGGAGAAAAGTTTCAAAATATGGATGAATTCAAGGAAGAGAATAATTTTAAGAGATGCCTTAATAAAATGGATTTGTCCAATGTAATTGCAGCTATTGATAGGGCGAAGAAGATTATGCAGAGAAATCAGGAAAATGGATATACTTTGCATCAATATAAAGGATATCAGTATTATAAGGAGAATCCTTCGTTGGCAGCGTGGGAGGCGATAGAGAAGGTACTGAAGGATTGTGAATTGATAGGGTAGATATATTTTTCGTTTGGAAATATATGGAGGAAGACGCTTATGGATTACATAAGAGAAATAGCGGAAGCGATGTCAGCAAATCATGCAGCTGTGATGATTGGAGCCGGATTTTCAAAAAATGCAGATAAACTTTCATCAACGGACAAATGGTTTAAAAACTGGAATGAATTATCTGATATGTTTTATGAAACGGTATATGGAAATGATGGACCTGGTAAAGAATACAACAGTTCTCTTAGATTAGCGCAAGAGGTTGAAATTACAGTAGGACGACCTAAATTGGAAAATATTTTAAAAGAGGCAATTCCAGATGAAGATTATGGTCCATCAGAAGTGTATACCAAATTAATGGAATTACCGTGGAGAGATGTGTTTACAACAAATTATGATACTCTTTTAGAGCGTGCTGCAGATAAGGTTTCTAAGAGAAGATATAATGTAGTAGTGAATCAAGAGGATTTAGTAAATAGTAATGATGCACCTAGGATTTTAAAACTTCATGGATCGTTTCCATCACAACGTCCATTTATTATTACAGAAGAAGATTATAGAACATATCCTGTAAGATTTGCAGCGATGGTAAATACTGTTCAGCAAGCTCTATTGGAAAATGTATTTTGTATGATAGGATTTTCCTGCGAAGATCCTAATTTCCTTAGTTGGATTGGTTGGATTCATGATAATTTGGGAAAAAGTAGTTCTCAAAAAATATATATGATTTCGGTTGAACATATTTCTGATGCAAAACAAAAATTGTTATTTGATAAGAATATTATTGTGGTGGATTTGCAAGAAGCATATCCGGAAAAAGAAATTCCAGAAAGACTTATGAGTTTTTTCGAATATTTAAGAGGATTGATGAGAAGGAAAAAAGAGATAACTGGTTTGATTTCAGTGAAATATCGTTATCAGCAGAAAATAGTTTTGAAGAAAAAACAAAAAAATTAAAAATTCTAAATGAATCTTATCCAGGATGGATATTTTTACCATGGAAAATGAAATATAAGGTAAATCTAATCTTGGAAGAATTGGATGAGAAAATGAGTTTTTTTCGAGGAAAAGAAAAGTTTGTGGACATATCATTTGATATTCAGTTGGAATATATGTATGAGTATGTGAAGTTTTTGAATATTGTTGGTCGTCCAATTATAGTACAAACGGCAGAAGAATTTTGGAACATATTGGAGCAGCATGAAGAAAAAAAAGACTATAAAATACAATATATTTATCTACAACTGCTAAGAGCATTTCGAGAATTGGCTGATTGGAAAAAATATGATTTATGCAGAGCGAAGATTCTAGAATCCACATTGAAATATGAAGAAAAACAATTTTTATATGCAAATAATTGGCGGATGAAAATGTACCGTTTTGATGATGCAAATCTGATAGAATTGTTAAACAAATGGGATTTGACACAAGGAGATTGGTATTGGTTAATGATAAAAAGTTGTATGTACGCAATGGCTGGTGAAACCGTTAAAGGTGAACAGATTCTTAGAGAAATTCTCCCTAAAATTCGTCAACAACTAGTGAAAAATAACAAAGATGAATATTTATGTTCAATGGAAGAATGTATTGTTTCATTGTTAAACTTTATTCGTCAGGGTAACTGGCGAGCAAATTTGGATGTAGAATCGGAAAATTGTATTCAAACTGAGGATGTAAGATGGTGGGAAGAAAATGAAAAGTATTGTGCTTATTTAAATGAAAAGGATGATACAAAACCAGAGACGGCGTTACAGACGAATTATGATTTAAGTGTTACTTATACATCTCATATGGGCAGAGCCAATACAAAAATTTATTATGCATTAGACTATTTAAGATTCCTTGAGCAGACAGGACATCCATTTAGAATACAAATGGTAACGAATACAAAAGGTTTTCAAAGAGTGATAGAAACATTATATTTATATTATCCGCATTGGTGTTTAATACAGATGCTGGTTGCACAGAATGATAAGGAATTAGATGTTTTGTTTGGAAGAAATAAACTTTCGGAAATGACGCAAGGAGAAGTTGATGAGTGTATACAAGAATATTTAAAAGCACTTGAATTAGTGAGCAAAAATGTAAAGCCTGAAAATGCTAATTGGTCTACGTCAGTTTATGACAATGCAGCAAAGATTCTTCCACAAATTATTTCAAGATTGTGTTACAAATGTTCACTTGGAGTATTGGATCAAATTTTAGATTATATGTTGATTCTTTGCAGTAGTAATGTGCGTGATAATTTTAAAGGAATTAATAAAATACTGGAAGGTGTATGCAATGCATATACAGAAAAAGAACAGGGTGAACGCATCGAAAAAATTTTGAAATTCCCTATGAAAACTAATGAAAGACGAACATATTACGATCCAGTAAATTACTTAAAACGACCAAAAGAAAAATACAAAATTAATGATGATTTGTATAACACTCTTATAATTCAAATACGACAATTGATGGAGAATGGACAAGAACAAGAAAAAGCAGATGCATTACAACGGTTGATTATTTTAGCGCAATTAATTTGTTTAAAGCAGAATGATGAAGAATATTTATATCGACAATTAGAGAAAAAACAGACTTGTGAACATCAATATATTTTGTACCATATAAATAAGGAACGTTACAAATTAAATGATGATGTTATTTTGAAAGGAACATTACAATTAATTGAGCAAGACAGTAATAAACAGTGTTTTTCGGGACATACAGGATCATATAGAGAACTAATTGATATACTTCCAGATTTTCAATTAGATGCCATAGATTATAAAAGATTTTTTTCGGCAATGACCAAATTGATTAGAACCAATATATATTGGAAGGAGAATCAACATACTGCATATCAAATCAAAGAGCGGAATAAGCAAAGTTATAGAATTGCAATAGGATTATTGCTTTTAAAAATAAAACAAAAAGAATCAATTTCGATGGAAGAAAAAAATGTAATAGAAGAATATTTTAAAGCATTACAAGAATATTATCTTTCGTCAAATGTTTTAGCAGTTATAGAGAAAGTATTGCTTGAAAATTTGGAGCAGAAGCATGAAAAATCAAATCAGGAAAAAGATATATATGCAAGTATGGAAGAAAAAGTATGGCTATATTCGGAAGAGGATATAATGTTATTGCAAATTTTCTATTTAGAAATTAGCAGAATGAAGTTTGCCATAGAGAAAACAGAAAAATTTAAAGTTTTTTCGAAGAGTGTATACAAGATGGTTGTGTATAGAGTAATTAATATTGAAATTAGTAACATAATGCCAATTCTACGACTCTTATATGCTCTTGTTGTGAATAACATTAGTACAGAATGTGAAAAAAATGTGTTATTTATAAATCTGCCTCGATTAATGGAGAAAACTGCAATTAGAGTAGAAGATTTTGAAAAAGAAGCTCGTAATAAAATAAACTGTAGAGTGGAAATTTGCGTAATTGCCAGAGAATATTATAAGAGCGGAGAAAGAAATAATAATTTACTTGAATGGAGGAAACTCACAGAAAATATGGATGAATTTGTTGAAATTCGTAATATTGAGTTTGAATAAATATTAATAATACCGTAATGCTACATAGCCAGATGGTTCCACCCAAAGGAATCACCTGGCTATTTTTATGCCCTGATATAACCATATCATATCAATCCCAGGCAGGAAAGGGGATGAAAATCATGCCATATATACCACCATCAGTCATGCAGGAAGTCAAGCGAATGGACTTACTCGCCTACCTGAAAAATTATGAACCGTATGAACTGGTTCATTTTTCCGGCAACACCTACACCACAAGAACACACGACAGCTTGAAAATATCCAATGGAAAATGGATGTGGTGGAGCAGGGGAATCGGTGGCAGATCAGCACTGGATTATCTGATCAAAGTAAAAGAATACAGCTTTTTAGAGGCGGTTGAATTGCTTGCAGGACAGGCAAATATTCAGCCGTCTCTTTCTGTATCCGAGAACATTCCGATGGAAAAACATTTGCTGTTACCAAAGAAAAATGAGGACAATGCAGAAGTGATTGCATATCTTTTGGAACGAGGAATCGACAAAGAAATCATTCGATTTTGTCTGGATTCCGGAAGAATTTATGAAAGTGCATTTCATCATAATGCAGTATTTGTAGGAATGGATGCGAAAGGAAGTCCGAAATATGCAGCTCTTCGGGGAACCGGGACAAGCTTTATTGGTGAGGCAAATGGAAGCGATAAGAATTATTCTTTTTCCGTTTTTTCAGAAAAACCAAGTGAAACGGTGCATCTGTTTGAGTCAGCAATCGATTTGTTGTCCTATGCAACCTTGCAGAAATCAGAGGGAAAGGAGTGGAGAGAGGAACATTTATTGTCTCTTGCAGGCGTCTATCAGCCAGCAAAAGAAATTGAAAAAAGTAAGGTCCCTGCAGCGTTGACCAGAGCATTAAAGCTGCATCCAGAAGTGAAAGTGATCGTACTGCATTTGGATAATGACCGTATCGGAAGACTTGCCACAAAAGCAATTTGTACTGTACTTCCAAAGCAGTATCAGGTAAAAGATGAGCCTCCGAAATATGGAAAAGATTACAATGATCAGCTTTGTATCAAGTTAAACCTGGCGGTTACAAAGAGGGCAAAAGCAGCAAAAAAGAGTCTGGCAAGTCATAAAAAATACGAGAGATAGAAGGTGAGCAGAAGATGAAAATGGTGAAATATGAGCTGGCAGTTGTGCATAAGAAAGACCTGATTTTGACGATGGAAGAGGATGTGGACAGTGAAGAAGTTTTGAAGATTTTTCTTGAAACTCTGAAAGAAAATGAGAAAAATCAGGGAGAATTGCTTGGAATTGTTGCTGAAAAAGTGCTGGAAGAGAGCTGCATGGAGCAGTGTGAAAACTGTCAAATATATTGTCCGGCAGGTGAAGTATAGCAATACACAATACCAGCAAGCAACGCCTTTGGATTGCCACACAGGTTTCCTGTCTGGCAGTCTGCGGCAGCTTGTCAGGGGAATCCCTGAAACCCTCAGAAAATGAAAAAGGAGAAAGTAACAATGTTGAAGTTTATTTGTGGAGTATTAGTAGGTGGCATTATAGGAGTAGTGTTGATGTGCCTGTTGCAGATTAACAAGATTCAGTAGACAAAAAGAAAGGAGATACAAGATGCAGGTTGAAGTATCAATGAAAGACAAGAAGAAAGCAGAAAGACGGTATCAGGAATATTTAAAGAAAATGAACAAGAAGAAGGGAGAACAGAAGAAATGATTGTAAAAGAGATGATAGCAGAAAAGGTATTTGCGGAAGGTGTAGCAAAAGATATTCGGAATTTTCTCCCAGCTAAATATGAGAATGCAGAATTTCAGGTAATGCAGATGAATAAAAATAATGGAGTCCAGATGGTAGGAGTACAGGTAAGACTGCAGGAAGAAAATGTGTGCCCAGTTGTCTATGTAGAACCGTTCTTCAATGAAATACGTCTGGGAGAACCCGTTGAGAAAGTGATGAATGAAATTGCAAGATGTATGGAAGAAGCAGGAAACGCTCCATTTGTGCACAGTAGTATCAACCCAATGGATTATGATTCTGTGAAGGAACATCTAGCAGTGATGCTTGTGAACACGCAGGCAAATAAACGAATGTTACAGGAAATGCCTCATGAAAATATGGAAGATCTGTCGGCTATCTGTTATGTGGATTTCCCGGTAGAGTCTAACGATGGAAAAGCGACTATGAAGGTGAAAAATGAACATCTTAAGATGTGGAATGTGGATGCAAAGGAAATGTTCCAGCAGGCCAGAGCAAATACACAGCCTGTAAATACACCGATTCTTCAGTCAATGGACGAAATGTTGCTGCGTATTTTTAATGAAGAAGGACATGCGACAAATTTATTAGATGAAAGTGTTGATTTTGGATTTCGTTCACATGATATGTTGTATGCACTTACGAATGTAGAAAAGCAATATGGGGCATCTATGATCACGCAGCCAGAAGTTTTAAATAAATTGGAACAGCTTTTTCCAGAAGGATTTTATGTGTTACCGTCATCTGTGCATGAAGTTCTGATCGTTCCGGATAATGGAGAGATGGAACCGAAAATGCTTGGTGAAATGGTACGGGAAGTAAATAAAAATGAAGTGGAACGGCAGGAAGTCCTTTCAGACAGAGTTTACAGCTACGATAAAGAAAAACACCAGATTCGCCAGGAACCAGATTCTATACAGAAAGTAAAGGAGATGGAGCGTTGAGAAAACGTAATGTAGCAATCCTTTTTCGATTGAACAAAAAAGAAGCAGAGGTATTGGATAAGAAAGTAAAGAAAAGTGGACTGAACCGGGAAGCTTACCTGAGACAGTTGATTTCCGGTGTTGTTCCAAGAGACGCACCGCCACCAGATTATTATTCCATGATGCGTGAACTTCATAAGATTGGAAATAACTTAAATCAGATTGCACAGAAAGCACATGTGTTAAATGTGATAGATGTGCAGCGTTACGATCAGGAAGTGTGGAAGTTCAATGAAGCGGTCCGTAAGATTACAGAAGCAGTAATACTTCCGGAGAAAAACGAATCATGGCAGTGACATCAATCTGGAGCATCAAAGGTTGGATTGGAAAAGTAATCAATTATGCGGAAAATCCAGATAAGACCAAAGAACAGACGAGCCAAGAACTGATTTCAGAAAGTGAAACCGGGCAATTACAAGGACTTAATGATGTGATTACCTATGCGGTGAATGCAGAAAAGACCAGACTGAGACAATCTAAATCAATGGAAATGGAAGTTGTCGGAGAATCGGAAGAACTGATGGAACAGTATGTATCGGGACTTAATTGTGCACCGACAACCGCCAGAGAAGAAATGATTGCGGTCAAAAAGCGTTTTGGAAAGGAGGACGGAATTGTTGCGTTTCATGGCTACCAGTCTTTTGCACCGGGAGAATGTAATCCGGCAATGGCACATGAGATTGGAAAGAAGCTGGCAGAAGAATTGTGGGGCAGTCAGTATCAGGTATTGATTGCGACTCATTTGGATAAGGCGAATCATCTGCACAACCATTTTGTGGTGAACTCAGTTTCATTCATTGATGGGAAAAGATACCACAGGACAAATCAGGATTACCGGGATATGCGGATGGTGTCAGACCGTTTATGTAAAGAATACCAGTTATCGGTTGTGAGGCAGCCAGAACAGGGAAAAGGAAAACATTATGCCGAGTGGCAGGCAGAACAGGATGGGAAGCCGAGTTATCACAGCATGGTAAAAGCAGATGTTGACGAGGCAATCCGAAAGGCGAGGACTGAAAAACAGTTCTTTTTTTATTTGCGGGAAAAAGGATATTCTTTTAAGTTCGGGAAAGACATTACCATTCGTCCGGAAGGGCGGGAGCGTGGTCTGAAGTTAAAGCGGAATTTTGGAGAGAATTATTCACTGGAAGCAATCAGGGTTCGGATTCTGGAAGAAAATGAATTACCTGCCGAGAAGAAATTTCCGGTTCAGAGGCATTACCGGATTCGGGTATCCAGCAACTTCAAGCAGACAAGAAAAATCGGAGGACTTCGGGGATTGTATCTGCATTACTGTTATCTTTTAGGAATCCTATCGAAGAATCGCCCGTCAATATCTTCCAAACAGGTGCATGTATTGTTCCGGGAGGATTTATTAAAACTGAATACCGTTTCTAAAGAAACGAAGCTGCTTTGTCATTATCACATTGATACTGCGGAGCAGCTTTTTTCATTGAAAGACCATTTACAGAAACAAATGGAGCAGTGTGCGGAGGAACGGAAGCACTTGCGTTATAAGATTCGGGCAGACAGACCGGAAGAAGAAATACAGGAAATGAAGGAGCAGATAAAAGTTCTGACAGAGAAAATTGGAACGCTCAGAAAGGAGGCAGCACTTTGTGATGGAATTGCCGCACGTTCCAAGGTAGTCGAAGAAAAATTTAAGATGGTGCAGGAAGAAAAAGAGAAGAAGGAGGAACAAAGCCATGAACACATCAGGCGAAGCCGCTGATCAGGTGGTACGAATGTCGTTGGAAGTCGGTGTAGCAGCATTGAAGATCAGTGGCACAGGAGCGAAGCATCTGGCAGTGATGCTGTATGCAGTCTTAAAAGAGAAGAAAAAGACAAAAGGCAGAGTAAGACTTGAAACACTGGTCAAATCAGGTAGACCACTGACGGTATTTTCAGTGAAAGAAAGTGATCTGAAACAATTTGTTCAGGAAGCAAAAAGATATGGAGTGTTGTACTGTGCAGTCCGAAATCCAAGAGGAAGCAGTGACGGACTGGTAGATGTGATTGTAAAGGAAGAAGATGCACCAAGGATCAACCGTATCGTAGATAGATTTCAGTTTGCATCTGTAACAGAAGCAGCGAAGATTAAGACGGAAATTGAGCGGACACGTGCAGAAAAAGCAAAAGCCGGAAAATCAGAGAAGCAGGAAAAGAAGCCGGAAAAAGTACAGGTTCAGCAGGAAAAACAGGGACAGGCAGAACCGGAGAAAGATTATCCGCAGAAATCCAAGGAGGATCAGCTTATGGATGAGCTTTTTGGAGAGCCGGTAAAGAAAGAGGGGAAGGAGCAAAACCCCTCTTTGGCAAAGACGACCAAATCCCGTCTGTCCGAGCCTACCTCAAAGAAGCAAGAGAAAACCGCAGAGGGTACTTCTAAGTTATTTACCCCGGAAAAACCAGAGAAACCATCGGTCAGAAAGGAACTTCGGGAAATACAGAATGCAAGGAAGAAAGAAGCGGAGCGGCGTGAGAATAGAAATGATCCGGTGAGAAATCAGGGAAATAAAGACCGGAATCAGATTCTCCACCAGCAGCCACAACAGAAACGAAAACCAAGGAAAGGGAAAGAGAGGTAAATTTTATGGATAATAGTTTTGATTCTTTATTAAATGCATCGGCTGTACCACAGGATGAAAAGGTACAGGCATTTATTGCAGAAAGCAGAAATAACAGGAATCGCTGCTATGAGTTGTCAGAGCAGGTAACCGCACAAGTGGCAACGGATGGGAAAATGCTGCAGAAGTATCTGGATGTACAGAGTACCTTTGATCGATATACTACCAATAATGCACTTCTGATTCTGGCACAAAGACCAGATGCACAGAAATTAGGTGACTATGGATACTGGAGAGATCATGGATTTTATTTAAAACGTATGGAACGACAGAATCCAGTTCTGATTTTAGAGCCGGGAAAAACATATAAGCGTGAAGATGGTACAGTTGGAAATTATTATAATGCGAAAAAGCTATATGATATTTCTCAGACTACAATGTCCGATACTACAATTCAAAAGTCAGAATATGAAGAACATGATTTAATCCGGGCGTTAGTCAGTACCCCTCCGGTAAATATTGTTGCAGCAGAACCAGAACAGATGCCGGATGAAAAAGGAGCATTTTTTAAACCGGAAGAAGGTTGTATTTATGTAAGAAAAGGGATGAGTGCACAGGAAATCTTTCAGAATCTTGTGCCGGAATTGGTATTTGCCGGATATGCGGATGGGAATCCGCACTATGATAAAAATGAAGATGCATTTCATGTATCGTGTGCGTCTTATATGTTGTGTAAAAAATATGGAATAGATACCAGTCGATATGATTTTTCACATGCACCAGAGTTCTTTGAAAAAATGGAGACTCAGGAAGAGCGGGCGGAACTTTCCAGAGCCAGAGATGCAGCGAATGCAATTTCTGCAAGAATGGCAAAGGTACTGGATCAGAATCGAAATGCAACTTACCGACAGTCAGAGACTGAAAGACCAGAACAAGACAGTCCTGAAAATGAGAAAACAAAGAAAGAAAATTCAGAGCCTGAAAAGAAGGACCAGAAATCCAGAGGACAGCATAAAAAAGAAGAACGCTAAGAAAATCCGGGAAAGGAGAAAAACGAAATGAGCAGTGATACGATTACGTTAGAACTGGACAAATATGAAAGTGGCGTAGTGTTCCATTCCCTAAAGGATAAGCGGAATCAGATGCTGAAAGAGGGAAAAGATACGGAGCTTGTCGATGATGTTTTAATGAAAGTCATTGAGAAAATCGAAGTACCGTCGGAGAAGGAAAAGCGAGGACGCAGAAGCCATGAAGAACGATGATAAGCAGAGCAGTCTGATGCTGGCGGTAATTGGAATTATCCCGGTTATCTGGTTTGCGTTACTTGTCGCACCTTATCTTTCGTCTGGTCTTATGGGGATTCTGGATGGAGTCTCGGAAGCAATGAACCATCCGTTTTCCATTCGGTTATGTGGGGACAGTGTAAAAACTGTCCTTATTTTTTTGCTGTCTTACGGTATGGGAATCGGGATTTATATTTCTACCAGGAAACATTACCGACGAGGTGAAGAACATGGCTCTGCTAAATGGGGAAATGTGAAGAAAATTAATCGCAGATACAGGGAGAAGCGATTTACAAAAAATAAGTTGCTGACCATGCATGTGCAGATCAGTTATAACATGAGGAAACATTTGCGAAATGTATTGACGGTTGTAATTGGCGGTTCTGGTTCCGGAAAGACCAGATTTTTTGCAAAGCCGAATCTGATGCAGGCGAATACTTCTTTTGTGGTTTTAGATCCAAAAGGAGAAAATCTAAGAGATACTGGGTATCTTCTGGAAGAAAAAGGATATGAGGTAAGAGTGCTTGATCTGATCGACATGGAAAAGAGCCATTGCTATAACCCGTTTGTATATCTAAAGGACGATAACGATGTGCAGAGATTGGTAACGAACCTATTCAAAGCGACTACACCCAAGGGAAGTCAGTCAAACGATCCGTTTTGGGATACTGCAGCTTCCATGCTGTTGCTGGCACTGATTTTCTATTTACGGTATGAAGCACCAGAGGAAGAACAGAATTTTCCGATGGTAATGGAAATGTTACGTGCCGGAGAAGTCAGAGAAGACGATGACCAGTATCAGTCACCACTTGATGAATTATTTGAGCGGTTGGAAATGAAAAATCCAGAACACATTGCAGTGAAGTATTACAAAGATTATCACTCTGGTAGTGCAAAGACATTAAAGTCCATTCAGATTACACTTGCAGCAAGACTTGAGAAATTTAACTTATCCAGTCTGGCAGCACTGACTGCAACAGATGATTTAGATCTGCCATCACTGGGAGAGCGGAAAGTGGCTTTATTTGCGTTAATCCCGGACAACGACACCAGTTATAACTTTCTGGTGTCAATATTGTATACCCAGTTATTTCAGCAGTTGTTCTATCTGGCAGATCATAAATATGGAGGGAGACTTCCGGTTCATGTGCATTTCCTCATGGACGAATTTGCAAATGTTTCACTGCCTGATGACTTCGATAAGATTCTGTCTGTGATGCGTTCCAGAGAAGTGTCAGTCAGTATTATTTTGCAGAATCTGGCGCAGTTAAAAGCATTGTTTGAGAAGCAGTGGGAAAGCATTATGGGAAATTGTGATGAATTTTTATATTTAGGTGGCAACGAGCAGGGGACGCATAAATATGTCAGCGAACTTCTGGGAAAGGCAACGATTGACACGAACACCTATGGAAAGTCAACGGGACATTCCGGGAACTATTCCACCAATTATCAGAATACAGGGCGGGAGCTGATGACACCCGATGAAGTTCGCATGTTGGATAACCGATATGCGATTCTTTTTATTCGTGGAGAAAGACCAATTTTAGATGAGAAATTCGATATTTTAAAACACCCTAATGTGGGACTTACAACTGACGGGAATGGAAAGCCATATCTGCATGGAGCAGTTGACCGGGCAGTGGCAAGTATTTCACTGGGAGACAGCTTGGAAGGTGAGTTCACAGATGATTCACTGGAAGCGGAAGATTATGAATTATTATCCGATGAAGATCTGGAAGAAATTATCCAGAAATATGCGTAAATCCAAGAAAAATATATAGGAGGCTATCAAAAAATGAAGTTAGATATGCGAAAGAAGCAGGAGAAGAAAGAAACAACAAAATCAACGAAGAAGCTGCCAATGACAGCAAAAATGAAACGTGCCATTGCAGTGTATATTGCAATGGTACTGATTATGACAGCAGGAGCAAGTACCGCATTTGCGGCAGACGATCCACTGACTGTAATCAATAATCTGTCCACATTTATCTTTGGACTGATTCGTGCTATCGGAATGATTTTACTGGGATTTGGAATTGTGCAGGTTGGTTTATCACTGAAATCCCATGATCCAAGTCAGCGAGCCAATGGATTCTTAACATTAGCAGGTGGTGTCATTATTACTTTTGCAAAAGAAATCCTGAATCTGATTACAGGTTAAGAAGAACAAGAAATAAGGAAAAAATGGGACGGTGCAGGCCAGAAAGGAGCCGCACCGACCCGGCTAAGACAGGAGGTGTTTAGAACGTGTCAGATAACTGGGTAGTACAGAACTTGCAAAATGCTTTGGATACCTGGAACAGTAAACTTGCAGAAATCTGGCAGATACTCACACAGTCACCGGAGACTTTTAAGGGTGGCGGTATCTGGCGGGTGATTGTACAGATTCATGGAGCATTGCAGGCAATCGGCTATGCCTTGTTGGTTTTGTTTTTTGTAGTCGGAGTGGTCAAGACTTGTGGTAGTTTTACAGAAGTAAAAAGACCGGAACATGCATTGAAAATTTTTATACGTTTTGCGATTGCAAAAGGCGTAGTCACGTATGGACTGGAGCTGATGATGGCGTTATTCAACATCATACAAGGAGTGACCAGTACGATTATGCAGACTGCAGGTTTTGGAAGTACGGAAGATACCGTTTTACCGGACGAAATCATAGAAGCGGTAGAAGATTGTGGATTTTTTGAAAGTATTCCTCTATGGGCGGTAACGCTGATCGGTGGACTCTTTATTACAGTGTTGAGCTTCATTATGATTATGAGTGTATATGGAAGATTTTTTCGCTTGTATCTTTATACTGCCATTGCACCGATTCCATTATCTTCCTTTGCAGGAGAGCCGAGCCAGAATATCGGAAGAAGTTTCTTGAAATCCTATGCAGCAGTGTGTCTGGAGGGAGCAATCGTGGTGCTTGCCTGCATTATTTTTTCATTATTTGCATCATCACCGCCAGTAGTCAATCCTGACGCAGCAGCAGTAACTATGGTGTGGAGCTATATCGGAGAATTGATTTTCAATATGCTTGTATTGGTCGGAGCAGTGAAAATGTCAGACCGGGTAGTGCGGGAAATGATGGGATTGTAAAAAGGACGCCCGAAAGCGTCCTTAAAAATTATTCTACAATGTTGTTGCTATTGTTATACCGCATATTCCCCTGAGAATCAAAATGAACAGAATCTAAAGGAATCCCTCTCTGTCTGGCACGAGAAATCTGGAAGGACATATCATCTTTCATAGCTTTGTAGTATTGATGTTCCTGCCACTTGCGTCGCAGAGCAGAAATCCAACTGAGAATTGAAAAGGCAGTTAGCAGATAGAGGATTGCAAATGCAAGTTTCTCATGGCTTGCTGCCCAAGGATTCAGAATCGTGGAAACAGCAAGGAAGTATAACAGCGGTAAGGTCAGATTTAATCTGGCAGCAATCCGAAACAGCAGAGAAATTAAAAATAGAGCAACAGTAACAACAAGTGAAATCATAACAGTGATTGGCATAGGTCAGTCCCCCTTTCATTTACCCAAAGTATAACAGAGCAGAAAAAATATAACAAATGTGCGATTTGGAGGTGTATCGTTTTGGAAGTAAAAATTAACAAGGAAATCAGGGATTACACAGAGGCAATCTTTTTCGGATTGTCCCTGAGACAGTTTATCTTTTCAGTATTAGCCTGCGGGATTGCCGTTGGGCTTTATTTTTTGCTTCACCCATACATGAGCATGGAAACAGTAAGTTGGATTTGTGTATTGGGAGCTGCTCCATGTGTAGTGTTCGGGTTTGTAAAATACCATGGAATGACAGCGGAGCAGTTTATCTGGGCATGGATAAAATCAGAAATCCTGATGCCGAAAAAACTGGTGTTCCGGTCAGAAAATCTTTATTTTGATGCGGTAGAACCAGTCATAAAAAAATATGAGAAAGAAAGTCTGAAGAAGGAGGGACGCAAGAAGAATGATAAAAACGCTGAGTAATATTTTCAAGCAGGATAAAGAAAAATTTGTAATTCCAAGAAGCGTACAGCAGGTAATTCCCATCGAGACTATCTGGTCAGACGGGATTTTTAAAATCGGGAGAAATAAATTTGCACGTACTTATAAATTTACAGATATCAACTACGCGGTGGCAAGCAAAGTAGATAAGGAAACCATGTTCCTGGAATATATGGATTTATTAAATTCTTTCGATTGCGGTGGAACAACAAAAATAACGATCAATAATCGCCGCTTGAATAAGGTAGATTTTGAGAAAGCAATCCTGATTCCGATGCAGGAGGACGGACTGGATTTATATCGGAAAGAGTACAACAACATGCTTTTAGATAAGGCAACCAGTTCTAACAGTATGGTGCAGGAAAAATACGTGACAGTATCCTGCTATAAGAAAACAATCGAAGAAGCGAGAACCTATTTTGCACGAGTGACAACAGAGCTGAACAGTCATTTTGCAAGACTGGGTTCCAAATGTGCAGAGGTAAATGGAGAGGATAAGTTACGGATTCTGCATGATTTTTACCGTACTGGAGAAGAATCTGGTTTCCATTTTGATATTCAGGAGAGTATGAGAAAAGGGCACAGCTTTAAAGATTATATCTGCCCGGATACTTTTGAGTTTGAAAAAGACTATTTCCGCATGGGAGAACGTTATGGAAGGGTACTCTTTCTTAGGGAGTATGCTTCTTACATCAAAGACGATATGATAGCGGAACTGACCGACATGAATCGAAATCTGATGTTGAGCATTGATGTGATTCCGGTTCCGACTGATGAAGCAGTACAGGAAGTGGAAAAACGTCTGCTTGGTGTGGAGACAAATATCACGAACTGGCAGAGACGGCAGAATGCAAACAATAACTTTTCTGCTGTCATTCCGTATGATTTAGAACAGCAGAGAAAAGAGAGTAAAGAGTTTATGGACGATCTGACCACACGTGATCAGCGTATGATGTTCGGTATACTGACTATGGTGCATACCGCAGAATCGAAAAAACAGCTTGACGCAGATACGGAAACACTTCTGACAATCGGACGGAAAAAGTTATGCCAGTTTTCGGTTCTGAAATTTCAGCAGATGGACGGACTGAATACAGCACTACCCATCGGACACCGGAAGATTCCAGCAGTCCGCACACTGACTTCGGAGAGTGTAGCAGTGTTGATGCCATTCCGGGTGCAGGAGATTATGGACGCAGGTGGTATCTATTGTGGAGAAAATGCAATCTCCCATAACTTAATTATGTGTAATAAAGAAAAACTGTTAAATCCAAATTCATTCCTTTTAGGTGTGCCGGGAAGTGGAAAATCCTTTAATGCAAAAATGCAGATTGTATTTCTGGCACTGGCAACGCAGGACGATATATTGATTTGTGATCCAGAGCGAGAGTATGCATCTTTGGTTGAAGCAATGGGCGGAGAAGTGGTTCGGATTGCTGCAGGGAGCCGGGACCATATCAATGCAATGGATATGGTAGACGGTTATGGAGATGGTGGTGATCAAGTGATTGAAAAGTCACAGTTTATCTTATCTCTGTTTGAACAGTTGGATAAAAAAGGAATCAATGCAAAGGAACGTTCCATTATTGACCGATGTGTAGGGGAAGTCTATGAGGAGTATCAACATGGCGGAGCGGTACCAACATTACGGGTGTTGCGTGAAAAATTCTTAGAACAGGAAGAAACGGAAGCACAGGATTTGGCACTGGTATCAGAATTATTTACAAATGGAAGTCTGGACGCATTTGCACATGAAAGTAACGTTGATGTGAATAACCGTATCATGGTATACGATATTCTGGATTTAGGAAAGCAATTAAAGACCATGGGACTTCTGGTAATTACTGATGCAATGCTGAACCGGGTAACAGAGAACTGGAAACAGGGAAAGCGAACCCATATTTTCTTAGACGAGTTTCATGTAGTATTTGAAAATGAGTATTCCGGAGCATTTTTTAACTCTGCATGGCGAAGATTTCGTAAGCGTAATGCATTTCCGACAGCAATTACCCAGAACGTGGAATATCTGTTAGATTCTGTTCTTGCAAGTACGATGATTTCAAACAGTGAGTATATCGTGATGCTTAATCAGGCAGAGCCGGACAGAGCAAAGTTGGCAACACTTCTGAATATCTCCACTGAGCAAATGGGATATATCACAAATGCAGATGCCGGTTGCGGTTTGGTGAAATACGGAAGTTCACTTGTACCGTTCGTCAATAGATTCCCGACCAATACAAGGTTGTATAAACTGATGACCACAAAGCCGGGAGAGGACAGTATCAACCGAGGAAGAATGTAACTTCAATAATCAATTTAAGAGAATGGCACCGGAAATCGTCACAATTTGTGGCGTTTTTTTAGTGCCGGAAAAGGAGAAAAATATGTCAGAAATCAGATTTTCATCAAAGGAACACGAAAGGTTTTTTTATCAGATGTTAGCAAAATGCGGAAAGCACGACAGTTATTACAGTTCATTTTTTTATTGTGTGGGAATTTCTGAAGATACCAGAAATCATGTTGATCGCATGTTTGATTTTAAAGAGCGTTTGATTAAACCGGGAGCACTGCATGAAGGGTGGCAGACAGGTGGTTCGGCACGATTGACCAGACTGGCATTTAACTTGTGGAATGGATATGTGGAGAAAGGAGAAGAAAGTCTGTCTACCCCATACGAGATGTTTGATTGCGGTCATGCACCATATTTTTATGAAGCAATCCGCATAAAGTATCCAGAATACTGCCGGGAACTGTCACAGGTGAATAAAAAAGAAACTAATCATGAACGCTAGATAAAGATTCAAATGGAGGAAAGCGATGGATCGTAAGATAAAAACACGCCAAGTCCATAAGGATATTAAAGTATTAGATAAGACGGTTACGGTGACAGACCATGTCAAACATTCCTATGTCAGAACAAAAGAAACTGTCATGCAATCGACGGAGAAATCCAGTGATAGAGAGAATAATCCGGTAGGTTATGCAGAAGATGCGGCCAGCGAGTATGCTGACCGCATCTTTCACGAAACAGGGCATCAGGTACGCAGACAGGCAGGAAAGATTATTGAACGGAAGAAAGAGAAAGTTTCTGTTTCTTTGGCAGGCGAAGAAACAGTTTACCAGCCGAAAGAACAAATCCGACCAGTACCGCCTTCAGGCGGGGAAAAGGCACAGGAGCAGGGGAAAAAACTTGCTGTAAAAAAAATCAAGACTGTTGAGCGGGATAAAAGAACCATTAAGACCGGGAAAGCATCGGAGCAGGTTGTAAAGAATACCGGAAAGGGTACCATCAAGACATCTGGAAAATCAGTCAAGACTGCAGAACAGACGGCAAAGACCAGCATTAAGACATCGGAGCAGACTGCAAATGCTTCTGTCCGGGCAATGCATTATTCTATGAAAAAAGCAGAAAAAGCAGTGCAGACAGCAAGGCAGACTGCACAGAATACCAGGATTGCAGTGAAAAAGACAGCAAAAGCGGTAACACATGCAATAAAAGCGTTGATTGAAGCTACAAAAGTATTACTGAGTGCATTGACTGCAGGTGGTTGGATTGCGGTTATGATTTTGATTATCGTCATTTTATTTGGTGGATTTCTATGCATGACAGGTGGGGATAATTCCAGTACGGTTTCTTCGGTTAGTGCAGAAGTAGAAGCATACGAACCACTAATCCGTCAGTATGCAAATCAATATGGCATTGGAGAGTATGTGGAACTAATCAAAGCCATTATGATGCAGGAATCAGGTGGGAGAGGACTTGACCCGATGCAGTGTTCAGAAGGGAGCTTTAATACAAAATACCCCAAACAGCCGAATGGAATCACTGATCCAGAGTATTCGATTTCTTGCGGAGTGCAGGAGATAAAAAGCTGTCTGGAACGTGCAGGGGTAAAAAATCCTCTGGATATGGAAAATATTAAACTGGCATTGCAAAGTTACAACTATGGAAATGGATATCTGGAATGGGCGAAAGCCAGAGGTGGATATACCCTTGCAAATGCAGCAGAATTTTCTGATATGATGGCACAGAGAATGGGGTGGAGCAGTTATGGGGACAAGCAGTATGTACCGCATGTGCTTCAGTATTATGCATTTGGAAGAATCCCGACAGGCATCGGTAATCAGGCAATCGTTCAGGTAGCAGCATCTCAGGAAGGAAAAGGCGGAACAACCTACTGGAGTTGGTATGGTTTTGGAAGCCGGGTAGAGTGGTGCGCCTGCTTTGTGTCCTGGTGTGCAGACCAGAGCGGTTATATCCAAAGTGGAGTCATTCCGAAATTCTCTCTTTGTTCGGACGGTGTCAGGTGGTTTGAAAGTAAAGGTAGGTTCCGTGACGGAAGTTATACCCCGGTGGCAGGAGATATTATTTTCTTTGACTGGGGAAATAATGGAACGATTGACCATGTTGGAATTGTAGAGAGCGTCAGTGGTGGAACTGTAAATACCATTGAAGGCAATAGTGGAGATAAAGTGGCAAGACGAAGTTACAGTATCGGAAGTAGTAATATTTATGGATATGGTGTTCCGGCATATTAAAAGGCAGGAGAAAAAGTGTGATAGTCTAATGGTGAATCTGGAGTATACAATTCCTGAAAATAGACTTGACTTTCAAATATTACAAGCGTAAGATTTAAGAAACAAAAAAATTAGAAGAAAGGAATATCTATGAAAAGAAGACGAAAAAAGCAAAATATCCAAAAATCTTACATTTGTAAGATTTTTGGGCTGATAGTAGCTATAACAGTAATTGCCGTTTCAGGAGGTGTTTTATTAAAAAGGACGATAACGGAATCACCAGAAGACACACTTGTGGAATATATGAACCATATTGAAAAAAAGGAATATGAAGTAATGTATACTATGATAGATTCAGATGAAAAAGTATATCTGACAAAAGAAGAATACATACAAAGAAATTCTAAGATATACGAAGGAATAGAGGTCAGTGACATTAAAATCAGTCATATAGCTGTGAAAGAGAAAAAAGCAGATACAGTTACGCTTTCGTATGAAACATCATGTAATACAATTGCCGGAACAATACAATTTGACAATATGGCGGAACTGAAGAAGACGAAACAGGGATATAAATTAGTATGGCAGGATAGCCTGATTTTTCCAGATTTAGAGAGTGATGATAAAATAAGTGTTACTACATCAAAAGCGGAGAGAGGAAAAATATTAGATCGAGATGGTAAAATGCTTGCAGGAAAAGGAGTAGCAACATCAGTTGGTATTATACCGGGAAAGCTGGAAGACAGGAATGTATCTATTGAAAAAATAGCGGAGTTATTAGAGATAGATGTAGAAACAATAAATAACAAACTCACAGCAAAGTGGGTAAAAGAAGATTCTTTTGTACCAATTGAAACTATTCCGAAAGTAGAAGAAATAGATTTAATGAAAATACAGCCAGAAGAAAAGACACTTGAGGAGCAGGATTGTCAGAATAAACTTTTGGAAATTCCAGGGGTTATGCTATCAGATGTGGAAGTTAGAACCTATGAGTTAGGGGAAGCAGCAGCTCATTTAATTGGTTATGTACAGTCTGTAACAGCAGAAGATTTGGAAAATCATCCAGGGGAAGGATATTCAGCTGAAAGTGTAATCGGAAGATCTGGGGTGGAAAAGTTATACGAAAAGCAATTAAAAGGAAAAGATGGTTGTGATATAAAGATTTTGGATAGTGATGGGGAAGTAAAAGAGGTTCTTGCAAGCATTTTTAAAGAAGATGGTATGGATATAAGATTAACGATAGATTCCGATTTGCAAAAATCATTATACGAGCAGTTTAAAGAAGATCCGGGGTGTTCTGTTGCAATGAATCCTTATACGGGAGAAGTATTGGCTTTGGTAAGTACCCCATCTTATGATAATAATGAATTTATACGGGGCTTATCATCAGAGAAATGGACATCATTAAATGAAGATGAAAAGAAGCCATTATATAATCGGTTTCGTCAAGTATGGTGTCCTGGCTCAACATTTAAACCAGTTGTGGCAGGAATTGGGTTGAAAACGGGAAGCATAGATCCAAAAGAAGATTTTGGAAATGAAGGTTTGGCATGGCAGAAAGATTCGTCTTGGGGATCTTATCAAGTGACAACACTTCATGAATATGAACCGGTTATTATGAAAAATGCAATTATCTATTCTGATAATATTTATTTTGCAAAGGCAGCTCTTAAAATTGGTAGTGAGAATTTTATGAATACTTTAAATGAAATAGGATTTAATCAGGATATGCCGTTTGAGATTGCGATGCAGGAATCAACATATTCCAATACAGATAAAATAGAAACAGAAATACAATTGGCAGATAGTGGTTATGGGCAAGGGCAGATTCTTGTAAATCCATTACATCTGGCAAGTATTTATACTTCATTTTTAAATGAAGGGAATATGATAAAACCGTATTTGAAATACAAAGAAGAAGCATCCGGTGAAACATGGATAGAAAATGCGTTTAGCAAAGAAAATGTAGAAGAAATTATGCAAGGGGTGGAAGGTGTTGTAAATGATCCGGAAGGAACCGGATATGCTGCACATCGTGACGATATTTTGCTGGCTGGAAAAACAGGGACAGCCGAGTTGAAGGCAACGAAAGAAGATACTTCTGGCAAAGAAATCGGGTGGTTTTCGGTGTTTACGGCAGATAAAAGCGTGGACAAACCAATTCTTCTTATCAGTATGGTTGAGAATGTGAAAGGAATCGGTGGAAGTGGTTATGTTGTTAAAAAAGATGCAACAGTATTGGATGAGTATTTTGAAGAATAAAAAAATTTTTATGGGAAATTATTACATATGTAAGATATTTGCGATGATATTGATAGTTCTTATTGTTTTTACAGGGTGCGGACAAAATCGAATTACGGAAAAAGAAGAAAAGAAAGAAACCGTAGAATCTGAAATGAATGCAGAAGTAAAAAAACAGCGCAAACTTTTCGGTCTGTTTATATGAAGGAGAAGTCGGAGTTAAATACATTAAAGGTGAAAAGAAAAATTATCAATTGTCTGGAAGAAAAAGGATATGCGGCAGTAGATTGTGATAATCAGATTGATATGGTCAATCGTGAAAAAGT
>NZ_JAQEUJ010000003.1:0-1666 GCF_027695515.1 Coprococcus sp. LG101-27
AAGAACGGACATCGAAAGATGTCGAACCAGAACAGTAAACAGGAACAGAATTGCCAAGCGATTCTGACCCGGATACAAACATTTTTAACGAGAGTTTGATCCTGGCTCAGGATGAACGCTGGCGGCGTGCTTAACACATGCAAGTCGAACGAAGCACTTAAGGGGGATAACAGTTAGAAATGACTGCTAATACCGCATAAGACCACGGAGCCGCATGGCTCAGTGGGAAAAACTCCGGTGGTATGAGATGGACCCGCGTCTGATTAGGTAGTTGGTGGGGTAACGGCCTACCAAGCCAACGATCAGTAGCCGACCTGAGAGGGTGACCGGCCACATTGGGACTGAGACACGGCCCAAACTCCTACGGGAGGCAGCAGTGGGGAATATTGCACAATGGGGGAAACCCTGATGCAGCGACGCCGCGTGAGCGAAGAAGTATTTCGGTATGTAAAGCTCTATCAGCAGGGAAGAAAATGACGGTACCTGACTAAGAAGCACCGGCTAAATACGTGCCAGCAGCCGCGGTAATACGTATGGTGCAAGCGTTATCCGGATTTACTGGGTGTAAAGGGAGCGTAGACGGCTGTGTAAGTCTGAAGTGAAAGCCCGGGGCTCAACCCCGGGACTGCTTTGGAAACTATGCAGCTAGAGTGTCGGAGAGGTAAGTGGAATTCCCAGTGTAGCGGTGAAATGCGTAGATATTGGGAGGAACACCAGTGGCGAAGGCGGCTTACTGGACGATGACTGACGTTGAGGCTCGAAAGCGTGGGGAGCAAACAGGATTAGATACCCTGGTAGTCCACGCCGTAAACGATGACTACTAGGTGTCGGGGAGCAAAGCTCTTCGGTGCCGCAGCAAACGCAATAAGTAGTCCACCTGGGGAGTACGTTCGCAAGAATGAAACTCAAAGGAATTGACGGGGACCCGCACAAGCGGTGGAGCATGTGGTTTAATTCGAAGCAACGCGAAGAACCTTACCTGCTCTTGACATCCCGGTGACCGGCGTGTAATGACGCCTTTTCTTCGGAACACCGGTGACAGGTGGTGCATGGTTGTCGTCAGCTCGTGTCGTGAGATGTTGGGTTAAGTCCCGCAACGAGCGCAACCCTTATCTTCAGTAGCCAGCATTTTGGATGGGCACTCTGGAGAGACTGCCAGGGATAACCTGGAGGAAGGTGGGGATGACGTCAAATCATCATGCCCCTTATGAGCAGGGCTACACACGTGCTACAATGGCGTAAACAAAGGGAAGCGAGCCTGCGAGGGTAAGCAAATCTCAAAAATAACGTCTCAGTTCGGATTGTAGTCTGCAACTCGACTACATGAAGCTGGAATCGCTAGTAATCGCGAATCAGCATGTCGCGGTGAATACGTTCCCGGGTCTTGTACACACCGCCCGTCACACCATGGGAGTTGGTAACGCCCGAAGTCAGTGACCCAACCGTAAGGAGGGAGCTGCCGAAGGTGGGACCGATAACTGGGGTGAAGTCGTAACAAGGTAGCCGTATCGGAAGGTGCGGCTGGATCACCTCCTTTCTAAGGAAGAAGAAGTAAGGAAGAATGTTGTCTATTGTTGAGTTATCAAAACTCAGATATTTCTGGTGGCGATGCGGTCAGGGGACACACCCGTTCCCATCTCGAACACGATGGTTAAGACCTGATCGG
>NZ_JAQEUJ010000003.1:2207-2483 GCF_027695515.1 Coprococcus sp. LG101-27
AGAAAATAAGCAGACTGTGCTTGATTTAATATGAAACTTTGGAGAATCGCTCCAAAGCGTCAAGCGACTAAGTGGTGGTTAGCTACCGCACTAGTCTTTCAGCATAGATACAGACACAGAACCGAAGGGGATTCTGCGGTCAACCCAATCAGCAGGGCAGTGCTGTTACGATAGCTGGTTTTTACCAGTGATTAAAGATCAAAAGAGATTTTGGTTTTTAATGACTGATAAACTTCAGTCAGACATGTACTTTGAAAACTGCATACAAAAATAAAT
>NZ_JAQEUJ010000003.1:2493-250590 GCF_027695515.1 Coprococcus sp. LG101-27
GGAAGGGCTTATAGCTCAGCCGGTTAGAGCGCACGCCTGATAAGCGTGAGGTCGGTGGTTCGAGTCCACTTAAGCCCACTTCTTTAAAAGATAATTGAATATGGGGGATTAGCTCAGTTGGGAGAGCGCCTGCCTTGCAAGCAGGAGGTCACGAGTTCGAATCTCGTATTCTCCACTAGGTTCGAAAGAACCGCATGTACTTTGAAAACTGCATACAAAAATAAATCAATTCTCAAATAGAGAAAGACATCCGAGGTGATCATCACCGCAAGGTAATGATTAACTTACATCTTCGAGAAAACGAAGTAAAAAAACGACCTGAAATACCAACGCATGCAACGCTATGCATGTGTAACCGGATCCCATTCCCGTGGGAGAAGGGAGTTGGTTATGCTAGAAAGAGCGCAGGGTGGATGCCTTGGCACTAAGAGCCGATGAAAGACGTGATAAGCTGCGAAAAGCTTCGGGGAGGAGCAAATATCCGATGATCCGGAGATATCTGAATGGGGAAACCCGGCTGGACAGACTCCAGTCATCCATACGCCAATCCATAACGTATGGAAGGGAACCCGGTGAACTGAAACATCTAAGTAGCCGGAGGAAGAGAAAACAACAAGTGATTCTGTGAGTAGCGGCGAGCGAAAACGGAAGAGCCCAAACCGGAATGCGTGCATTCCGGGGTTCGGACCGCGTAATTGATCTGATAAGTTTAGCAGAATGGTTTTGGGAAAGCCAGCCAGAGAGGGTGAAAGCCCCGTAAGCGAAAGACGAGTCAGCAAGGCGGGATCCAGAGTACCACGAGACACGAGAAACCTTGTGGGAATGAGCGGGGACCACCCCGTAAGGCTAAATACTCCTTAGTGACCGATAGCGCATAGTACTGTGAAGGAAAGGTGAAAAGGACCCCGGGAGGGGAGTGAAAGAGAACCTGAAACCCTGTGTTTACAAGCTGTGGAACATCTTTAAATGATGAACCGCGTACTTTTTGTAGAACGGTCCGGCGAGTTACGCCATCTGGCGAGGTTAAGTTCTTAAGGAATGGAGCCGAAGTGAAAACAAGTCTTAATAGGGCGTGAAGTCAGATGGAGTAGACCCGAAACCGGGTGATCTATCCATGTCCAGGATGAAGTTGCCGTAAAAGGCAATGGAGGTCCGAACCCACATCCGTTGAAAAGGGTGGGGATGAGGTGTGGATAGGGGAGAAATTCCAATCGAACCCGGAGATAGCTGGTTCTCCTCGAAATAGCTTTAGGGCTAGCCTCATGAGAGTCTTTTGGAGGTAGAGCACTGAATTCCCGCGGGGGCGTCAAAGCTTACCAAAGGATATCAAACTCCGAATGCCAGTAAGATGATTCATGGGAGTCAGACTACACGAGATAAGTTGGGTAGTCAAAAGGGAAAGAGCCCAGACCTGCAGCTAAGGTCCCAAAATGTGTGTTAAGTGGAAAAGGATGTGGGATTTCAAAGACAACCAGGATGTTGGCTTAGAAGCAGCCATACATTAAAAGAGTGCGTAATAGCTCACTGGTCGAGAGGTCCTGCGCCGAAAATGTCCGGGGCTGAAACACACTACCGAAGCTCAGGAATTAACGTAGTTAATTGGTAGAGGAGCATTCTTAAAGGGAAGAAGCAGTACCGGAAGGAGCTGTGGACTTTTAAGAAGAGAGAATGCCGGAATGAGTAGCGAGAGGAAGGTGAGAATCCTTCCGGCCGAATACCCAAGGTTTCCAGAGTAAAGCTGATCTGCTCTGGGTAAGTCGGGGCCTAAGGTGAGGTCGAAAGACGTAGCCGATGGACAACAGGTTGAAATTCCTGTACTGCAGTATAACAGAACTGTGGGGACGCAGAGGGAGAGCACTAGCGGGAATGGAATCCCGTGGCAAGCGAGGTAGGAGTAGAGTTGGCAAATCCGCACTATAATCCGAAGACGTGATGCATACCGAACAAAAGTAGGGAAATGTGTGAGCCAGCTGCCAAGAAAAGCCGCTATTGTTTGTACTGTACCCGTACCGTAAACCGACACAGGTAGGTGAGGAGAGAATCCTAAGGCCGACGGGAGAAGCATTGTTAAGGAACTCGGCAAAATGACTCCGTAACTTCGGGAGAAGGAGTGCCAGTGAGAGCTGGCCGCAGAGAATTGGCCCAAGCAACTGTTTAGCAAAAACACAGGTCTATGCAAAACCGTAAGGTGAAGTATATGGGCTGACGCCTGCCCGGTGCTGGAAGGTTAAGGGGAGAGGTTAGCGCAAGCGAAGCTTTGAACTTAAGCCCCAGTAAACGGCGGCCGTAACTATAACGGTCCTAAGGTAGCGAAATTCCTTGTCGGGTAAGTTCCGACCCGCACGAAAGGCGTAATGATTTGGGCACTGTCTCAACAATGCACCCGGTGAAATTGAAATACCAGTGAAGATGCTGGTTACCTGCGCCAGGACGGAAAGACCCCATGGAGCTTTACTCCAGCTTGATACTGGGATTCGATATTGTATGTACAGGATAGGTGGGAGGCGAAGAAGCATTGACGCCAGTTGATGCGGAGCCGCTGTTGGGATACCACCCTTGCAGTATTGGATTTCTAACCAGCAGCCGTGACCCGGCTGGGGGACAATGTCAGGTGGGGAGTTTGACTGGGGCGGTCGCCTCCGAAAGGGTATCGGAGGCGCTCAAAGGTTCCCTCAGAATGGTTGGAAACCATTCGAAGAGTGCAAAGGCAGAAGGGAGCTTGACTGCGACACCGACGGGTGGAGCAGGTACGAAAGTAGGACTTAGTGATCCGGTGGTATAAAGTGGGATTGCCATCGCTCAACGGATAAAAGCTACCCTGGGGATAACAGGCTTATCACTCCCAAGAGTTCACATCGACGGAGTGGTTTGGCACCTCGATGTCGGCTCATCGCATCCTGGGGCTGAAGTAGGTCCCAAGGGTTGGGCTGTTCGCCCATTAAAGCGGTACGCGAGCTGGGTTCAGAACGTCGTGAGACAGTTCGGTCCCTATCCGGCGTGGGCGTAGGATATTTGAGAGGAGCTGGCCTTAGTACGAGAGGACCGGGCTGGACTGACCGCTGGTGTATCTGTTGTTCCGCCAGGAGCATGGCAGAGTAGCCAAGTCAGGAAGGGATAAACGCTGAAGGCATCTAAGCGTGAAGCCCCCCTCAAGATGAGATATCCCAACGAAAGTTGTAAGACCCCTTGAAGACGACAAGGTAGATAGGGCAGAGGTGGAAGTGCAGTAATGCATGGAGCTGACTGTTACTAATCGGTCGAGGGCATAACCAAGAAGGTAGGACAGGGTAAGGAAGAATGGATGGAGTGAAGATTTAAATTTGTATGTGGTTTTCAGAGTACATAAAAAATGAAAAAAGCACTTGCAAAATATATGTAAAGTGTTTATAATAATGAAAGTAGTCCTCGATAGCTCAGCGGTAGAGCATTCGGCTGTTAACCGAAGGGTCGTTGGTTCGAACCCAACTCGGGGAGTTCTAAAATCTGTCAGCCAATTACTTGCAGATTTTAATTTTGAAAAAAATCAATATCTGGCTCCGTGGTCAAGCGGTTAAGACATCGCCCTTTCACGGCGGTAACACGGGTTCGATTCCCGTCGGAGTCATCTGGCGCCATAGCCAAGTGGTAAGGCAAAGGTCTGCAACACCTCTATCACCAGTTCAAATCTGGTTGGCGCCTCTCAAAGAGCACGAAAAACGTTAGTTTTTCGTGCTTTTTTGCTTTATAGGATTAGAATGTCAAAAGCACCATTTTAATATTTGATTTTGTTTGTACCTTAAAAATTTAACACGAACTGGTAAAAAATATGATTTTGAACCTATCGTTTATGGGGAGCATACAAATCTAAGCTATTGGTATAATCTAATAGCTTTTGAAAATCTAATGCTGCTATTTTAAATCCGAAGAATAATCGAGTGCGTTTTTTTCCGTTCACAGGTATCTTGTCCACATGATATCTTTGACGAAGAAGAGCGGGAATTGCCTCAACTCCATTTCTAAACCCTGCATACTCAGAGAAATTTTCTGTTTTCATGTATTGCAATTGTTCTGCTCTTCCAACAGATTTCCAGGATAATTCTTTTCGTACCCGTGTTTTCAAAAATCGTGGATTACAGCGTTTTTTGTATGGACAGTTTTCACATTCGCATGTGGCTTACGTCCTGTAAAATTAGTTGTAACAAGCCTTAGGTTATGCTCAGATGCTAAATGTGAGTTCTTTTCTCCACTGTATGTCCCATCAGCAACAATAAAGGAACCGTCAGAAAATTGTTTGTTCCTATTGAGATAATCTTTCATAAACTGATTATCTGCGTAAGTATTAAACCTTTTGGCACCCTAATCTTCTTAAATAATCAATTTTTCCAGTAATTGGAGCACTTCTTCCAGTTTGGGATTTGGCACTTCGGTATTTTGTCAGCTTATATGCTGTATGCAGTTCTGGCACATCATATATTCAATCCCCGATCAGAAAGAAATTTTGCTCAGATGGACGGTTTTTTTCTGATATCGGTCAAGGATGTCCTGTAGAGTGATAGACTTCATTTCTTCTTCTGCTTTTTCCTGGATTTGGTCAAAAAAATCCTGAAGAGACAACTGAATATAGATGCCAACACCGCATTCCGGATTAGTATGAGTATCCAGATGAAGCAGAGGCTTTTCTCCTTCTACCGCTCTGTAGATATCCAACAATGTAATCGTCGAAAGCTCTTTGGTAAGAGATGGTTTTGGATGACCT
Source organism: Coprococcus sp. LG101-27 (assembly GCF_027695515.1). Lineage (NCBI taxonomy): Bacteria > Bacillati > Bacillota > Clostridia > Lachnospirales > Lachnospiraceae > Coprococcus > Coprococcus sp. LG101-27. The sequence goes on from NZ_JAQEUJ010000003.1 coordinate 7,229, forward strand.
TTGACACTGGAGATGAGACCGGCTCGGCGCAGACTGGACATAAGCTGGCGCACACAGCCGGGATTGGTGTGTACGCTTTCCGCAATACTGTCACTGGTCAGGGAACCATTGGGGTTCAGTACGATAAATGCAAGGATGTGAACCGCATCACTGAGTTTTGTTGAATATTTCATAAATAATCCCTCCTAGATGTTAATTTAATTATAACAACATATTGACAGAAAGGCAACCCCATGATAGAGTAAGAATTGGTGTTAAAATAAAATTTACAGTAAATACGAAAGGAAGACAGGAAATGACGTTTTATGAAGAACTTGTAATGCAGACACAGACGAATTTTTCAAAATATTATGGAATGTATGCGTCCGGAAAGACGCCATATATACTCACGAAGAAAAAGCCGCTGCCGTACTCGGAACAGATCAGCCGCCTGGTGCAGGAGCTAAATGAGGCTGACTGTATCGTCGTTGGCGGTGCGTCCGGGCTGTCAGCGGCAGGCGGCGGAGATTTTTACTATGAAGATAATGCTTCCTATCGGAAGTATTTTGGAAGGTTTGCAGAAAAGTACGGATTTCATGGCGCGTTTGCTGGAATGCAATACCCATTCCCGACCCGAGAGGAACACTGGGGATATGTGGCGACCTTCTTAAACACAACGCAGAACGCACCGGTACGGGAGCCTTATCTGGATTTGGACAGGCTACTTGCGGAAAAAGATTTCTTCATTTTGACGACCAATCAGGATACCCAGTTCATAAAACTTTATCCGAAGGAAAAAGTCAGCGAGATCCAGGGAGACCATCGGTTTTTACAGTGCGCGAAGTGTTGCACGGATGATACATGGGATGCCGTGGAACCGGTGAAAGAGATGATTCGTGCAATGGGAAATGACACCTATGTGCCATCTGAGATGATTCCACGATGTCCTCACTGCGGCGGTGAGGCGTTCCCGTGGGTGCGGGGATATGGCAATTTTCTTCAGGGTAAGAAATATGAGGGAGAATATCAGAAAATATCCGATTATATTTTGAAAAACAAGGACAGGAAGATAGTGTTCTTAGAGCTTGGGGTGGGAAGGATGACACCGATGTTTATTCAGGAACCTTTCTGGAACCTGACACTTTCCCTTCCTCATGCACGGTATATTGCTGTGAATAATAAATATGATTTCCTGCCTCAGCAGATTGAGGACAAGGGGATGACGATTGTGGGGGATATTGCAAAAGTCTTAAGGGATGCTGTGAAATTAGCTGGAAGATGACCTGAAGGAAATGCTTGTAAGTTTGAAAGAAGCAGTGAAGCAATACAGATGAACAAAAAATTTCGATATGAGAAGTGAAAAGAAGGAGTAGACAGTATGAGTGATCTGAAAAAAATTGCGGAAAAAATAAAAAGAGCGGATGCCATCCTGATCGGAGCGAGCAATGGACTTTCCATTACGGAAGGACTGCATCTTTTTGCGGATGATCAGGCGTTCCGGGAATTATTCGGCGATCTGAAAAAGAAATATGGGTTGACATGTATCCTGCACGGCATGAGCGCACAGTGGCCTGCAGAAGAAGAAAAATGGGGATTTTGGAGCAGGCTGATCAATCATTACTGCGGTGAATATAAAGAGAGTAAAGTGATGTCAGACCTGAAAGCGATCATAGGAGAGAAAGATTATTTTGTGGTTACATCCAACGGAGAGTGCCATTTTGAGATGTGTGGTTTTGATCCAGAGAAAATCTATGAGATAGAAGGGAACTGGTTGACTATGCAGTGTGCGTCCGGATGTCATCAGAAGCTGTATCCTGTGCTGGATCTTGCGGAGAAGATGGCGTCAGAGGAGCAGGACGGGAAAATCCCATTAGAGCTGGTTCCTCGCTGCCCGGAGTGCGGAGGTCCCATGAAGATTCATATGATCGGGCCCAATTTTATCCAGCCGACAGCGGAAAAGGAACGTCTGGATACTTTCCTGAAGAAATATCAAGGGAAAAACCTTGTGATCCTGGAACTGGGGATCGGATGGAGAAACCAGCTGATCAAAGCTCCCCTTATGCGGTTGACGGCTCAAGAGCCGAACGCAGCCTATATAACGATCAATCTCGGAGAAGTGTACATTACGGAAGATATTAAGGAGAAATCTTTTGGAGTGAACGGATATCTGGACGAAACGCTTGCTGCTTTGAAAAAAGAGGCAGAGTCTTTTGTTAGTGCAGTGTGAACTTGCAACTTAATGCGAATGGTGATGTGCATGTAAAAGGCAATTGCAATCTTTTGTCCGCCATAAATCAAAACTGAAAATACAGAAAAAGGAGCATTTTAAAGATGATAACGACAAAAAGTAAAAGCTATGAAGAACAGGTAAAACTGTTTGCCGAACACATCAAAGAGGCTGGTGCCATTGTTGTGGGAGCAGCCTCGGGAATGTCAGCTGCCGCAGGCTACCGGCACTACTATGAACGGGATAAGGACTTTGTAGAGAATTTAGGTGATTTTGAAAAAAAACATGGCTACCACAATTCCTTTGATGGGTTCTATTATCACTACCGTACCAGCGAGGAACGGTGGGCATTCATTGCCCGGAACCTGTGCATGATCCTGGACGCCAGGACCGGACAGCCCTATTATGATCTGTCTGAAATTTTGAAAGATAAAAACTATTATATCCTGACGACCAATCAGGATACACAGTTTAGCCGTATATTCTCGGAGGAAAAAATCAGCGCGATTCAGGGAGACTGGCGGTATTTCCAGTGCAGTCGTCGGTGTCATGACGAGCTTTATGATTCTGTGGAAACACTACATAAGCTGAATGACGCCATTGGTCCTGACCTGCGGGTTCCTACGGATATGATTCCTCGCTGCCCGAAGTGCGGCGCGGAAATGGAACCATGGGTACGTTCATGGGTGTTTCTGGAGGGCAAAAAGTACCATGAAGAACACAACAAACTCAATACGTTCCTGAAAAAGAATATGCATAAAAAGGTTTTGTTTCTGGAGCTCGGTGTGGGTCGTATGACGCCGATGTTCATTCAAGAGCCATTTTGGAACCTCACTTACACATGGCCGGGCGCCTTCTATATCACCATCAATCCGCGGGATGCCATTGTGCCGGATGAACTAAAAAATAAGGGGATGGCAATCCGGGAAGATATTGCAAAGGTATTGACTGACACCAGAAAGATTTTGAGTGGGGAAATGAAATGAGAGCAGAGAGCATCAGAACCACGACAGAATTGCTCCGGCAGGCGGATGCAGTGCTTGTAGGAGCAGGCTCCGGGCTGTCCAGCGCGGCTGGCTATAATCATTATCATCATAATACCGTATTTGAAGAAAACTTCCATGATTTTGAGAAAGCCTATGGAATTCAAAGTCTTTTTCAGGGGTTCTATTACGTTTACTCAAAGCCGGAACAGCAGTGGGGTTTTTACTCACGCTATATAAGATTTATGGAAGAAGCACCTGTGGGTCAGCCGTACATTGACCTTCTGGAGATTTTGAGAGAAAAGGAATATTTTATTTTGACGACAAATTGTGATATTCAGGTTCCAAAGGTTTTCCCGGAGGAAAGAACTTGCCAGTTCCAGGGGGACTTCCGCTATTTTCAGTGCAGCCAGCCATGCCATGACAAACTGTATGAAAATCACGGACTGGTCGAGGATATGTTAAAGAGCATGAACGGCCTGGAAGTTCCGTCAGAACTGATTCCCCGCTGTCCTGTCTGCGGCTGGAAAATGGTTCCGTGGGTGCAGGACAGTACATTTTTACAGGGCGAAGCATGGAAAATCGCATATCGAAGATATGAGAATTTTGTCCGTAAAAATCAGGATAAAAAGCTGCTCCTGCTGGAATTAGGAGTAGGCGATATGACGCCCAGCGTGATTAAACTTCCCTTTTGGAAGATGGCCGACAAATTTCCAGAAACATTTCTGGTGACAGTGAATCTTGCGAAAGAGAGTTCGCCAGAACATCTAAAAGGAAAGAGTCTAGCGGTATGTGAAGATTTATCCCTCTTTCTACATGAGCTTAAGGAGAATATGTAATGAAAAAGAATGTAAAAATCACAATATTAAAGTCAGAAGTTGCCCATGAACCGGCAAGGTAATATGCATTCCCCATTTTGAAGCCTGCCCGTTTCATAAACCAGGACAGGTTTTTGTCAGTGACGGTAAAAACAAACCGGAAAAGCTGTGCTTTCCATGCGGGAACATGGGCAGATACGGAACCGAATGCCTTTTATATTACCTTTAATAAGGGCGAGATTTACATTCCACATCAGATTCAGAATAAGGCGATGGGCATGGACAGAGATCTTGCACTGATTCTGCTGGAAGTTCTGAAAACTTAAAGCAGTTTTAAGGAGAAATTTTGTTTACTTTGAAAGATGGGAGGAAGGATAGTGACGCAGTTTGATAAAAGAAACATCAGCATGATGATGGATCTGTATGAGATGACAATGGCAAATGGCTACTTCGCTAACCAGCAGAAAACGCAGAAGGTCGTTTTTGATGTGTTTTACCGGAAGAATCCCGACCAGGGCGGCTATGCGGTATTTGCCGGTCTGGAGCAGGTAGTTGAATATGCAGAAAATCTGCATTTCGACAGCGCGGACATAGATTATTTCCGCTCTCTGAATCTGTTTTCAGAAGAATTTCTGCAATATTTGAAAGAGTTCCGATTTACAGGAGATATTTATGCTTTTCCAGAAGGAACGGTTATGTACCCCAACGAGCCGGTCATTACGGTCGTTGCATCTCTGATTGATGCACAGCTGATCGAGACGGCGATTCTCACTCAGGTCAATCACCAATCCCTGATTGCCACCAAGACCAGCCGGATTGTCCGGGCAGCGCAGGGACGCATTGTCTCAGATTTTGGAGCAAGGCGGGCGCATAATATTGATGCGGCAGTCTACGGCGCAAGGGCAGCATATATCGGTGGGGCTTCCGGTACGGCCACTGTAATGGCAGGTCAGAAATTTAGAATCCCGGTGAACGGGACAATGGCGCATAGCTGGGTCATGTATTTTAAAGATGAATATGAGGCGTTTCGGCGATATGCGGAGATTTACCCGGACAATGTAGTGCTCCTGGTAGATACCTATGATGTGCTTCATTCCGGCGTACCTAATGCGATCCGTGTTGCAAAAGAGGTGCTGGAGCCGATGAACCGGCGTTTGAAAGGAGTGCGCCTGGATTCAGGAGACTTGGCGTACCTCTCTAAAAAAGTCCGGAAAATGCTGGACGATGCAGGGCTTGAAGATTGTAAAATCGTAGTGTCAAACAGTCTTGATGAATATACGATTACTTCTATTTTGTATCAGGGCGGGAAGATTGACAGCTTTGGCGTTGGGGAACGGTTGATTACGGCAAAGAGCGATCCTGTGTTTGGAGCAGTTTATAAGATTTCGGCGGTGAAAGAAAACGGCTCCTTTGTTCCGAGGATTAAAGTATCGGAAACCGTAGAGAAAATCACCAATCCCGGGTTAAAGCAGGTATATCGAATATTTGGCGATTGTGGGCAGGCGGTTGCTGATCTGATTACAGGTGCGGAGGAAGAAGTGGATTTAACAAATCCGTACCGCTATGTCGATCCAGAAAAGCCGTGGAAGAACCGACATTTTGAAAATTGTACTGCAAAGAAACTGCAAAAGCTGATAGTCAAAAACGGCAGACGTATAGCCCCAGTACAATCTCTGGAAGAAATCAGGGCATATGTGAAAAGGCAGCTTGATACGGAAATTTGGCCGGAGGAACAACGGTTTGAAAATCCTCACAAGCATTATCTGGATATGAGTCCGGCATATTATGAAATGAAAATGAATCTGCTGGACGAAGCAAGGAATCTGTAAGAAATATTTGAAGAACCAGTCGGATTTATATATGAATCTGAGTCTGGCAGCAAAGAAAAAAAGAACCTATGACAGAAGTAATCCCACTTATAAGTGGGTGGCACTTGCAATTGTGATCATGGGTGCGGCAGCATTTGTTTATGGCATTTATGCATTAACGACACATGCAGGATTTGGAATGTATTTTTTATTGTTTGGTCTTGCGGCAATCTTTCTTTTTGCCGGTGCGAATGTGCTTCCTACATCAAAAAATAACAGAAAATATATTGAAAATCAGCTTTCGGGAGTCATTGAGCAGATGGAAGAATATATCAGAAAGTATCCGGAATTTCCAATACCTGCTCATTATGCTCATCCAATTGTGCTACAGAGAATGCAGGAGATCATGAGAGAAGAACGGGCAAAAACAATTCCTGAAGCATTACAGGTTTTGAAAAGCGATTTGAAAGCATTGAATTCGGATGTAGTGGTCGAGAAAGAAGAATATGATGAAATCGTAGCAATTAAACCGATGTTTCTTGTTATGGATTATGTGTAAAACTATAGATTATTATAATAATTAAAATATTGTTTCGTCATCTTGAATATGCTATACTTGAATTATGTTTATAGGGGCAAAGCTGTTGAAAAACTGTGACGCAAAGCCAAAGGGACTAAGGCAGTACGCTATGTCAGCCGGTTGCAATAAGAAGATGCGAATAGGTTAATAGAGTAAGTGAAAAAAGTTATTCGGCTTAAATTTTAGTCACCTGTATAACGCAGGTGACTTTTTTGTTTCATAGGAAATTACATTTTCTATGTAGAAAAGCTTCCGGCAGAATGCATAGGAGATGAGGGAAATGAAAAAAGGAAAGAAATGGAAAAAAATTGAAGCATTCTGCATTTTGCTCATTGTGACATTGTTGCTTATTTTTGTCAGAATACTGTATCAGCCGAGTACGGAGTCGGAAAGGGGCGAGTTGTACACCTTCAGCAATGGATGGTATCAGCTGAAGGATGGGAAAAAGACGGAGCTCAAATTGCCGTGTTTTGTTACAGCGGATAAAGATGGGCAGATCATTCTTTACAATGATATGTTATCAGAGGCTGATAAGGGAAAAATCTTGTCAATCCGAGGAATACAGGATCAGCTGGAAGTCTGCATAGGAGACCGGCTTCTCTACCAATATAAGGATAACAGATTTGAAAAAAACAGGCAGATGAAAGGGAAAATATGGGCAGATATTTCTTTGCCGGAGAAAATCGGGCAGGAAGTGTTATCAATCAGCTATGAAACTAAAAAGAATGCCAGACTATATGTGTATGCCCCGATGATCGGAGAGTTTTGTTTTCTTTTTAGGCAGCATCTGCTAGAATCAATTTTTTCGATACTGATGATTTTGGGAATGACTGGTCTCGGTATCGTCTCGGTAATTGTCTTTTTATATACCAGACACAGACAAATTGTAGAAAAGAGATTTTTAAATGTAGCACTGTTTTTGATTCTATGCAGTTTGTGGTGTATTTTTGATTCAGGGATTTATCAGATGTATGGAAGTCAGAACGCAGCAGGAACACTGATATCCTTTTATGCGTTTATGACGATTCCTGTTCCCATGCTGCTATTTATACAAAATACAGTAAGTGAAAGTGTAAGATGGATACCGCAGGTTTGGATTTTTCTTCTTTATGCAAATGCTGTTTTACAGGGGATCCTGCATCTTCTGTTTAAGATTCCTTTTATACATATGTTATATATCACACATCTCTTATTGTTTACGGGGGTTGTGTCTATGATCCTTCTTTTGTGGAAAGAGTATCGGAAAACGCAGGAGAAGGAAGTAAATCTCTGTCTAAAGGCATTTGGTGTATTAGGGATAAGCGGTGTAATCGCACTGGTACTGTACTGGGTATTATCCATTTACTGGTATGAATCTATTTTCCAGTTTGGCATTCTTCTTTATATTGCTGTTTTGTTTTGGGGATTGCTTTGTAAAGTATCCAACAACATTCAGTTTTGCCTGGAACAGGAGGTTTATAGGAGAATGTCCTTGGAAGACCGGATGACAGATATGAAAAACCGGAAATCATTTGAGATGTATCTTGAAGAGATCCAGGAGGGTGCGATTTTACTTGAAAATGTATTATTGTTGTTTGTGAAAATTGCAGAACTGAAGAAGATTAATGATATGTCTGGAAGACAGATGGGTGATGAAACGGTTATCCGAACGGCAAGAAGCATCCAGAGTGCAGAAAGGAGTGTTCTGGAACAGCAGGCGGTAAGTTTTCGTGTTGAAGGTGATGAGTTTGCGATTATCGTAAAAAATCCGCAAAAGACACCGGAAGAATGGGAGCATTTTATAAAAGAAGAGATGGAAGAAGAATGTGGAAACAGACAGCCTGTGCGGCTGAAGTTCGGGTATAGTTATCTGAGAGAAAAGAATGGTAGTCTTCTTTCATTCAGTGACTGGAAACAGCAGGCAGACGATATGCTTTGTTCAAATAAATAAAAACCGGCGGAGGATAAATATGACTTATAATATAGATTTTCTTATTGCGGCAATGGTTATATTGTTGCTGGTTTTATGGTATTTTCTGGGACAGAAAAGAGCAGAGGATCTGAATAATCAGGTATTCCTTTTCTTTGCCATCATCGGTATTTTAGATGTGGTTGCGGAACTTGCCAGTAATTATTATATTTCTTTTCCAAATAGTAATTGTGAAATTGCTGCAATGCTTGCAACAACAATCTTTTATCTGCTTCAGGCATTGCTGCCGTTTACGGTGATCTGTTATATTCAGACATTACATGATAATAAGATCATTTCGGCAAAAAAGATGTTTTTATCAGGTGTGCCGACATTCATTCTGATGGGGATGATTCTGACAAACCCGTTCACAGAAAAGCTGTTTTATTTTGATATACCGGCAGGCTATATGAAAGGTCCATGGTATATGCTGATGTATTACAGTGCACTTTGTCATATGGCAGCAGCCTTGATCCTTATTGTCATATGGCGGAAAAAACTGGGCTATCAAAAAGTGAAGAGCCTGCTGGAAATCCTGTTGATATCCGGTGCGGGAGTGGTGATCCAGCTTTTATATCATCCGCTTCTTACAACAGGATTTGGTATGAGTCTGGGAATTCTGGTACTATTTATTACGATCAACAATCCTCATGCAAATATCGATACACTTACCGGATTATACAATCATCTGTATCTGGTCAGAAAAAGCAATGAGCTGATCAGTGCGGGAAAATCATTTCACATTATTACGGTGTATCTTTATCAATTGAAGCACATTAATAAAATCGCGGGGGTACAGGGCGGTAATTCAATCTTAAAGCTGACAGCAAGAAAACTTGGTGAGATGTGCGGGAAAAAAGCATTTCGTACAACGGGAAAGAGTTTTATGATACTCACCGGTTCACTTGAAGAATATGAATATTATCTTACGCAGCTGAAGAGAATGTTTGATGGAAACAGTAAGCAGAATGTCAACAATAAAATTATTACGGTGCCTGTGATCATAAGCGGGATCATGAATGCGCAGAAACTCGGAGACAGCGGGCTTATTCTAGAATATGCTGAATATCTGGAAGCCTTATCTGCGAAAAATGGTCTGACAGAGGTGATACAGGATGATTATCAGACGATGAATGGTTTCCTTTATAATAAACGGGTAGAACAGTATTTGCATAAGGCGATTACAGAGGATCTGTTCGAGATATACTATCAGCCGGTTTACTCTACACGGAAAAAATGCTTTATCACACTGGAAGCGCTAAGTCGCCTTCAGCATCCGGAGCTTGGCTGGATCGCACCAGATGTATTTATTCAGATTGCAGAAAAGAATCACATGATCGAACAGATCACAGATCTACAGTTTAGTCGTGTCTGCAGATTTTTAGGAGAAAACCGATACCTGATGAGGCATCTTCTGAATGTAAAAGTGAACCTGTCTTCTCTGGATCTGATGAGAAATGACTGTAGCAGACATTTTATCCGGATTATGGATGCTTATAAGATTCCACATAACTGGATACAGTTTGAGATCACGGAAACGGTTGCGACTGAATACAATGCAGGTCTGAGAAGAGTTGCGGAGGAATTTACGGCCGCTGGCATCGGTTTTTGTCTGGATGATTTTGGTTCCGGATATGCGAATCTGAATACGGTAATGAGGCTTCCGTTTTCTGTGATCAAGGTTGACAGATCTCTGCTTTTTGATATCTGTAGGGATGAGAAACGGGCAATTTTTTATGAAAGCGTTGTAGAAACATTTCATAAAATGAATTATCATATCGTTTCCGAAGGAGTGGAAACACAGGAAGAAATGGAACAGATCAGTAGCTGGGGAGTCGATATGATTCAGGGCTATTATTTTTCCAAGCCGCTTCCTGAAAAAGAGCTTTTGGAATTGCTGAAGAAGCAGGATAATATAGAAAGATAAAATTAAGAGGGAAGGGAGATAGTAGATACACATGGGGACATCCGATTGCGGAGGTAATTCATCAGGCAGACAAATTAATGTATGAAAATAAAAGAATGTCATAAAGAGGAGGAAAGAAATGTTACTTATTAAAAATGCAAAAGTTTATGCACCGGAGTATGTTGGAAAAAAGGATCTTTTAGTATGTGGGGGAAAAATTGAATGTATGGAAGATAAGATCGAGGATTTTCCGATCGCATGTGAAGTTATTGATGCAGAGGAAAGAATTCTTACACCGGGGTTTATTGATCAGCATGTTCATGTTACCGGAGGCGGTGGGGAAGGAAGCTTTCATACCCGTACACCGGAACTTCAGCTGTCAGAACTGGTAAAAGGCGGAATTACAACGGTTGTAGGACTTCTTGGAACGGACGGACTTACAAGGAGTGTTGAAAATCTTTACGCAAAAGTACAGGCTTTATGCGAAGAAGGGGTAAGTGCGTATATGCTTACCGGTGCATATGGATATCCAAGTCCGACTATTACCGGAGAGGTAGATCGGGATATTATGTTTGTTGAAAAAGTACTTGGCGTGAAACTTGCCATTTCAGATCATCGGGCACCGAATGTGACGGAAAGTGAACTGATCCAACTTGCGAGCAAGACCAGAACGGCAGGTATGTTAAGTGGAAAACCTGGAATCGTGGTGCTGCATATGGGAGATGCAGATGCTGGATTGTCGCCGGTGTTTGAAGCTTTGGAAAAGAGTATGATTCCGATCAAGATTTTCCGTCCGACTCATGTGAACCGCAGAAAAGGTCTTCTGGAAGAGGGCTATCAGTTGCTTGAAAAGGGTGGATACATCGATCTCACCTGTGGCATCAGTGAAGACTTTTGTCCGGGCGGATGCATTTTAGAAGCAAAAGAAAAGGGAATCCCGACAGAGCATATTACTATCAGCTCCGACGGACACGGAAGCTGGTCAAAATACAGAGAAGACGGAGGCCTGTTGGAAATCGGTGTTTCCTCAGTAGATGCGCTGCGGGAAGAACTTCTGTATATGGTACATGAGCTTGATATGAAGCTGGAAGATGCACTTCCATATATGACATCACATGTAGCGGAGGCACTGGGATTGCAGGGTAAGAAAGGGACAATACAAAAAGGAGCCGATGCAGATCTGCTTTTGTGGGACAATGACCTGAAGCTTGACAGTTATATTGCAGGTGGAAAAATCTTTATGCAAAAAGAAAAAATCATTTGCAAGGGGACCTATGAAAAATAGGAATTGAATAAAGTACAACGTTAGCCTGTTAAAATATTCCCTTGCGGAAATGCCGGAAAAGCCTTAAAATAAAGGAATCATGTGTATACAGAAAGGAATATGCTTTATGGAAAAAGGGACTATTTTTAAATTTCATAACGATCTGGATACAGACCAGATCATCGCATCCCAGTATCTGTTGCTGCCGAATCTTGAGGAGATGAAGAGCCACGCATTTGAATCTCTGGATCCGGATTTTGCACAGAAGGTAAAACCGGGAGATTTCGTGGTCGGAGGAGAGAACTTTGGATGTGGATCTTCCAGAGAGCAGGCTCCGGGTGTGTTAAAAGCGTTAGGTGTAAAAGCTGTTATCGCAAAATCATTTGCAAGAATTTTTTATAGAAATGCTATCAATATCGGACTTCCTGCTATTGTCTGTAAAGACCTTCCGGATGAAGTAAAGACCGGAGATCAGATGGAGCTTCATATGTTGGAAGGAACCGCTGAGGCAAATGGAAAGGTTTATTCCTGCACAAAACTGCCGGAATATATGCAGAATATTTTGAATCAGGGCGGACTTATTGCGTCTCTGAACCGTGAGGAGGAATAGACGATGGGAATGACAATTGCTGAAAAGATCATTGCAGCGGCAGCCGGTGTGGAAAGCGTAAAGCCGGGTGACATCCATACAGTAGAACTGGATCGTCTGATGAGTAATGACGGAACTACACATCTTACCGTTGATATGTATAATAATAAATTAAAAAATCCACATATTGCAGATACAGGCAAGCTGGTATTTATCGTAGATCATAACGTACCGTCTGACTGTCCGAAGACAGCCGCATCCCAGAAGAAGATGCGTGATTTTGCAAAGGCAAACCACATTGATTTCTGGGAAGGGAAAGGTGTATGCCACCAGATTATGATGGAAAATTATGTTCGTCCGGGAGAACTGATCTTTGGTGCAGACAGCCATACCTGTTCTTACGGTGCACTTGGTGCATTCGGAACCGGTGTTGGATGTACAGACTTCCTTTACGGTATGGTAACAGGAACTTCCTGGGTAATGGTACCGGAGACTGTGAAATTCAACCTGGTTGGAAAGCTGCCGGAAGGTGTATATGCGAGAGATCTGATCCTCACCATCATCGGTGAAGTCGGAGCCAACGGATGTAACTATCAGGTGATGGAATTTACCGGAGAGGGCGCGAAGACACTGACAATCAGTGACCGTATCGCACTTTGCAATATGGCAGTAGAAGCCGGAGCTAAGACCGGTATTTTTGAAGTTGATGATGTGGCAATGGAATATTTAAAAGAGCATGGACGCGAGCCAAAGGCTGTATATCACAGCGATCCGGATGCGCATTATGTAAGAGAATATACATTTGACTTATCCAAGGTAGAGCCGGTTGTTGCAAAACCGGATTTTGTAGACAATCTTGCGCCGGCAAAAGACGTGCGCGGTATCAAGATTGATGAGGCATTCCTTGGATCCTGCAACAACGGACGTATCGAAGATCTCCGTGTAGGCGCACAGGTTATCAAAGGAAAGAAAGTATCTGAAAAAGTAAGATTCCTTGTTGTTCCGGCAAGTCAGACTATTTACAGACAGGCTCTGGAAGAAGGACTGATCGACATCTTCATGGATGCAGGTGCGATCGTGATGAACCCGAACTGTAGTGTATGCTGGGGAAGCTGCCAGGGCGTAATCGGTGAAAATGAAGTCCTGATCAGTACAGGAACCCGCAACTTTAAGGGACGTGCAGGACATCCGAGTTCCAAGGTATATCTTGGATCGGCTGCAACCGTTACAGCATCTGCCATTGCCGGAGAAATTGCACTGGCAAGTGATGTGTAAGAGACGAAATTACGTTTGACGAGGTGACATAAGATGGATAAATTTACAGGGCGTGTATGGGTTCTTGGAGATGACATTGATACCGATATCATCATTCCAACTGAATACCTTGCACTCAAGACAATCGATGATATGAAGCAGTATGGCTTTTCTCCTCTTCGTCCGGAACTTGCCGGACAGATCCAGAAGGGGGATATCATTGTAGCAGGAAAGAACTTTGGTTGCGGTTCGTCAAGAGAACAGGCACCGGAGATCATCAAGGCAATGGGTGTGCAGTGTGTGATCGCCAAATCATTTGCAAGGATCTTTTTCCGTAATTCGATCAACAACGGACTCCTTCTGATTGAACAGCCGGATCTTTATGATGATATGAAAGAGGGCGACGAGATCACGGTAGTGATGAATGAGCATGTGGATTATAATGGCAAGGAATATCCGATTGCTTCTCTGCCGGAGAATCTGATGAGCATTATTCAGGCTGGCGGTCTGGTAAAAGCCATGCGCAAGCTGAATGGACTGGATTAACCGGAAAGGAGAAGAAAATGGGCGAGACGATTATTGAAAAAATTATCAGACACAATACAGGAAAAGCCGTAAAGCCGGGAGACATTGTGACGGTTAACGTTGACCGCGTGATGATCCATGATATTTTCATCCCCTTTGTGGCAGAAAAATTTGAAGAAATGGGATTTACGAAACTGCATGATCCGGACAAGGTTGTTCTGATCTATGATCATCTGGTTCCGGCAAGTCAGCAGGATGATACCAGACATTTTCGTACCGGAGATGCATTTGCAGATAAATACGGACTTACACATGTACACAGAAGTGACGGAATCTGCCATCAGCTGATGACAGAGGCTGGCTATGTTAAACCGGGTGATATCGCATTCGGAACCGACAGCCATACCACAACTTATGGTTGTGTTGGAGCATTTTCATCTGGTATCGGTTATACCGAGATGGCAAGTATCCTTGGAACCGGAACGATGTGGATCAAGGTACCGGAGACGATCAAAGTTGTGATCGATGGTGAACTTTCGGAAAATGTTATGTCAAAGGATATCATCTTACGACTGATCGGTGATTTAAGAGCAGACGGTGCTACTTACAGAGCACTTGAATTTGCCGGAAGCACCATTGAAAATATGACAGTTGCAAGCCGTATGACAATGGCAAACATGGCAATCGAAGCAGGAGCAAAATGCGCACTTTTCACACCGGATGAGAAAACTGCCGAGTATTGCAATATTGAATTAAATGATTATCAGAAGAGTCTGGTTGGTGATCCGGATGCAACTTATATGAGAACGATCACTTATAAAGCAGAGGACTTTGTACCGGTTATGGCCCTTCCGTCACAGGTTGACAAAATCAGAAATGTATCCGAGGTAGAAGGAACCGAGATCGATCAGGTATTTATCGGCTCTTGCACAAACGGACGTCTGGAGGATCTTCAGGCAGCAGCAGAAGTGTTAAAGGGCAAAAAAGTTGCGGATTTTGTAAAACTGATCGTGACTCCGGCGAGCCGTAAGATCTACAAACAGGCAGCAGATATGGGAATCCTTACGACTTTATCTGAGGCAGGTGCGATCATTACCCATCCAGGTTGCGGACTTTGCTGTGGACGTACCGGAGGAATTCTGTCAGACGGAGAACGTGTGGTTGCAACCAACAACCGTAACTTCCTTGGACGTATGGGAACTTCTAAGGTTGAGATTTATCTGGCATCTCCGAGAACAGCGGCAAGCTGTGCGATGGCTGGAAAGATTGTAAGTCCTGAGTAGATTTTGCGTGATGCCTGGAACGCGCAGACAGAGAAACGGTCTGTGCGGCGTGAGACAGATTATCTGGAAGATATCACTGGAAAGAAAATTGTGTCGTGAGTGGGTACGGCAGAATGGAGTATGGTATGAAGAAAATAGGATTTATCGGTGTTGGCATCATGGGGAAATCTATGGTGCGCAACCTTATGAAAGCAGGGTATGAGCTGCATATCTATGCAAGAACCAGATCAAAGGTTGATGATGTGATCAGCGAGGGTGCAATTTTCCATGAATCTATCAAAGAATGTGTACCTGGATGTGATGCAGTGATCACCATCGTTGGTTTTCCGAGAGATGTGGAAGAGGTTTACTTCGATGAAGGCGGTATTCTGGAAAATGCAGATCCGGGAACCTATCTGATTGATATGACAACTACAAGCCCGATGCTTGCAGAAAAGATTTCAAAAGAGGGCACAGAAAAAGGATTCCATGTGCTGGATGCGCCTGTAACAGGTGGGGATACCGGAGCAAAAAACGCTACATTATCCATCCTTGTCGGCGGCGAGAAAGAAGATTATGAAGCTTGTATGGAGCTTTTCAAAGCAATGGGAACAAACATCAATTATCAGGGAAAAGCCGGATGTGGACAGCATGCAAAGCTTGCTAATCAGATTATGATCGCCGGTGCCTTAAGTGGTGTATGTGAGGCCTTTTCCTATGCGCAGGCCAAAGGACTGGATCTGAATGTCCTTTTTGATTCGGTCTCTACCGGGGCAGCAGGAAGCAAACAGTTGGATGTTTTTGGACCAAAGATCATTGCCGGAGATTATGCACCGGGATTCTTTATGAAGCATTTCATCAAGGATATGAAGCTTGCGCTGACTGAGGCGAATATGAGCGGACTGAGTCTTGAGGTGCTGAGTCTGGTACTGTCAAATTATGAAGAGTTGGCACAGGAAGGGCTTGGAGAGCTTGGGACACAGGCGCTGATCAAGTATTATGATGTGCAGGATGTAGAAGAATAATCGTATGTGATTCAGGGAGCTGCTTTGCAGCTCCCTGATATTTTGTGTTTCATAAACAGTAACGAGAAAACCCACTGATCTTTCGACCAGCGGGTTTTCTTGTGCTTTTATTTAATTTCTAAAGGAATGAGAGTAAAGTGCGGCAATCGGGGTAACCCGATTGCGCTTACTTTATGAGGGGGGAGATAGTTGTTTATCAACTATCTGACTCTTAGTATACAGATAAATTGTGTTCAAAATATGTCTATATCATAAAAGAAAAAGAAAATTTCTTAAGGAAAAATGAACTATCGATTAAGGAATATTGATTAGAGTACAATAAAAAAATCATTGCGAAAGTATTTTCAAATGTAATCAGATTCTTTTTACATCGTTGCAACTGCGGTAGTTTAATGGTATACTGGACATATTGCAAAAGTAGAAAATGGCAGCAGAAGCTGTCGGCAATGTTTACAAGGCTCATTGGGGTTATGTGAAATATATAAGAGAGTAATACGGAGGAACAGAACAGATGGATTTGGTAACAGTAAGAGAATTATACAGAAACAGAGAGGAATATCTGGATAAAGAAGTGACCATCGGGGGATGGGTGCGCAGTATCCGTGATTCTAAGACATTTGGATTTATCGTTGTAAATGATGGATCTTTCTTTGAAAATCTTCAGGTAGTATATCATGATAATATGGAGAACTTTGGCGAAATTTCCAAGCTGAATGTTGGTGCGGCAATCATTGTAAAAGGAACACTTGTCGCAACACCACAGGCAAAGCAGCCATTTGAGATCCAGGCAACAGAAGTTGTTGTAGAAGGTACCTCTGCACCGGATTATCCGCTTCAGAAAAAACGTCACAGCTTTGAATATTTAAGAAGTATTGCACATCTTCGTCCAAGAACCAATACTTTCCAGGCAGTGTTCAGAGTACGCTCACTGACTGCTTACGCAATCCACAAATTCTTCCAGGAAAGAGGATTCGTATATGTACATACACCGCTGATCACAGGAAGTGACTGCGAGGGTGCAGGAGAAATGTTCCAGGTAACAACACTGGATATGAACAATGTGCCGAAAAATGCAGACGGAACTGTTGATTATTCCAAAGATTTCTTTGGAAAAGAGACAAACCTTACCGTAAGCGGACAGCTGAACGGTGAAACTTATGCACAGGCATTCCGCAACATTTACACATTCGGACCGACATTCCGTGCGGAGAATTCCAACACCACACGTCATGCCGCCGAGTTCTGGATGATCGAGCCGGAAATCGCATTTGCAGATCTGGAAGATGACATGATCCTTGCAGAAAACATGCTGAAATATGTTATCCGCTACGTGATGGAAAACGCTCCGGAAGAGATGAATTTCTTCAATTCTTTCGTAGACAAAGGACTGATCGACCGTCTGAACAACGTTGTAAATTCTGATTTCGCAAGAGTTACTTACACAGAAGCAATCGAAATCCTTGAAAAGCACAATGACAAATTTGAATACAAAGTATCATGGGGAGCAGATCTGCAGACAGAGCATGAACGTTATCTGACAGAAGAGATCTACAAACGTCCGGTATTCGTTACCGATTATCCGAAGGAGATCAAAGCTTTTTACATGAAGATGAATGATGATAACAAGACCGTAGCAGCAGTTGACTGTCTGGTTCCTGGAATCGGTGAGATCATCGGAGGAAGCCAGAGAGAGGACGACTACGATAAGCTTGTTGCAAGAATGAAAGAGCTTGGACTTAAGGAAGAAGATTACGGATTCTATCTGGATCTGAGAAAGTACGGATCTACAAGACATGCAGGATTCGGACTTGGATTTGAGAGATGCATAATGTATCTTACAGGAATGTCCAACATTCGTGACGTAATTCCGTTCCCAAGAACTGTGAATAACTGCGAACTGTAAAAAAGAAGAATGAAGAAAAAGGGGACCGGGAACTGCATCAAAAGGGTGTGTTTTCCGGTCTGCTGTTTTATACGCAAATCTTTCTATATACGGAAAGGAAAAGTGAAATATGAATATTTTAGTTGTAGATGATGAAAAAGAAATTGCGGATGTCGTAGAATTATATCTGCAAAATGAATACCATGTTTTGAAATTTTACACAGGGCAGGAAGCATTGGAATGTATTGAGAAGACAAATGTGGATCTGGCGATCCTGGATGTGATGCTGCCGGATATTGACGGTTTCACGATTCTGAGAAAGATCCGTGAGAAATACACATTTCCGGTGATTATGTTGACCGCGAAGACGGAGTACCGGGACAAGATCACTGGGCTTACGATGGGGGCTGACGACTATATTCCGAAACCATTCAACCCGCTGGAGCTGGTAGCGAGAGTGAAAGCACAGATGCGCAGATACACGCAGTACAACGATGGTAAGAAAAGTGATTCTGAGAATATCATTGATTTTGCAGGACTCTTGTTAAATAAAGAATCCCATGAATGCATCTATAATGAGCAGTCTCTTCCGCTGACACCGACGGAATTTGAGATTCTGTGGATTCTTTGTGAGAATCGCGGAAAGGTGATCAGCTCACAAAGATTATTTGAAGAGGTCTGGCATGAAGAGTATCTGAAGAACAGCAACAATACGGTGATGGTACATATCCGGCATCTGCGTGAGAAATTGAGTAAACCGACTGGAAAATCAGATCTTATCAAGACTGTCTGGGGAGTGGGATACAAAATTGAAGAATAATTACAGAAAATTAAAACTGAGCATATTGCTTCAGACGGTTTTTATTACGGCCCTGACGGTGCTGGTTGGCAGATTTATTCTGGAGTATTTTATCGATGGTATTTATAATGACAGCTTTGCCAATGGCTTTTTGCGAATATTGGAAGCTTTTCATGTGAGTGAAGAGACCGCAACATCTTTGTATTGGCAGTGGATCGGCAATAATAAAGTGTTCTTTATGATCCTCGGTTTTTTACTTTTATTTTCGTTGTTTTTTTATGTGGCACTTTCAAAAATGACGCGTTATCTGGAACAGGTAGAAGATGGGATTGAAAATATTATTTCAGCGTCTGACCAGCCAATCCGGTTGATTACGGAGTTAAAACCAATCGAGGATCGTCTCAATGAGATTAAAGAGACATTAAGGAGCCAGGAGGAAGAGGCAGAAAAGCTTGAGCAGAGGAAAAATGATGTCCTGCTTTTTCTGGCACATGATTTAAAAACACCGCTTACTTCTGTGGTGGCGTATCTGAGTATGCTGGATTCTCATCCGGAGATGCCGGCAGAGGAGCGCGCCAAATATACGCAGATATCTCTGGAGAAGGCGAATCGACTGGGGGATCTTTTGAAAGAGTTTTTTGAAAGTATAAAGTTGAATCTGCAGGATATTGAACTGGATAAGGTGGATATTGATCTGACCATGATGCTGGAACAGATTGCAGACGAACTCTATGGGGTACTTCAGGAGAAGATGCTGACCTGCAAGGTGGAAGCAGAGGAAGAGATCCTGATCGAGGGAGATCCGGATAAGCTTGCCAGGGTTTTTGATAATATTCTGCGAAATGCCATAGCATACTGCCGGGAGAAAAGTGTGCTTCTGATCCAGGCTGCCAAAGAGGAGAACCAGGTAAGAATCTGTTTTGAAAATGAAGGAGATACGATACCGGAAGAGAGCCTGAAGAGGATCTTTGATAAATTTTATCGCGCGGATGCGTCGAGATCCAGCAGTACCGGAGGAGCAGGACTGGGGCTTGCCATTGCAAAAGAGATTGTAGAGCTGCATAAGGGACAGATCATTGCCGAGAGCAGTGGGGGAAAGACACGTTTTATCGTGACACTTCCCCTTAAAGGAGGAGTAGAAAGTAATGAAATTCATACACACAGCGGACATTCATCTGGGGGCAGAGCCGGACGCAGGAAGTTCTTACACCGCAAAGCGACCGGAAGAACTGTGGAATAGCTTTGAGCGTCTTTTAAATATCTGTGAAGAAGAACAGACAGATCTTCTTCTGATCGCAGGGGATCTGTTTCACAGACAGCCGCTTTTAAGAGAGCTGAAGGAACTGGATTATTTATTTTCCAGACTGACACATACACAGGTCGTGCTGATGGCGGGCAACCATGATTACCTGAAAAGTACGTCCTATTACCGGAATTATAAATGGCAGGGACCGGTGCACATGTTTTTGTCTCAGAAACCTGCCTGTATGGAATTTAAAGAGCTTGGAGTCCGCATATACGGACTCAGCTATGAGGAACGGGAGATCACAGAACCGCTTTATGAGAAAATCCTTCCGGAAAAAAGAGGAATAGCCTCCATCCTTCTGGCCCATGGCGGCGATGAAAAGCATATCCCGTTCCGAAAGAACGAATTACTGAAGCTGGGATATGATTATATTGCTCTTGGGCACATTCATCTTCCGGCAGAGCTTGCAAAGGACCGGATGTATTACGCAGGATCCCTGGAGCCTACAGATAAAAATGACACCGGGAAGCATGGTTATATCAAAGGGGAGATTAAAAATGGAAGAACCCGGACGGATTTTATTCCTTTTGCATCCAGAGAATATGTGCATATGGAAGTAGAAGCAGGAAGAGAGATGACCGGACGGGAAATGAAAGAAAAAATTTCCCTTGCCATACGGGAAAGAGGTATACAGAACATTTATAAAATCATTCTGCGGGGATTTCGGGATCCGGATATGATCTATGATACCGACCGGATGGATTCCTATGGAAATATTGTCGAAATCCTGGATGAAACAAAGCCGGCATATGATTATGAAAAGTTGAAAAAACAAAATGCAGGAAATCTTCTGGGCTGGTATATAGAAAGTTTTGCAGAAGCAAAGGATGACAGTGTGGAGGCAATTGCATTGGCTGAGGGAGTACAGGCCATGCTGGAGGCAAAGGGGAGCAAATTATGAAGATAACAGAACTGATCCTGAAGAATTTCGGTAAGTTCACGAATAAGCAGATCCTGCTTGCGGATGGGATCAATATTATTTACGGAGAAAACGAATCGGGAAAAACAACGCTGCATACCTTTCTGAAGGGAATGCTTTTTGGAATGGAAAGAAAGCGCGGGCGTGCCGCCGCAACAGATACATTCCGTACCTATGAGCCTTGGGAGAATCCAAACTTTTATGCGGGAATCCTGCGGTTTACCTGTGGCGGTCGAAAATTCCTGCTGGAGCGAAATTTCGATCGGTATGCGAAAGGCGGCTCTCTGATCTGTGAAGATGATGGAGAAGAATTGTCACTTGAGCATGGGGATCTGGAAATTCTGTTAGGTGGTATGACAGAAAGTGATTATGAAAATACAGTTTCGATAGGACAGCTCCGGGTACAGACTGGAGAAATACTGGCGGCGGAGCTGAAGAATTATGCGGCAAATTATTATGCAACCGGGAACAGCGAGATTGACCTCGAAGGGGCGCTTGCCCTTTTAAAAGAGCGGAAGAAAGAGCTGGAAAAAGAAGAACGTGAAAAGAGGCAGCTGATCAGCGAAAAGAAAGAGCGGGCAGAGATGGAGGCATCCTATGTCTGGCGGGATCTGCATCAGTTAGAAAATGAAGCGGAACAGCTGAAAAGAAGCTGTGAAGAGAAACGCAGAGAATGGGAAAGCTGGGTAAATGAAGATAAAAAGCGGAAGAAACGGGAAGAGGCAGCAGGATATTTTGCCGGGTGGAGGATTCATCCACTGGAGGCAGTGAGTATGCTGGGGGCATTTTTTGTGACTTTTCTGCTTTTTCATAAGCCGTGGAATTTTCTTGTGGCAATCGTGGTGGCACTGGCTGAAGGGCTGTATGTCTGGAATTGTCTGAAAGATGGAAAGAAGAAAAAGAAAGCCAGATTACAGGAGATAAAAGAACAGGGCATTTCTCTCAAGGCAGATTATGAGAGGCAGAAAGGAAAGCTTGCAAAAGTACAGGAAACCTATCATGAAAAAGAAGTGTTGTATGAAAATCTGCAGGAACGAGTCGGCGAGTTCGATGAGATGAACAGTGAAGAGATAGAGCGATTAAAAAACAAGCAGGGTGTTGAACTTGCTATGGAACAGTTGACCAGACTTGCCGCACAGATGCAGAGCCGGACAAGCGATCTTATGAATACAGAAGTATCTGCAGTCATGGATGCCATCACAGATGGAAAATATAACAGACTCTGGGTAGACGAAAATCTGCATGTGCAGCTTATGAGTAATGGGAAAAAGATATCCATGGATCAGGTAAGCCGGGGAACGCTGGAACAGATTTATTTTGCAATCCGGATGGCCGCAACAAAAATTCTCCACGAGGAAGAATGTCCGGTAATCCTGGATGATGCATTCGGCTATTATGATGACAGGAGACTTGCGCAGACCCTTCGCTGGTTGAAAGACAGTAAGCGGCAGGTGATCATATTCAGCTGCCAGAAGCGGGAGATGGAAATGCTGGAAAAGATGAGATGCGTATATCATAAGGTGATGTTGTAAAATGAGGAGGAAAGTTTTATGATTCGGCTTCAGGATATTGCAGAAATGGCAGGTGTCAGCCGTACTACGGTATCTAATGTTATAAATGGCAATACCAAAAGAGTTTCCCAGAAAACGATTGATAAAATCACGACTATTCTTAAAGAACAGAACTATGTTCCGCATATGGGTTCCGTGATGCTTTCCGGCCATGGTTCCAGAATTATAGGTGTAGTACTCGGATTTTCTTATGCCCATGGTATGCAGTCACTTCAGGATCCATTTGTGGGAGAACTGATCGGAACGATTCAGATGGAAACGGAAGAAAATGGATATTATGTTATGCTTATTGGCGGTGAAAGTATTCAGAATGTAGTGGATATTGCCTCAAAATGGAATGTAGAGGGATTGCTTATCCTTGGCTACAATGAAGAACAGTATCGCAGGCTTTCGCGCAGATTAAACAAGAAAATGATTCTGATCGATGCTTATCCGGAAGGTGCTTATACCTTCCAGAATGTCGGTATAGATGATTATTCGGGAGGGTATCAGATTGGAGAATACCTGTATTCCTGTGGATATAAGAAAGCATTGTTTGTTGCGGAAACGGAGAGAGACAGTGATTACTATCGGTGGATGGGATTCAAACAGGCGATGGAAAAATCGGGGGGATTCTGCAGTCGCTCCCGATATATAATTATTCCGAGTGAAAAAAGATTGCGTCTCAGAAAATACAGAGAGCTTCTCCCACGTTTTTTAGAAGCAAAAGCACTTGCGTTTTCCTCAGATTATAATGCGATGGAAGCGATAAATTTCTTTTTTGATGAAGGCATCATGGTTCCAGATCAGATTTCTGTTACAGGATATGATGACAGTGTCTACGCAAGTATGGTTCGACCGAAACTGACAACGGTTCATCAGGATGTTCCGCAAAAGGCGCATGTGGCGCTGAAACGTCTGCTGAAATTAATTCAGGGAGAGACACTGGACGAATTAAATATAAAAAATCCAGTCTATCTGGTAAAGAGGGATTCTGTCAGGGAATGACAGGATCCTTTTTTCAACTTTGCATGTATACAGGTAAGCCGGTGGAATGGTCTGGTTGTTTTTGTGCAGACTGTATAAAAACAGGAAATAAACTTTGTTGTCTTTTATAGTTTCGCGAGAAACCTCTTGATTTTGCTAAGATGTATGGGGTATCATGAATAGTGTTGTTACAGGAGCGGTTAAATAATACTAAACAATTATAAACGAGGAGATTTGGCATGGAGAAAAAATGGTGGAAAGAAAGTGTAGTATATCAGATATATCCAAAGAGTTTTAAAGACAGTAACGGTGATGGTGTGGGAGATATCAGAGGAATCATACAGAAACTGGATTACCTTAAAGAACTTGGGGTAAATGTGTTGTGGATTTCTCCGATGCTGGAATCACCTCAGGACGATAATGGTTACGATATTTCTGATTACCGCAGAATTTATGAAGAATATGGAACGATGGAGGATTACGAGGAGTTGTTGTGTGAAGCACACAAAAGATCCATCAGGATTCTGATGGATCTCGTAGTCAACCATACTTCAGATGAACATAACTGGTTTATTGAAAGCAGAAAATCAAAAGATAATCCATATCGTGATTATTATATCTGGAAAGATCCGGTAAACGGAAAAGAACCTAATAACTGGGGCGGAGTATTTGGCAGTTCTGCATGGGAATATGATCCGCAAACTCAGATGTATTATCTGCATCTGTTTTCAAAAAAACAGCCGGATCTCAATTGGGAAAATGAAAAAGTACGCCAGGAAGTTTATGACATGATGAAATTCTGGTGTGAAAAAGGAATCGATGGCTTCCGAATGGATGTTATCAGTATGATTTCCAAAGATCAGAGATTTCCGGACGGAGAAATGAATAACGGTCTTTATGGGGACTTTGGACCATATTGTGTACATGGTCCAAGGATCCACGAATTCCTTCAGGAAATGAATCAAAAAGTTCTTTCAAAATATGATATCATGACAGTCGGTGAGACCGCAGGAGTCACAATAGAAGAAGCACAGAAATATGCGAGTGATGACCGAAATGAATTGAACATGGTATTCCAATTCGAGCATGTGGAGAGTGGATGCGGAGATTATGGAAAGTGGACGACTGCAAAATATGACTTCAAAGAGTTCAAAAATATTATGATCAAATGGCAGGAAGAACTTCAGGGTAAAGCATGGAACAGTTTGTTTTTAGGTAATCATGATCAACCGAGAAGCGTCAGCCGTTTTGGAAATGACAATCCGGTATACAGAGAAACATCCGCAAAAATGCTGGCTACCTGTATTCATATGATGCAGGGAACGCCATATGTATATCAGGGTGAAGAGCTTGGCATGACAAATGTCTATTTTGACAAACTGGAAGATTACCGTGATATTGAAAGTATTAATTACTTTGAAGAGTTTACGGAATCAGGCCTTATGACTCCGGAACACATGATGAAATGTCTGATGCTGAGAAGCCGTGACAATGCGAGAACTCCGATGCAGTGGGACGACAGTAAACAGGCCGGATTCACAGAGGGCGAGCCTTGGATCAAAGTAAACCCGAACTACAAAAAGATCAATGCAGCACAGCAGCTTGAAGATCCGGATTCTGTTTTCCATTACTATCAGAAACTGATCAGATTACGTAAAGAAAAAGATATTATTGTTTATGGCGAATTTGAACCACTTTACCGTGATGATGAACAGATTTTTGCTTACACAAGAAAACAGGATCAGGAAAAACTTCTGACCGTCTGCAACTTCAGCGATAAGAATGCAGAAGTAGAAGTGCCGGAAGAATTCAAAGGCGCAGAGTGTCTGATCACAAACCTTGGAAGAAAAGAATTTGAAGGAAAAATTGTTCTGAATCCATATGAAGCATTTGTACTATATTATAAACACTAGGTGATAAAGAAATGATTAGAAAATATAGATATGGAACTCCGTTTGATACGGAGGCACTGACTGAAAAGATTGAAACAACTAAGGGCGTTCTCCCGTATGGAGAGGTCAGTCAGGAGGAAGGATTTGTTTTTACTTATATCATGGATGAAGATGATATTGTCTATGGTCTGGGTGAAGCCAATCGTGGAATCAACAAGAGAGGGTACTGTTATATCAGTAATTGTACAGATGATCCGGTACACACAGAGGACAAGCGTTCTCTGTACGGAGCCCATAACTTCATTGTTGTGAGCGGAAAGAGGACGTTTGGATTGTTTTTCGACTATCCCTCAAAACTGACCTTTGATATTGGATATGACAGAGAGGATACCATTAAGGTATCTTGCGAAAATGCTGACTTGGATATCTACGTGCTTGAAGGTGAGAATGCTTATGATATCGTAAAACAGTTCCGCCATGTAATCGGACGCAGCTATATCCCACCGAAGTTTGCCTTTGGTTTCGGACAGAGCCGCTGGGGTTATACGACGAAAGAAGATTTCCGTACTGTCGCAAAAGGATATCGGGAGAATCATATTCCGATCGACATGATTTACATGGATATTGACTATATGCAGTCATTTAAAGATTTCACAGTGAGTGAAGAAAATTTCCCGGATTTTCCGGAATTCGTACAGGAAATGAATGACCAGAGTATTCGCCTGATTCCGATCATTGATGCCGGTGTCAAGGTTGAGCCGGGATATGAGATTTACGAGGAAGGTGTCAAAAACAACTATTTCTGCAAGAGAGAAGACGGAAGTGATTTTGTTGCAGCTGTATGGCCGGGAGATACCCATTTTCCGGATATGCTGAATCCGGAAGCCAGAAAATGGTTCGGGGACAAATATCGTTTTCTGATCGAACAGGGAATAGAAGGTTTCTGGAATGATATGAACGAGCCTGCGATCTTTTATTCTTCCGAAGGCCTTGCAGAGGCAAAAGAACTTGCCGGAGAGTTTGCAAAGGATACCGAAGGCAAGATCCATTCCTGGGAAATGCAGGACAAGATGCTCAGTATTGCAAATAATCCGGAAGACTATAAAAGATTTTATCACAATGTGGATGGCAAAAAGATCCGCCATGACAAAGTACATAATCTTTTTGGCTATAATATGACAAGAGCGGCCGGAGAAGCGTTTGAACGCATTGACCCGGAAAAACGTTTTCTGATGTTTTCCAGATCTTCTTACATCGGAATGCATCGTTATGGCGGAATTTGGACCGGAGATAATAAATCCTGGTGGTCACATATCCTTCTTAACCTGAAGATGCTGCCGTCTCTGAACATGTGTGGTTTCCTGTATACAGGTGCTGACCTTGGAGGTTTTGGTGCTGATACAACAAGAGAATTGCTGCTACGTTTTCTCGCACTTGGTGTATTTACACCACTGATGCGTAATCATTCGGCGACGGGGACAAGAGAGCAGGAGTGTTATCAATTCGAAAATATCGAGGATTTCCGTGCTGTCATTAACACCAGATATCGTCTTGTGCCGTATCTGTACAGCGAGTATATGAAAGCTGCGCTGAGTGATGATATGTATTTTAAGCCTTTAGGGTTTGTTTATCCGGATGACAAGAGAGCAATCCGCGTAGAGGATCAGCTGATGCTCGGAAACGAGATCATGATCGCTCCGGTTTACGAGCAGAACGCAAGAGGACGTTATGTTTATCTGCCGGAGGAAATGAAATTTATCAAGTTCCTGCCGGATGGAAGCATTTCGGAAGAGATTCTCGCGAAAGGTATCCATTATGTAGATGTGGCATCAAATGAAGTACCGCTTTTCATTCGAAATGGTAAATGTATCCCGGTTGCAGAAGCGGCAGAGTGTGTGAAAGATATTGATACCGGACATCTGCAGCTTATCGGATATGAGAACAGCAGTTATACCATGTATGAGGATGATGGAATCTGCAAGGATTACGATAAGAAAGAAAATTACCGAGTATTCACAAATTAACGTTTAAGAGTAAAAAAATACTGCTTAGATATCAAAATGATATTCAAGCAGTATTTTTTGTCATATAGCGGAAAAATTTCGCTCGTATAAATTAATCGATCGCTTCCCCTTTTTTATATTTCTCAACTACATGCTGGATACGTTCGCTTGGATCAAGGATGCTGCTGATAGAAGCATCATGGTTCAGTGTATCGATTACCAGTGCGATGTACTTGCTCATGTCGCAGTTGATGTAGTAAGGACGGCTGAGCAGTTCCGGTGTCTGATAGATCAGGTTTGTTGTGAGGATTCCGTTGATCAGTCCTTCTTCATAAGCCTGGTCGAATTTTTCCATACCATTTGTGAAAAGTCCAAAGGTTGCAGCAGCGTAGATACGTTTTGCTTTACGCATCTTGAGCTGACGGGCAACATCAAGGATACTGTCACCTGAAGAAATCATATCATCAAGGATGATCACATCTTTGCCTTCTACAGAAGAACCAAGGAATTCGTGTGCTACGATCGGGTTACGTCCGTCTACGATGGTTGTGTAGTCACGACGTTTGTAGAACATACCCATATCAAGACCGAGTACGTTGGCAAAGTAGATTGCACGTCCGGTTGCACCTTCATCCGGGCTGATCGCCATCATATGGTCAGCATCGATCTGAAGATCCGGTACATGCTTTAAAAGTCCTTTTACGAACTGGTAAGTCGGACGGATCGTCTCAAATCCGTTCAGCGGGATCGCATTCTGGACACGTGGGTCGTGTGCATCGAAAGTGATGATATTGTCAACACCCATGCGGACAAGCTCCTGCAGACCAAGTGCGCAGTCCAGTGATTCACGGCCGCTTCTCTTGTGCTGGCGGCTTTCATACAGGAAAGGCATAATGACGTTCAGACGACGTGCTTTTCCTCCTACAGCGGCGATGACACGCTTCAGGTTCTGGAAATGGTCGTCCGGTGACATATGGTTGGTATTGCCGCTGAGCGAATAAGTCAGGCTGTAGTTGCAGACATCGACCATCAGATAAAGGTCTTTTCCACGTACAGACTCATTGATAATACCTTTGGCTTCACCAGATCCAAAACGCGGTACCTTTGCGTTGATCAGATAGTTCGGCTTTTCGTAGCCGTTGAAAACAAGATTGTCTTTCTGGAAACGAGTCTCTTCCTTTCTCCATTTTACGAGATAGTCATTGACTTTATTTCCCATCTCTTCACAGCCGTCTACAGCAATAATGCCGAGAGAGCCAACTGGAATATTATCCAGAATTCGTTCACTTCGATGTAACATCAGTGTTCCTCCCTGTACATAAGTTTCTTTTGAATGCGGATATCATCACCGGCAAGGCGAAGTATCTTATAATGGTTGCTTATCCGGGAAAATGTACGTTCTGTATAGTTCGTCTTGATTTCCTCCAGAGTAAGATTAGTAGAAATGATCGTGGATTTCCTATTCAGGATCCGATCATTTAAACACACAAAAAGCTGAGAAACGACAAAGTCTGTATTTCGTTCGGTTCCCAGGTCATCAATGATCAGCAGATCACACTGGTGGATCTGCTCATATAAAAGACAGCTCTCATCATTCCGGGTCAGTGCTTTTTCAAGGAGCGCATCGAAAAATTCAGAGGCAGTCAGGTAAAGAACGGAATGCAGAGAATCCATTACTTCTTTTGCAATGCAGTGACTGAGAAATGTCTTCCCAATACCAGTATTCCCAAAAAGGAGCAGATTACCATGTTCGGTATCAAAATTGTGGATGAAATTCATACATTCCTGATAAGCCCGCGTTGCAAGCTCGCGGGAATTCTGACCGGAAAGCCGGTCTCTATAATTGGATGAATAATAATCAAAATTAAAATGTTCAAAATTTTCCTGTTCGAGAAGCCCTTTTAAGTTGGACTGGGTGTAGAACAGATCAATGATCGCTTTTAAAAAGCAATGGCACTTTTTCGTGCCGACATAGCCGGTATCCTGACAGTCCGGACATTCAAAATGCTGTTCCAGATAGTCTTCCGGGAATCCGGCGTCGGAAAGGAGTCGGCGGCGTCTGTCAGAAAGAGACCGGATATCTTCCTTCAAAGAAGCGAGGGCAGTGTCATCGCCTGCGAGCAGCTTTTTCGCCTGATCAAGACTGGCAGAAGAAATAGAGGCATCAATCGATGCAAGCTCCGGAATCTTCTGGCAGGCACGTTCGTAGTGAAGATTCGCGAGGTCGCGGCTCTTCGCTCTTTTTTCTTCATATACGCGCATCAGCGCATTGTATTGTGAATTAGTTAACGGCACAGTGTTCCCCTTTCTTAGTTACTGCGTAATAATTTTTTGGTAAGCTCGTCCATATTGTAAGAACGTTCTTCAAAATTACGGAATTTGGAAGGCTGCTGGGCAGAAGGTGTACGGTTTTGCCCCGAAGGAGTTTTTCTCCGGTCTTTTTCCTGCTCAAAGGCAGAATCAAGACGCTCAACATCTGCCAGTGTACGAACGTTGCCCGTCTTCCAGTTTTCGAGAATCTTGTCAGTATATTCAAAACTTGGCTGGTGAATCGCACTGATGGTGCGGTTGCATGCTTCCAGAATGAGATCCAGTTCGAAATTCCCATCCTCCAGCCATTTGCGGATATAATCCAGTTCGGCAGATGCAGGTCCCCGCCCTTTGATGCCAAATGCATTCAGGATAGAATAGCAGGTTTTGTTGTAAAATGCAGAGGAATTACGTGCCTGATCGACGGTTGTAATATGTTCATCTGCCCATGAAAGTGCTACTTTCTGAATGTAATGCATGCTCTTATGTCCGTTCTCCACACAGTATTCGATCAGATACTCGATCAGGTCTGCGGAAAAACCAAGGGAATCATAAAAGTAGGTAATCGCATCAACATCGGTACGGGATAAGGTTTTGCCAAGATATTGTTCAGCAATAAAAAGAATCTGCTTTAATTCTCTTCTTGCAGCAAGGGAACGTCTTGATGCAGGAAGATTCTGACCGGCAGTTTTGTCTGAAACAGTGGTATTTCCATCAGACTGCGCGACCGGAGATTTTTCATGAACGGAAGCAGACTGTGCGGAAGGTGTATGGAAAGCCGCTTTGACAGGTGTCTGATGAGTTGGTGCTTTTCCGATGCAGATTCCGGCGAGTTCATTTGTTTCGTCATATTCGAGAGAAAGAATTCCTTCTTTTTCCCAGTATTTGAGTGCGCGCAGGATATCGCCTTCGGTATTCTCCAGAAGGTCTGCCATCTGCGGGATATCCGGAAGCTGCTCCGGGATATTCTGATAACGGAGAAGAAGAAGATAGACTTTTACATATTCTCCGTTCGCAGATACCATATAATGATCGATAAAGTCATTCTCCACGATCGTTATGTTATTGTGGGAATGATTGCGCAAAATAAGTGCACTCATAATTTCCGCTTCCTTTCTTTTCTGACTTTGTTCATTATAACATCATCCCAGATTGTAAAAAAGAATTTTCTGACGGAAATTTTTGTTATTACAAATAAAATTTCGCAAATATTGGAGAAAATCAGGCTTTTAACAGGTCTTCCCCAATGGTTACAACATCTCCGGCACCCATTGTGATCAGAAGATCGCCAGGCTGGCAATGGGTGGTGACGAACTCTTCGATGGCTGCAAAGCTTGGCAGATAAGTTGCGTCACATCCATGTTCTTTGACTGCATCTGCAAGCTGTGCAGAAGAGATGCCTAAAGTATCTGTCTCACGCGCTGCATAGATGTCAGCAAGGATTACATGGTCTGCATGTGCGAGTGCTTCAGCAAATTCTGAGAATAATGCTTTTGTACGGGTATAAGTATGTGGCTGGAAAATACACCACAGCTTTTTATGTGGATAATGTGCAGCACTTTTCAGAGTTGCTGCGATCTCTGTCGGATGGTGTGCGTAATCATCAATGATAGTCACTCCGCCGACTTCACCTTTGTATTCAAAACGGCGGTCTGTTCCGTGGAAGGAAGCAAGACCTGTCTGGATCGTCTCCGCAGGAACACCAAGAATATCGGCAACTGCGATTGCCGCAAGTGCGTTATATACGTTGTGCTCACCGCCAACTGCAAGAGCGAGATGTGCAACATTCTGTCCGTCTTTTACGACATCGAAAGAGGCATTGCCCTGTTCGTTATAAGTAATATTGGCTGCACTGTAATCCAGGGAAGCTTCTTTGCCAAAAGTGATAACACGACAGGAAAGATCGGAGGTGATCTCTTCAATTTTATCAATATCTCCGTTGATGACGAGAGTTCCGTTTTCCGGAAGAAGCTTAGCAAAAAGGTGGAAAGAATTACGGATATCGTCCAGGTCTTTAAAAAAGTCCAGGTGATCTGCATCCACATTCAGAATAATACCGATTTTCGGGAAAAAGTGCAGGAAACTGTTGGTATATTCGCATGCTTCCGTAATAAAAAGGTCAGGTCCGCCGACACGGATATTGCCTTCGATCGCTTTCAGGATACCGCCGACAGAGATTGTCGGATCCAGGTCTGCTGCAAGAGCAATATGAGAAAGCATAGAGGTTGTGGTTGTCTTACCGTGTGTACCGGATATAGCAACCGGTGTCTTATAGTTAGTCATAAGCTGACCGAGTAATTCTGCTCTGGATAACATCGGAAGATTCTGACGCTTTGCTTCTGCAAATTCTTCGTTGTCTTCGTGGATCGCTGCGGTATAAACTACAAGGTCGATACCGTCTATAATATTGGAAGCTTTCTGACCGTAAAATACGGTTGCACCATTCTGAGACAGATGATCCGTAAGTGCCGATTCTTTGTTATCGGATCCGGATACTGTGAAGCCTTCTTCAAGAAGGATCTCAGCGAGTCCACTCATACTGATGCCGCCAATTCCGATGAAGTGGATATGGCAAGGCTGATTAAAATCAATTTTATACATAATGACACTTCCTGTTCTGTGAATTTGTTTCATAGTATTTGACTTACGTGCATAATTATAACATAGATAGGTCAAAAACCAAACCTTTTCTTTTTGTGATATTTCTATAAAAAAGATAGGTAAACAGAAATATTTTTGTAAAATATGTTCACTATATGTATGTAATATGTTATAATGAAAAAACCAGAATTACTGAGAAGGGGTGAAGACATGATAAAAAAGGAAATGATAGCAATGCTATTGGCAGGAGGACAGGGCAGCAGACTTGGCGTCCTGACTGCAAAAGTTGCTAAACCGGCTGTTGCATTTGGCGGCAAATACAGGATCATTGATTTTCCGCTGAGTAACTGTATCAACTCAGGAATCGATACAGTCGGTGTCCTGACCCAGTATCAACCACTCAGGCTTAATACACATATTGGAATTGGTATTCCGTGGGATCTGGACCGGAATATCGGAGGGGTGTCAATTCTTCCGCCGTATGAGAAGAGTACAAGCAGCGAATGGTATACAGGAACGGCGAATGCAATTTATCAGAATCTGGAGTATATGGAGACATTTAATCCGGATTATGTACTGATCTTATCAGGAGATCATATTTACAAGATGGATTACGAGGTCATGTTGGATTTTCACAAGGAGAATCATGCAGATGTGACGATCGCGGCAATGCCGGTTCCGATCGAAGAAGCAAGTCGTTTCGGAATCGTAATTACCGATGAAGACAAGAGAATCACCGAGTTTGAGGAGAAGCCGGCGAATCCGCGGAGCAATCTTGCGTCCATGGGAATTTATATTTTCAGCTGGCCGGTGCTCAAAGAGGCACTGATCAAGATGAAAGATCAGCCGGGATGTGATTTCGGAAAGCATATCATTCCGTACTGTCATGAAAAGAAGCAGAGACTGTTTGCCTATGAATATAATGGTTACTGGAAGGATGTCGGTACATTGAGTTCTTACTGGGAAGCTAATATGGAACTGATCGACATTATTCCTGAATTTAATCTTTATGAGGAATTCTGGAAAATTTATACGAATAATTCAATTATACCGCCACAGTATATTTCAAAAGAAGCTGTGATCGACAGAAGCATCATTGGCGACGGAGCTGAGATATACGGCGAGATACATAACTGTGTGATCGGCGCAGGTGTTGTTGTTGGACAAGGCTGCGTGATCCGGGATTCGATCATCATGCAGGATGTTGCGATAGGAAATGACTGTGTGATCGACAAAGCGATCATTGCGGAGAATGTTAAGGTTGGAGATAATGTAACCCTTGGAATCGGCAATGAAGCACCGAACAAGCTCAGGTCTGATATCTACAATTCCGGACTGGTTACGATCGGTGAGAATTCTGTGATTCCGGCAGGAGTACAGATTGGAAAGAATACTGCGATCAGCGGTATTACCGTGAAGGAGGATTATGTACAGGGTGCTCTTGAAAGCGGCGGAGTATTGATAAAGGCGGGTGACAGATCATGAGAGCAGTTGGAATCATTTTAGCAGGCGGTAACAACAACAAGATGCGGGAGCTTACACAGAGGCGTGCAGTGGCAGCGATGCCGATCGCAGGAAGCTACCGGGCAATTGATTTTGCACTCAGCAATATGTCCAATTCGCACATCCAGAAGGTAGCAGTACTTACTCAGTATAATGCACGTTCACTGAATGAACATCTGAATTCTTCCAAGTGGTGGGATTTCGGACGTAAGCAGGGTGGTCTTTATGTATTTACACCGACGATCACCGCAGACAATGGCTACTGGTATCGTGGAACGGCAGATGCGATCTATCAGAACCTGGATTTCCTGAAGAGGTGCCATGAACCTTATGTGATCATCACATCCGGTGATGCGGTTTACAAGATGGATTATAACAAAGTACTGGAATACCACATTGCCAAGAAAGCAGATATCACTGTGGTATGCCGGGATCTGGATCAGGGCGAGGATGCAACCCGTTTTGGCATCCTGAAGATGAATGAAAATATGCGGATCGAAGATTTTGAGGAAAAACCGATGGTGGCAAATTCCAACACGATTTCCACAGGAATCTATATCATCCGCAGACGTCAGCTGATTGATCTGATCGAGCATTCAGCTGAGGAAGACAGATATGATTTTGTAACGGATATCCTGATCAGATACAAGAATCTGAAAAAGATATACGGTTATAAGATAAAAGACTACTGGAGCAATATTTCCACGGTCGATGCCTATTATAAGACAAACATGGATTTCCTCAAACCGGAAGTCCGGAACTATTTCTTTAAGCAGCTTCCAAGTATTTATTCCAAGGTGACAGACCTGCCTCCGGCAAAATATAATCCGGGTGCGGTCGTTAAGAACAGCCTTGTGGCAAGCGGAAGCATTATCAACGGAACCGTTGAGAATTCGGTTCTGTTTAAAAAAGTGTTTGTTGGAAATAATTGTGTGATCAAAAACTCAATTATTTTAAATGATGTGTATCTTGGGGACAATACTTACATTGAGAACTGTATTGTAGAGAGCAGGGATACGATCCGTGCCAATACACGGCATGTTGGTGAAGATGGCGTGAAAGTAGTAATAGAAAAGAACGAAAGGTACGCATTATAAAAACTGAGGGGGACTTGTAAGAGTCCGGATCAGAAGGCATGCCGGTCAAATAAAGGAAAAGGAGCGGACCGGTATGTGCGTTACTGGAGAAAGGGGCTAGAAAGTTATGCAGATTACAGATGTACGCGTGCGCAAAGTAGCAAAAGAAGGAAAATTAAAGGCAGTAGTATCAATTACAATGGACGAAGAATTTGTTGTTCACGATATTAAAGTCATTGAAGGGGAAAAAGGACTTTTCATTGCAATGCCGAGTAAGAGAGCACTGGATGGGGAATATCGTGATATTGCGCATCCAATCAATTCCGGTACAAGAGACAGAATCCAGAAGATCATTCTGGACAAGTATGCGGAAGTACTGGAAGAGACTGACGACGCGGAAACTGCAGAAATCTAAGTACAGAAAAATACTGAAAACAAAAATCCCGGAGACTGGAAGTAAAACCAGTTCTCCGGGATTTTTATATTTTGAGAAATGATATTTCTACGATGGTCAATCGCGCATAAACTGATCGATCACATAGAGAACTCCGTCATCATCATTTGATTTTGTGATAAAATCTGCTTTTTCACGGACCAGTGGCTGTGCATTTTCCATTGCCACTCCAAGACCTGCGGTTTCAATCATAGTCAGGTCGTTGTATCCGTCACCGCAGCAGATCATTTCATCAGCAGTCAGACCGATGCTGGTAAGAAGCTTCAGAAGAGAGGCAGCTTTGTCTACATTCTTTGGAACAATTTCGAGGAAAAATGGATCCGAACAGTAAACATCGATATAACCATGGAAATGAGCGGACATTTCCTCTTTAGCAGCAGCGATGCTATCCGGTTCTCCGGTCAGGAGAAATTTATTGTTTGGAAATGTGGATACTTTCTCGCAGAAATTATCAATTTGTACAATTGGTAAATGGTTGATCCGGGATTCTAATTCGGAATATTTTGTCGGGGTAAATCCGGACAGAAGCTGTCCATCCTCATAAGCCAGAATATCAACTGGGTAGTTGGAAGCGATCCGGTAGATATCCGGGATCACGTCCTGCGGAAGTGTTTTGTTGTAAATGACCTGGCCGGTGCGGCAGTCAGTGATCCGTGCTCCGTTGAAGGATAGGATATAGCTTCCGTAACGTTCCAGATGGAGCTGCCTGGCAAGGGGAACCACGCCGTATGTAGGGCGACCGCTTGCAAGAACAACTTTTTTTCCGGCTTCCTGGATCTCGATCAGAGCCTTTAACGTTGGTAGAGTGATTTCTTTCCTGGAGTTGGTAAGTGTTCCGTCCAGGTCAAGAACAAGTATCTGATATTTCATGTCTTACCTCTCTTAAAACTTCATCTGTCTGAGTACATCAATGATCTCAGGAAATTCCATACCGTGGGAAGCTTTGACCAGAATGGTATCATCTTTTTTGACAACATTCCGGATTTTTCCCAGGAAGTCCTGTTTGGTTTTAAAGTAAAGTACGGCACTGCTCTTTGCACAGGCTTTTGCACCTTCATATGCGTGGTGGGAAAGTTCTCCGATACAGCAGATCACATCAATGCCGATCTCGGCAGCATGTGCGCCGGTATTGTAGTGAAGTTCATTCTCCTTATCACCAAGCTCATACATATCGCCCATTACAGCTACGGTTCTTCCTGTTGCGGTAGAAAGTACATCCAGAGAAGATTTCATGGAAACCGGATTAGCGTTGTAGCAATCATCGATGATCAAAAGAGATCCTGTGTCGATCAGATTGGTACGTCCGGCAATCGTCTTCAGGGAAGAGATCCCGGTCTGGATTTCCTCCAGAGTAAGTCCAAGCTTCATGCCGACACATGCTCCGGCGAGAGCATTATAAACCATGTGATTTCCAGGTACCGGGATATGTACGTTGATTTCACCAAGTGGAAGGTGGAGTACAGCGTCAGTTCCGCGAAGTCCCTGACTTACGATTCCATCTGCATAGGCATCCAGCTGGTCTGAAAGACCGAAGAAAACAGGCTTTTTCCCTTGTACCTCTGCGACTGTGGAAAGTTTGTCGTCATCTCCGTTTAAGATGACAGAAGCATTTGGACGTAGATGATCAAAAACTTCGGTTTTGGCTTTTAAGATTCCGTCGCGGCTTCCGAGATTTTCCATGTGTGCAAGACCGATGTTGGTGATTACACAGATATCCGGCTGGCTGATGGATGCAAGTTCATGCATCTCTCCGAAATGGTCAATTCCCATCTCCAGGACAGCGACTTCATGTTCTTCGGTAAGATTGAAGATGGTAAGCGGAAGTCCGATTCCGTTGTTAAAGTTTCCCTCTGTCTTAAGAACATTGTATTTCCGGGAAAGGACAGAGGCAATCGTTTCTTTGGTGCTTGTCTTGCCAACACTTCCGGTGATGCCGACAACCTTGATGTCAAGCTGCATGCGGTAAAACGCTGCGATATCACGAAGTGCTTTTTCACAGGATTCTACATGAATGCAGGGACAGGTAAGGGAAGAAGGATCTTCTTCTGTAAGAGTAGCAAGTGCACCCTGTTCCATAACCTGTGGGATAAAGGTGTGGCCGTCTACGCGGGCTCCTTTGAGTGGAACAAAAAGAAATCCCGGTGCTGCTTTCCGGCTGTCGATTGCAACGCCGGTAATCTCTTTTTCAAGAAAACTGCTGTCACCATGGAAGGTTCCATGGCAGGCAGCGGTTATATTTTTTAATGTCATATTTTTCATCGGTAATACCTCTTTTCAAATTGTGACCTAGTCATCAGCACTCATGCGGTCAAGAAGCTGTTTCTTTACTTCATAAAGTCTTGGAGACAGATCGATATACATCTGGTGAGGATTGAAGAGTCGTTTGGATTCATCCCACAGGGTATCTTTTTCCTGACGGCAGTAAGCGGCAATCTCTTTGACAGACGGGGAAGTGTAGACACATTCACCGTTGATAAAGATTGGCTGCATCATTTCGCGGACCGTATAGGTTCCGGCTTTCATCTTTGTCTTTTTCCATGTCTCGCTTGGATCAAAGAGGAGAAGATCTTCCTCCGGATTGATTTCTTCGTCTACAAAGCAGATATAATCAGCTTTCATCTTGCCGGTTTCTTTTTCGTAAATACGGTAAACCGTCTTGTTGCCCGGATTGGTGATCTTTTCTGTGTTCTCAGAAAGTTTGATTTTAGGTTCGAACTCACCATTCTTATTCTGGATGGCAGCGAGCTTATATACACCACCGAATGAAGGACAGTCTTTGGAGGTGATCAGATTGGTTCCGACACCCCATGAATCGATCGCTGCGCCCTGCATCTTGAGGTCGTGGATCAGATATTCATCAAGGTCGTTGGATGCGCAGATCGTTGCTTCTTCAAAGCCGGCCTCATCCAGCATTTTACGTGCTTTTTTGGACAGGTAGGCAAGATCGCCGCTGTCAAGACGGATACCAAGCTTTCTCGGGCTGATGCCGGCATCTTTCATCTCCTGGAAGACACGGATCGCATTCGGCACACCGGATTTTAAGGTGTCGTAAGTATCGACAAGAAGGGTACATCCTTCAGGATAAAGATCTGCATAGGCTTTAAATGCGGTATATTCATCCGGGAAACTCATGATCCAGCTGTGTGCATGGGTTCCCATAACCGGAACGTCAAAAAGCTTGCCGGTAAGTACGCAGGAGGTTCCCACGCAGCCGGCGATCACGGCAGCACGTGCGCCGTATAATCCGGCATCCGGTCCCTGGGCACGGCGAAGCCCGAATTCCATAACACCGGTATCACCGGCAGCGTATACGATACGAGAAGACTTGGTCGCGATCAGACACTGGTGGTTCAGAATGTTCAGGATTGCGGTTTCCACAAGCTGAGCTTCCATGATCGGGGCAACGACTTTGAGGATCGGCTCCTTTGGGAAGATCAGGCTTCCTTCCGGAATTGCGTAAATGCTTCCGGTAAAGTGATAGCCGCTCAGATACTGAAGAAAATCTTCAGAAAAAATGTGGAGACTGCGAAGGTAATCCACATCATCATAGCTGAAGTTTAGATTTTTCACGTACTCAATAACCTGTTCAAGTCCGGCTGCGATTGCATAACCGGAAGAAAATGGGTTGGAACGGTAAAATACATCAAAAATTACGGTGGGATTGTCCTGCTTATCGTAATAACCCTGCATCATAGTCAGTTCGTATAAGTCTGTAAGTAATGTTAAATTTTTAGAATGCATAATCGTACCTCTTTTCTGTTATAGGTTTAGATCAGACTGGCGTTTTTCTTAATTGTGTCCTGAATAAGATCATGACAATAGATTCCAAGATGTTTTCTTGTCTCTTTATCCAGTTCTTTTGGATAGATTGGTTTGCCGTATTCGATGACGACATGTACTTTTTTTACACGTGGGAAATGTGCTTCAAAAATGTCAGCAGTATTGTTCATGCTGATCGGAATGATCGCACACCCGGTCTTT
Source organism: Coprococcus sp. LG101-27 (assembly GCF_027695515.1). NCBI lineage: Bacteria > Bacillati > Bacillota > Clostridia > Lachnospirales > Lachnospiraceae > Coprococcus > Coprococcus sp. LG101-27. The sequence continues at coordinate 46,660 of NZ_JAQEUJ010000003.1, forward strand.
TCGGCAATTTTAAGTGCACCGTCACGGAATGGAAGCATAGAAAGCTCTTCGCCATTGTTGCGGGTTCCTTCCGGGAAAATGCAGATGGAAATGCCATTTTTTACATAATCAATTGCCTGAAGGATCGTCTTCAGACCTTCTCTCATATTGTCTCTGTCAAGGAAGAGACAGTACAGATTCTTCATCCATGTGGAAAGAAGCGGAATCTTTTCCATTTCTTTTTTGGCAACATAACCGGTCAGACGCCTGCACCGGCTGTAAGTAAGGAGAATATCAAAATAACTGCGGTGGTTGCCGATAAAGAGTACCGGTTCATCCGGAACATTTTCTTCACCGATCACGGTTGTCGTGACACCGGTTATCTTAAGAATCACTTTAAAGCCCCACTGAACGATGCGCAGAGAACTGATATCTTTGGCTCTGCGATTGAATTTACCAATGATCCATTCCACCAGAAAAACCGGAATGGACAGGATCAGGTAAAGAATTAAAAAGACTGCGATACAGATAAATCGTATCATTACCCCAAAATCCTCTCTTTCATTGTATAAAGTAACATACTTTTCTTCGATTATACTATTCGAGGCATGAAAATACAAGGAAGATAATATGATAATAAAGAGACAAAAAAATGGAAAAGTTTGTGAATAATTATGAGAATAAAATGCCGTGTGACAGGGGTGATCTGGATGCTGATTTTCCTTGGCGGCTGTCAGGTCATGGAAAAAGAGGAAGCGGGTGGAGAAATGCTGGAATATTCCATTGTGGATGAGAAAAAAGTTCCGGCGGAAATGACCGAACGCATTGCCGGGATGGAAGAAACCCCATTTCAGATCATGTATGTGCAAGGAGACCGGCTGTATGTCGGACAGGGGTATGGGAGACAGGAAATGGAGGGATATGCGATCCGGGTTGATGGCTGTACGGAAGAAAAAGATGTGATCTGTGTACAGACAACACTTCTGGGACCGGGAAGTGACGAGACAGAAAAAGATGGGGAGGAGATGGGAAATATCTGTATGCGGGAAGATGGATTTTCCCAATACCCATATGTTGTCCTGGAAATGGCAAAAAGCGAAAAACCGGTGATATTTGAGTAGGAGGCTGACTATGGAACTGATAAGAAAACAGGTACGCATGAATCAGATGGGCAAAACAGTGACGGATCAGTTTATGATCGGTGGGGATTATAATGTACCAGATGCGAAAAGTGACGTGGGAAGAGTGCTTTCCGGTGAGGGAAGTCTGCGGATTGAAGAGACAAGAAGAGTGGAAAATTATCTCCGTGTGACGGGAAAACTGAATTTTAAAGTTTTGTATGTGACAGATTCGGGAGATCCGCGTCCCGGAGCTTTGGAGGGAATGATTCCGTTTGAGGAAATGGTCTACATGGAGGAAGAGAACGGAGAAGGCGAAGACATTGTGCAAGTTCAGCGGGTGGAATGCGGGGTATCACTGATCCATTCGAGAAAGCTTGCGGTAAAAGCGCTTGCGGAAATGACGGTACATACAGAGCAGATCACAGAAAAACAGGTGACACTTGATGTGGATGGGGAAGAGGGAATCTATCTGAAAAAATGTCCGGTGGAGCTGCTGCAGCTGTTTACCGCGAAGAGAGACATTTACAGGATCAAAGAGGAGATTAAGATACCGGGGACCAAAGAGAATATCGGAACGCTCTTGTGGACAGAGGTAAGCTCCCGGAAAATGGATACCAGACTTGTGCAGGATGCTATGCTGATAAATGGAGAATTACAGATCTTTGTTCTCTATGAATCCCAAGAGGGCAAGACAGACTGGGTGGAGCAGACGGTTCCTTATGAGGGGCGGATCGAGTGTGCCGGCGCAGAAGAAGGTATGTATCATCATGTCTATGACCGGCTGGATGATATCAGTGTGGAAGTGCGGATGGATGAGGACGGTGAGATGCGTGCGCTTGGCATTGAAGCGGCACTTCAGGTTCGTCTTTTTGTCTATGGGGAAGAAAAGCTGGAGATTTTAGAGGATGCGTATTCCCTTGATAAAAAATGTGTTTTGGAGACAGAAGAAGTTGTTGTTGAGGAGCTTCTGATGCAGAATCATTCAAAAAGTAAGATCACAGAACGATTAAGTCTGCCGGAGCTGAAAGATGAGATCCTTCAGGTGTGCCACAGCAGCGCAGATCTGCAGATAGAAAAAATGGAAGTGCAGGATGGAGGAATTCTGGCAGAGGGGATTCTAAATGTCAGCTTTCTGTATGTAAAGGCAAATGATGAAGTACCATTTGGTGTGTGGAAGGGGATGGTTCCGTTCTCGGCAATGCTTGAATGCCGGGAAGGAAGCAGCGATATGAAATATGACGTCACATATGCAGTGGAGCAGCTTGCGGTAGATCTTGCCGGAAATGATGAAGTAGAGATCAAAGCGGTCGTGGCGTTCAGAAGCTTCATGCGAAAAGCGGAAAAAATACAGATGGTGACAGAGGCTGCACTTGTGGATTATAAAAAAGAAGAGCGGATGAACCAGCCGGGAATTGTGGGATATATCGTAAAAGACGGAGATGATCTGTGGAGCCTGGCAAAGAAATATTCGACCACAGAAGAAAGCATTCTGCTTAATAATGAATTATTATCAAAAGAATTGAAAACGGGTGATAAAATATTGATTTTTCGGGAGAGTTTGAGTATACTATAGTAATGAAATGATGTATACAAGATACAAAAAAAGGTCGAAAAAATACAATAAGGAGATACACGCATGGATAAACTGGAGTTAAAAGCACTTGGGAAGATCAATCTTGGACTTGATGTGCTGGGGCGGCGGGAGAATGGTTATCACGATGTGCGCATGGTCATGCAGACGCTGTATCTGTATGATAATGTGACGCTGCAAAAGAAGTCGGCCCCAGGTATCGAGATCGATTCAAATCTTTTTTATCTGCCGAATGATGGGGACAATATTGCATGGAAAGCGGCAAAGCTTCTGATCGATGAATTTGATATCAAAGACGGGATCAGAATCCATCTGGACAAGCATATACCGGTTGCAGCGGGAATGGCAGGCGGAAGTTCCAATGCTGCGGCAGTGCTTTACGGAATGAACCAGATGTTCCGGTTGGGACTTTCTCAAAAAGAGCTGATGGAAAGAGGCGTGAAGCTTGGGGCGGATGTTCCTTACTGCATTATGCGCGGAACGGTACTAGCAGAAGGAATCGGGGAAAAACTGACGCCGCTTCCTCCGATGCCGAAATGTCAGATTCTGATCGCCAAGCCGCCGATCAGTGTATCGACAAAGATGGTTTATGAAAAGCTGGATTCCTGTGAAATCAAGGAGCATCCGGATATAGATGGTATCCTGGACGGATTGAAGAACCAGGATCTTGAGCAAGTGGCAGCATCCTTGGGGAATGTGCTGGAAAAGGTTACGGTTGAAGCATATCCGGTCATTGCACAGATCAAAGAATGTATGATGGAAGCAGGTGCTCTTGGGGCGATGATGAGCGGAAGCGGTCCGACTGTATTTGGAATTTTCAGGGATCGCAGGACAGCGAAGGAAGCATTTACAAAAGTAAAAGCACAGAATCTGGCAAAACAGATTTATCTTGCAAATGTGCATAACGTCAGGAGGAGATAAGAATGGATATGGATTTTGAAGTAAATATGAATGAATACCTGCCGTTGAGAGATGTTGTGTTCAATACACTCCGGAAGGCAATTTTAAGAGGAGAACTGAAGCCGGGAGAACGGCTGATGGAGATCCAGCTTGCCAACAAGCTTGGAGTAAGCCGCACCCCGATCCGTGAAGCAATCCGTAAACTGGAGCTGGAAGGTCTGGTTCTGATGATTCCACGAAAAGGGGCAGAAGTGGCACAGATCACAGAGAAGAATATGCAGGATGTGCTGGAAGTCAGAAAGGCACTGGAAGAGCTTTCCGTACAGCTTGCGTGTGAACGGATCACGCCGGAGCAGGTTGAAGAAATGAAGATGGCAGCTGAAGATTTCCGTAAAGTCTTAAAGAGTGGTGATGTGACGAAGATCGCTGAAGCAGATGTAAAATTCCATGATATTATCTTTGCCGCAACCAATAACCAGAGACTGATCACGCTGCTGAATAACCTGCGGGAACAGATGTACCGGTTCCGCGTAGAATACCTGAAGCAGAAGGAATGTTATCCACAGCTCCTGGAAGAACATGATAAGCTGATCGCACTGATTTCGGGTGGAGAGGTTGAAGAGGCATGTGAGCTTATGGGATGTCATATTGACAATCAGGCCTCTACAGTATCGGATGTTATCCGGAGAGATCAGGTAGAATATCACAGATAAAAATGTATAGTTTTCCATATGTTGTCAATACTCCTGGTATCAAAGACAGGAGGTACATACGAAAATGAAAAAAATAAAAGCAGTGGTGCTGGTACTGATCATGATTCTGTGTGGTGCGGCATTTGCAAGGGGAATGCAGGTGGAAGCGAAGGCGAATGCAGTGCAGGAAAAGTTATCCGGTGAGGTGTTCCGCTTTCATGTGCTTGCCAACAGTGACAGCAAAGAAGACCAGGAACTTAAGATGAAGGTGAAAGAGGCTGTTGTAGATTATATGTGTGAGAATCTTTCGAATGCAGGGAATGCAGCGGAGGCGAAAGCATGGGCGATCCGCCACAAAGAAGAACTGATCCGGACGGCCAGGGAAGTCTTGCAGAAAGAAGGATGTAACGATCAGATAACAGCTGAGGTCGTGCGGTGTGAATTTCCGGACAAAACTTACGGAGACATCACCTTCCCTGCAGGCTGGTACGATGCACTCCGGATCAAGATCGGAAAGGCACAGGGGCACAACTGGTGGTGTGTTCTTTATCCGAATCTCTGTTTTATGGATTCTGTCCATGCAATTGTTCCCAAAGAAGGGAAGGAAGAGCTGCGGAGTGTGCTGACGGATGAAGAGTATGCGATGATCGTAAAAGGCACACCGGTAAAAATCAAATGGTTTTTCTTGCAATTGACGGAGTAAATGTGTAGAATATACTTCAACGAAGATGGCAGGAAAATTTGTTTCGCCTAAGGTAAAGGAAAGTTTAATGACGGATATACTTGTAAAATTATTTGTAAAAGATTATAAAGATGTAGAAAAGGTGTCTGTCCGTACAGCATATGGAGTGCTGGCAAGCGGAGTAGGCATCTTTTGTAATGTTCTGCTGACGATTGCGAAGATGGTGATAGGAATCCTTCTTCATAGTGTGTCTGTTACTGCAGATGCATTTAACAACTTATCGGATGCAGGTTCTTCGATCATTGGAATGATCGGAGTGAAGATGGCAGAAAAACCGGCAGACAAGGAGCATCCTTTTGGGCATGGCAGGCTGGAATACATAGCGGCACTGATCGTATCCTTTCTGGTGATCGAAGTTGGATTTACCTTTTTCAAAAATGCGATCGTGAAGATCCGGGAGCCGGAAGAGTTAAAATTCAGTCTGGTGTCGATCCTGATCCTGGTGTTGTCCATAGGTGTGAAGCTGTGGCTTGCGATGTTTAACCGGAAACTTGGTGAAAAGATTTCTTCCCAGGTGATGATGGCGACGGCAGCAGATGCACTTGGAGATGTGATCACGACAGCAGCGACGATCCTGTCGGTTGTATTCTGGCGGATCACAGGGATCAATATCGATGGCTTTGTCGGACTTGGTGTTTCACTGGTCGTTATGTGGGCCGGATTTGGGATTGCGAAGGATACGCTTGAGCCGCTGATCGGAATTCCGGCGACATGGGAAGATTATGAGAAGATCAAGCATTTTGTGGAAAAATACGCTGGAATCGAGGGCAGCCATGATCTGGTGATCCATAATTACGGACCGGGAAGAAGTATGGCGATCATTCATGCAGAGGTTCCGAATGATGTCCCGATTGATGTATCCCATGAGATCATTGACCGGATTGAGAGAGAGGCAATGGAACAACTGGGGATCTCGCTGACAATTCATATGGATCCGGTGGAGACTCGTAATGAAGAAGTACTTCAGGCAAAACATGAGACAGAAAAAGCTGTGGAAGCACTGGATCCGAGATGCAGTATCCATGATTTCCGCATGGTGAATGGAGAAAAACAGATCAATCTCATTTTTGATTTTGTCATTCCGAGAGAGTATTCTGAGGAAAAAGGGAATGAACTGACACTGACTTTGATGGACCGACTGCAGCATCATAACCCAAAGTATCAGTGTGTTATCACATTAGACAGAAGTTATGTGGAAGAACAGAGGTAAAAGAGATGTATACATTTGAAAGCAGAGTACGATTCAGTGAAGCAGACCATACGGAGCTTCTGACATTACCGGGGCTTGTTAATTATTTTCAGGACTGTAGTACTTTTCAGTCTGAGGATATCGGATATGGCGTGGAATCACTGAAAAAAAGCGGGCAGGCATGGATTCTTTCCGCATGGCAGATTGTAGTAAACCGTTATCCGAAGCTCGGGGAACATATCCGGGTGTCCACCTGGGCAACGGATTTTACCGGACTTTTCGGACTTCGTAATTTTAAGATGGAGGATGAAGCAGGCGAGATGACAGCCTGGGCCAATTCGGTCTGGGTATATATGGATATGAAAAAAGGAAGACCATGCAGACCGGCGAAAGAAGAGGTCGAGGCTTATCGGCCGGAAGCACCACTGGATGTAGAGTTTGCGCCGCGTAAGATTGTGCTTCCAAAAGAACTGGAAGATGGAGAAAGTTTTCCGGTAAGACGTCATCAGATCGACACAAACGAGCATGTCAATAACTGCCAGTATATTCAGATGGCAATTGATGTGGTGCCGGAATGTGAGCGTGCCGGACAGATCCGGGTAGAATATAAAAAATCCGCAGTTATGGGTGATATTATTTATCCAAAGATGGCGGTAGAGGAACAGAGAAAAATAGTGGAACTTTGTGATGCGGAGGGAAATCCGTATGCGGTAGTAGAATTCAAGGAGAAATAAGAGATGGAATTAGGAAAAAAACAGATGCTTACGGTAGTAAAGGTAGTTGATTTCGGAGTATATCTGGGAGATGACAGAGAAAAGGTTCTTCTTCCGAAGAAGCAGGTTCCGGCAGGAATCGAACCGGGCGATCCGATTGAGGTGTTTTTGTATAAGGATTCTTCTGACCGTCTGATCGCAACGGTAAATGAACCGAAGCTTACACTGGGAGAAAGTGCAATCCTGAAGGTAGTGCAGGTAGGCAAATTCGGTGCCTTCCTGGACTGGGGACTGGAAAAGGATCTGTTCCTGCCATTTAAGGAGCAGACTTATAAGGTGAAACCGGGGGATGAATGTCTGGTAGGACTTTATATTGATAAGAGCCAGAGACTCTGTGCGACCATGAAGGTATATGAGTATCTGACCAGTGATTCTCCTTATCAGAAGGATGATCAGGTAGAGGGAATCGTTTACGAAGTGAGTGATAATTTCGGGGCTTTCGTTGCAGTGGACGGAAAATATTCTGCGCTTGTGCCAAAGAGAGAAGCACCGAAAAGTCTAAGACCGGGAATGAAGATCCATGCGAGAGTGACAGAAGTAAAACCGGATGGAAAGCTGAATTTAAGTGTCCGTGAGAAAGCATTTATCCAGATGGATAAGGATGCGCTTCTGGTACTGGCGCGTCTGGAAGAAAAGGGCGGAGTCCTTCCGTTTAACGATAAAGCAGATGCGGAGGTGATCCGTGCGGAGTTTGATCTGAGCAAGAATGCATTCAAGCGTGCAGTCGGACATCTGTATAAAGAGCGTAAGATCGAGATCCGTAAGGACAGTATTGTTTTGAAATAGACATTGTGATTATGCACAAAAAACAGACTGTTAAATTGTTCACAATGCCCAAAACGCTGATTTGAAAAAAAACCCTTGATTTTCAAAAAAAAATTGTATATATTGAGGGTGTAAAAGATAGGAAGAGATAAAAGAAAAGGAGTGTACATCATGAAGGTACAGAATATTACAAACATTGATAAGTTTTTTGAAGTAGTAGACAGCTGCAAAGGAAAAGTAGAACTTGTAACAGGAGAAGGCGACAGACTGAATCTGAAATCTAAACTTTCTCAGTATGTTTCTATGGCAAATATTTTCTCTAACGGAGAGATTCCGGAACTGGAAATCATTGCATACGAAAAAGAAGACATCGATAAACTGGTTAACTTCATGATCAATGGCTAATTTATATAAATACCAGGAATAGTGAGAAGCAGGAATCAAAGTGATTTGGTTCCTGCTTTTTTGTGTATACGATGAGCCAAGTGCAGATTTGTGCTTGCACAAGGATCTGCATTTGGCGAATGTACATCATTGAGCTGTTAAGCGAGATGGTGTACAAAGTATACAAATCGAGTAGGAGTCAGCCTACTCGATTGTGGAGAGAGACGGTCTGCGAGGGGGAGGTTGTGTGGCGGATTTAGAAAAAGAATAGGTGTGAAGTCCATTGTACAATAAGTGCCTTCACACCTATTCTTTTTCTAAATCCGCCCTCAAGACTTTGGGCGCAGACCTGGCGGCTGCTAAACATAAAAATTCAGGAAACTATAGAGAGATAGTTTCCTGGTATATGGGAGAGGGTATTTATATTGAGGGTGGGTTAGGTTAGTTGACGCGTAAAGATTCAATAAATGGTGTCAGGAGGAATTCGCCGTATTGAAGCAGGGAGAAGCTTCTCTGGGTGAGACACCAGGAGTAGGTGAGACCGATCTGGGCAGAGGTGATCATCTGGGAGAGCTCGACGTAGGAGTAGTCTGACTTTAGTTCTCCACATTTGATCCCGTCGAAAAGGATCTTGCGCAGAATCTTATAATAATTGCGATCCGGGTTTAAAATATGTCTGGTTCCGGTAGTAGCTACCTGAAGACCGTAGAGGGACGCAAAGAGATCCATATATGGTGAATGCTCCAGGTTATTCAGCACAAAATGGTTGAAGGCGAGCAGCAGATCGGCGGCTGGAAGCGTCCGGTCACAGGTCTGAAGCCAGCTATCATAGTCACTGTCGTAGGAATAGGCGAGGCTGAAGAGAAGCTCGTCTTTTCCGCGAAAATGATGATAGAAGGTGCTGCGGGATTTGCCGGAAAGCTCAATGATCTGGGAAATCGTAGTTTCGTCATAGCCCTGTTCTGTGAAAAGCTTCCATGCTGCATCCATGATGTCCTGTTTTGCATGTCGTTTGCCGTGCGTTGTCATAATTGATCGTTCCTGCCTTCTTAAAAGTATTGAAGCTATTGTAACACAGGGAGGTGGAGAGTGCAATGTTTTGTTTCTGCATACATTTTATTGAAAATGTCCATATAAGGATAATATGGTTGACTTTATTTGAACACTTTAGTAGAATGAAGGATATAAAAAGCAGAACGTAGTTCGGAATACAGTATCTTTTTAGACCGTAGTACGAAAACGAACTACAGTGCTTTTGGAGGTGTAAGATGGAAAAATTAAAACTTGCAGCCGGCATGACAGGAGAACAGAAGCGTTATGCGGTTGAAGCAGCACTGCTTCTGGGATTTCAGACAGAGACAGCTACATTTCCGGTGATCACAGCGGACGGTGAGATTCCGGTGCCGGAGAATATGGAAGAGTTGAAAGCCCTGTGGAAAAAGAGTACAGGGGAGACACCGGAAGAGTACGAATCAGCATCAAAGCATACAGGTCCGATCTTTGATCTGGATTTCCGTAAGGAAAAAGGGCTGGAGACGATGCTTCAGAAAGGGGATTTCCTGAAAGACGAGAATCAGGATCTTCTTCCGGATGTGTTGGATGTGAAGATTGTACTTCCGGAGGATGCAGATGATGCGATGCTCGTTGCAGCATGTAACCTGGCATGGCGTTTCGGTATGGAGACAACCGGATATAAAGGAAATATTACAGCGGATGCAGCTTATACAGGCAACCGGCTCGTTCTGGAAAAAGCAGAGCAGACAGAGCTTGTACGGGAAAAAGAAGGAGAAAGTGTAAAAGTATCTCTTCGCGGTGACGGAGAGGAACTAATCGCATTTACCTCCCGCCTCTGTATGGAATTTCCACAGATCAATGGTCAGAGAAGCTGGAAAGACCTGCTGATGGATATGGTGGATGACTTTGTACTGCGCAGCGCAGATGGACAGCTTGCAGCTTTGAAAGCGATGCAGAAAGAGCAGACAGGAGAATACGAAGTGTACGGATCTCCGCTCTGGAATGATACACAGAAAAAAGAAGCCGGGGATGCAAAGGTATATAATTACAAATCCGGACAGAAGATGTACGAGAAGGTGTATGAGCTTCCGTGGGAAGTGGAAGTTTTTGAAAAACTTCTGGAAGAAAAGGTTTATCCGCAGATCGGGAAAGGAAGCAAGGTAAAGATTACCGGTGCGGTAAGTGAAAATATAAAAGTACGCCAGAAGATAAAAGAAAAAATCGAAGACAGAATCCAGATGTTAGGTGCCAAGCCGGAGGATACCTCCGTTATCTGTGCATACAAACAGGGATATTCCTGGATCGTTGAAGAGATGCTTCCGGTGATGAAGGAAGCGCAGGCAGATCAGGTTGAGATTTATTTCAAACCGTTCCTGCCGGAAGGCCAGACAGACTGGCTGGATGAGAACGGTGCAACCCCGTCCTATCACAATCTGAATGCAGACACTCCGGACAAGTGGTATGATCTTCCGATCCGCTATCTGCAGGAACTGTATCCGGTAGAAGATATTCTGGTAAAAGAGCTTGGAATTGAAAGAGATAAAGTCATTTTCAAAGCTTATGAAGGCGAAGAAGATATCACTTATCTCTGCAAGGGGATCAAGGACGAAAAGGTCTGCTGTGAGGATACTTACAAAGCAGTCTGGTCGGAAAGACCATATATGGATGAATATCCGCAGATGGGAAAGGTTCATCCGGCAACCGGTTATGTAAAAGCAGAGATTGACGGACAGGAAGTATTTTATCAGACCGTCCGTACCGATATGGAAGAGATCTGGGATGTTTACCAGAAAGAAGTTCTTCCGGATTGCAGACGATATATTGAGGAAAAGACAGGCGGAAAGATTTCCGCAGACCTGCAGCCGTTTTTCCATGAACTGCGTCTGGACGTGACCGCAAGTGAACCGGACTATGCGACCGGATCAAGAGAGGATCTGATCTCTTCACTGGATGCTTTGCATGAAGATATGTATTTTGTCGGAAGCGACTATTTTAAAAATTACGGTGTGAAGAAAGCAGATGTCATGCTGGATGCGCCGGGACTGATCCTTCCGGTGATCCATGAAAAAGAAGGCAGACCGGTATTTAAGGTGACACTGACCGAGCCGTTAAAAGAAGAAGCATGCATTGTAAAAGATGGAAAAACGGTTCTTTTACAGAGAAAACGGGAAGAAGCAAATGCATGGATTCGTGCTATTTCATGGGAAAATGATAATTTTACTTTCCATATCCGCACAAATGGGGTACAATCTAATGTATTACACACTTACTCAACATTGTGGTCAAAGGGTGTACTGGCAGAGTGTGAAAGTGTTACTGCAGGTACGAAGCTTTTGTTTGAAAGTGAGCAGGGCGAGATACAGTATGCAGCACTTACACCGGAAAGAGAAGAAAAACCAAAGACGAAACGGATTGAAGAGATTGACTTGCATGAGCATGAACTGATCGGATATGATACTTACCGTGAGATCATCGAAGAATTGAAGCAGGTTCCTGGAATCGAAGTGTTCCGGACTACGGTATCTTATACAGGACGTGAACTCTATGCAGTATGGATCAAACCGGAATACGAAGGCTATCTGTCCATGACGAAGCGTATATCAAGAATTCCTGGCGAGATGATCAATGCAAGACATCATGCAAATGAAGTATCTTCGACAAATGCAGCATTTATCCTGATCAAGAAGCTGCTGACAGAAGATGTTTACAAAGATTTACCGGATAAACTGAATCTGGTGATCGTTCCGATGGAAAATGTGGATGGTGCGGCAATCCATTATGAATTGCAAAAAGAGCATCCAAACTGGAAATTCCATGTGGCAAGATTTAATTCGCTTGGAAAAGAGTTCTACTATGAACATTTCCAGCAGGATACGATCCACAGCGAGGCGATGGGATTAACCCGTATTTATGACCGGTATGTCCCGGATATGATCGTGGACAATCACGGAGTACCGAGCCATGAATGGGAGCAGCAGTTTTCAGGTTATACCTCCCCGTCTTACAAAGGCTTCTGGCTTCCGAGATCTCTGCTTTATGGTTATTTCTGGTATGTGACCAATCCAGAGTACAAGGACAATTACCCGGTCAATAAGGTAATGGAAGATGTGATTGCAGACAAGATTGCCGAGTATCCGGAGATGAGAGAATTGAACCGTGAATGGAGTGCTCAGTTTGAAAAATATGCACATGCATGGATGCCGAAATTGTTCCCGGCAAACTATTATAAAGAAATGATCAACTACTGGATCCCGTTCGCGGCAGATCCAAACCATCGTTATCCGTCGATCCGTTTTCCGTGGATCACAACGGTTGCTTATACCAGCGAGGTTGCAGATGAGACCGCACAGGGTGAATACCTGAATTTGTGTGCAAGGGCTCATGTGGCACATGACGAGGCGACTATCCAGATGTTGATGGAAGCAGTGCATGTGATGGAATGTCATCTGGAAGAGCAGGATGGACAGATTTTGACCAGTTACATAAGACAGCGTCCGATGATTGTCAAAGTGACTGGAAAAAATAAATAACTTTTTAATACTTTTCTAAAGGAGGAGTTAGGTATGGAACTCATCAAATTACTTGGCGTGTTAATCGTAATCGTTGGATTCGCGCTGAAACTGGATTCAATCCTCATTATTTTCCTGGCCCTTATCGCGACAGGGATTGTTGGAGGACTTGGAGTGGGCGGACTTCTGGAAACAATCGGTACAAACTTTGTAGCGAACAGAAGTATGGCAATCTTTATCATGATCCTGCTGGTTACAGGTACACTGGAAAGAAACGGTCTGCGTGAAGCAGCGGCAAACCTGATCCGTAAAGTAAAAAGTGCGACAGCAGGTAAGCTTGTTGCTGTATATGGTATGCTGAATGCTCTGTTTGGAGCATTCAATGTCAGCTTCGGTGGAGTTGCCGGATTTATCCGTCCGGTACTGCTTCCGATGATCGAAGGTGCGATCAGCAATAAAGAAGGAAAAGCAAATGAAGATCACGTAGAAGAAGCAAAAGGACTTGCTGTTGCTATGCAGAACTTTACATGGTTCTTCTTCCAGGTACTGTTCGTAGGTGGTGCCGGCGGAATCCTTGTACAGACAACACTTGCAGGTCTTGGATACGAAGTAGAACTGATCGACCTTGCAGCAGCTGAAATCCCGGTAGCATTAGTTGCACTTGTTGTTTCCTGCGCATTTGTTATTGTGAAAGATAACAAACTGATGAAGAAATACTATGGAAAATCAACAGATACTAAGAAATAGAGGGAGGAAGACAGATGAGTAATTTAAAATTTATACAGGTCGGCGATTCGTTTAATGCAATCGGACTGAATGTAGTATGGGTAATTATCGGATTGATCACGATTTACGCAGGAATCAAGAACCTGCTGGATAAAGAGAATCCGTCAAGAGTCGGAACCGCTGTTTTCTGGTGCTCTTTCGGTATCGTTTGTGGATTTGGTTCATGGCTCCCGGCAAAGGTTTCTGGTGCGCTTGTTCTGATCATGTGCCTGCCGCCAATCTTCAAGAAAGTAAAAATCGGAAAAACAGATAATCCGACAAAGGAACACACAGAACAGCAGTTTAAGAAGATCGGAATGAAGATATTTGTCCCGGCATTCTCCGTAGCGGTATGCTCTCTGTTCTTTGCATTATTCAGTAATATGAGTTCTATGGTCGCAATTACCGTTGGTGTGATTGTAGCTATGATCTTACTGATGGCATTCGATGCAAAACAGAATAAACCGGCAGTCTTTTTGAATGATTCTGAAAGATTCCTTGGAATCACAGGACCTCTCAGTATGCTGCCACAGCTGCTTGGATGTCTTGGAGGTGTATTTACCGCTGCAGGAGTTGGCGATGTAATCGCACAGCTTGTTGAAAAGATTGTTCCAAAGGGAAATGTAAATATCGGGATCATCGTTTATGCAATCGGTATGGTACTCTTTACCATGATCATGGGAAATGCATTCGCAGCTATCACCGTTATGACAGTTGGTATCGGTGCACCGTTCGTTCTTGCTTACGGTGCTAATCCGGTGGTGATCGGTATGCTCGCACTTACATGTGGATACTGCGGAACTCTGCTTACACCGATGGCAGCGAACTTCAACATCCTGCCGGTTGCGATCCTGAACATGAAGGACCGCTGGGGCGCTATCAAAAATCAGGTTCTGGTTGCAATTTTTATGCTTGTGTTCCAGATCTGTTATATGATAGTATTAAAGTAAATAAGACATAAGTAGCTAAGGTCATTATTTCACTGGAAAAGCAGAAAATAATGGCCTTAGAATTCGTAAGCTTATTCTAGTTTTTGGTATGGAGAAAGAAGAGGGACATATGACACCGAATATGGAACGGGGTGCCCGGATCATTATTCACGAATGGGTAAAAGTAAGGGCGTGGGACAAAGTACTGATCGTGACATCGAAGGAATATCTTGCAGAAGCAAAAGCAATGGAAAAAGAGGCTTCCGGAAAAGCACGGTCAGTGAATACACTGCTTGTCGAGAACAAGGGGCGCCATGTGGGAATCTTTTTTGATGATAATGAAGCAGTTTTTGATCCTTATACGGCAATTATCGCGGCGACAGAGTATTCGCTGGTGACAACGAAAGCCGCAAAGCGTGCGATACAAAGACACAAGAAATTTCTGTCCTTGCCACTGGCAACCAATGACGGAAGATCTTTTCTGGAATACGATTTCCTGACGATGGATACGAAGAAGAGCCGGCTGATGGCAAAGGCATTTATCAAATATCTCAAGTATTCAGAAAAAGTCCGTGTGACAACTCCGGCAGGAACGGATATGATGTTCTACAAAGTGGGCAGAGATCCGGGATTTTTTAACGGAGTTCTAAAGGATGGAAAGGGATATTCTTCTTCCAGTATTGAGGTCTATGTCCCGATCGAGGAGACAAAGACAGAAGGTGTGATGGTGCTTGACGGTTCTCTGGGATATATTGGTCGCGCAGAGGAACCGACAAGGATTTTATTTAAAGGCGGACGGATTACGGAGATTGAAGAGACTCCGACCGGTATTCGGTTGAAAAAATACATGGAAGATTATCAGGATTCCCGGATCTATATTGCGGGGGAACTCGGAATCGGGCTTAATTCATGCTCACAATGCCTTGGAAACTGCTATATTGAAGATGAATCTGCTTATGGGACATTCCATGTAGGACTTGGGCGTAATATTGCTCTTGGAGGTATTCAGAACGCCAAAGGGCATTTTGATCTGGTATGTATGGAACCGGATATCTACACGGACAACCGACAGATTATGCAGCAGGGGAAGGTTATTATCCCGGAGCCTGTGTTATACTAAGAGATATAAAGGAGGAAATTAACATGAAGGTTTTATTAACAGGATTTGATCCATTTGGAGGAGAAAGCGTAAACCCGGCATTCGAGGCAATCAAGCTTCTTCCGTCAACAATTGCGGGGGCAGAGATCGTATATGTAGAGATCCCTACAGAATTCAAGAAAAGTGCACCGGCAGTTGAAGCGGCAATCAAAGAACATAACCCGGATATAGTGATCAATGTAGGTCAGGCAGGCGGACGTTCCTGCGTCACTGTAGAAAAAGTAGGAATCAACCTTGCAGATGCCCGGATTCCGGACAATGCAGGTGACCAGCCACTTGATGAGCCACTTCAGGCAGACGGTCCAACCGGATACTTTGCAACAATTCCGGTAAATGCAATGGTTCAGAATGTACGTGCTCACGGACTTCCATGCCATGTATCTTTCACGGCAGGAACCTACGTATGCAACTGTGTAATGTACAATGTACTGCATATGTGTGCAACCAAATACACTAACATCCGTGCCGGATTTATCCATGTACCATATGCTTGCGATCAGGTTGTAGATAAGGCGAACGGAATGGCAAGTATGCCGCTTGAGACAATCGCAAAGTCTCTGGAATATTGTGTTGAAGCTGTAGTGAATAATACAGAAGATGTAAAAGAGGCTATGGGAACTACTCACTAGTTTTATGAAAGAAAAAAGTACCGCTGTGTCAGAATGAAGCTGATGCGGCGGTTTTTTTGTAAAAATTCTATTGAAAATATAATTTCATGTTGCTTAATGAAAATGGACGTTCATTATATCTTAAGAAATTCTATTATAAAGAAAAAGAATTGATTTGTCACGGGCAGGAATGTTATGTATAATATGCATAAAGAAAGTCGAAGCGGAAATAAGAAAAATGAACAATTTTATGAACGGAGAGAGCTTTTTTCAAAAAACAAGTTGATTAAGAAGGTGAAGAAAAAAATCTAGTGGGGAAAAGATTATCGTAAAAATAGAATATGGATGGAAAACAATAACAGAGGCGAAGGAGAAGTGAAATGAGTAGTTTAATGGGGATGCTGACGACTATCCAAAGTTATGTATGGGGACCTCCGACATTGTTGCTGCTGATTGGTACAGGGCTTTACTTTACGATCAAATTGAGAGGACTGCAGATCACAAAATTTCCACGTGCAGTAAGGGCCATTTTTGAAAAAGAAAGTGGGACCGGAAGTGGAGAAGGAGATGTATCGGCATTTGCGACTCTATGTACAACGATGGCAGCAGACATAGGAACGGGAAGTATTGTTGGAGTTGCAACGGCGCTTCGAATTGGTGGACCGGGATCGTTATTCTGGATGTGGATTTCAGCCATACTTGGTATGGTGACGAAATATTCAGAAAGTCTTTTAGCGGTAAAATACCGAGTGACGGACGAGAATAACCAGATGGCCGGCGGACCGATGTTTTATATCCAAAATGGTATGGGAGAGAGGTTTATTTGGCTTGCAAAAATCTTTTCTGTGTTTGGCATATGTACAGCATTATTTGGCTGCGGAACGTTTCCGCAGGTAAATGCGATCACAGAATCTGTCAATGTGACATTCCATATACCGATCATTGTAGCAGGAGTCATCATAACAGTGCTTACTGCGGTTGTAACGATCGGAGGAATTAAAAGTATTTCAAAGGTTGCTGAAATTGTGGTGCCGATTATGGCGCTTACTTTTCTCGGAGGCTCGGTAGTGGCGCTGGTGATCAACCGGGCGGCAGTACCGGATGCTTTTAAGACCATTTTTACCTGTGCATTTGCAAAAGAATCGGTAATCGGAGGAACTGCAGGAACAGGTGTCATTACGTTTATGACGGTTATGAGAACCGGGATTGCCAGAGGTGTCTATACAAATGAGGCAGGACTTGGAAGTTCACCGATCGTGGCAGCAGCGGCGAAGACGAATTCCGGTGTAAGACAGGGCCTTCTTTCCATGACAAGTGTGTTTGTTACTACGATTCTGACCTGTTCCATGACAGGACTAGTTATCATCAGCAGCGGGCTGATGGACAGTTCGGATATGAACGGAAGCACACTTGTTACAGCTGCTTATAACATGTGTCTGCCACACAATATAGGCATGTATCTGATCGCAGTAGGAATTATGTTCTTTGCATTTACCACCATTCTGGGATGGAATTATTACGGAGAACGCTGCCTGGTTTATCTGACCGGCACAACAAAATGGATCAAACCATATAAGATCATCTACATTGCAGCGATTGCACTGGCACCGTTTTTATCGCTGGAACCAATCTGGCTTCTTGCAGATATCACGAATGCGCTGATGATTATTCCAAACCTGATCGCAATCATTGCACTTAGAAAAGTGATCATTGGGGAAACAAAACTGTATTTTTCAAAACGAAATGAAGAAAAAATGTCTGCTGCGGTAAAAGCAGTGAAGTAAGAAAAGAAACCACCGCATTGAGAGAAAAATTTCAATGTGGTGGTATTTTTGCGTTAGAATGAGGTTGTGACACCGAATCAGAGTGCTTTCTTTTTGCTGATTCGGTGCTCAAGATTATTGATGATAATGAAAAAATCCGGGCGATTTCAATTCAAAAATGTAGTGGTGTGGTGAAATGCGGATGGTATGAGACCACGTTTGAAAAGCGGGTAATTATCTGAATAGTCAGAATAAATAATGTGAGTACACGAGAACATAAAGAAAAGACACAGAAACAAGGAATAAATGCACAAAAATATAATTCTAAAATGTGTAATATTAACAAAGATATAAAAAGCATTTGACTTTTAACAAGAGAAGGAATATCCTTTACTTAGAACAAAAAACGTACACGTGTACATTGCGAAAAAGCAAAGAAAATATAGTGCTTGAACTTGACGAAGGGAAAGTATTTACTACGTTTCAGAAAGGGAATCAATATGAAAAAGTGGAAAAGAATTACGGCATTAGGTTTATCTGCGATGATGATTGCATCACTTACAGCATGCGGAGGTTCAGGGGACAAAAAAGAGTCAAAGAAATCTGGAGATTCTAAAGGAACAACTATTACTTTTTGGAATAGTTTTACCGGTGCAGATGGAGATATGCTGGTGAAAATGGTTGACAAGTATAACAAAGAGAATAAAGATGGTATCACAGTAAAAATGGATATTTCTTCGGATCTTGACAGTCAGTTATCAACAGCCTTTGCTGCAAATGAGGGACCGACAATGATTCTTAGTTCAAGTGCATACCGCTTTACTTATGGAGATTATCTTCAGGATGTAAGTGATGTATTTGATAAAACGAATCTGGACAAAGATGATTTTATTCAGTCTTATCTGGACTACTGCTCCGATGACGAATCGATGTATTTTGTTCCGTTCCAGGTAGTTGGATATTATATGTACTGGAATAAAGATCTGTTTAAAGATGCAGGATTGGATCCGGATACACCGCCGGCAACATGGGATGAATGGCAGAAAGATGCAGCTAAGATTACTGATGCAAACAAGAATGTTTACGGTTCGGGAATTTCTTATGATTATGCTTATCAGATTGCACATATCATGCAGCGATTTGGAGGACTTGCGGTTACAGATGACAACGGAAACTGGAAAGCTAATTTTGAAGGCAATGCAGGATATGAAAAATTCCTGAATATGTATAAAGATATGGTTGATAATGGTGATAATCCGTTAGAAGCAGATACAGATTCAATGGCAAGCGCCGGTCAGATTGGAATAACAATAGGCGGACCATGGGTAACAACCGGACTTGATACAGCCGGTGTAAATTATGGAATCAGCCTGATCCCACAGGGAGATGCCGGAGATATGAATTCTGTAGAAGTCATTGGATTTGGTATTACGACAGCAGCCAGTGAAGAAGAAAAAGAAGCAGCATATAAATTCATCGAATGGTGGAATACAGCAGATAAAGATGGAAAAAGCCCGGCATTAGAATGGTCACTTGAAAATGGTTTCCCGGCATATACATACTCTGTACAGGACAATGAAGAATACAAGGCAAATAAAAAATTAAGTGCTATGTCAGCAGCAAATCCGGAAGCACCTACAGATTTTATTGTAGATTCTAATTTTCCAGGAATCAGTTCTGTATTAACAGATGTTATTCCGGAAATGATCAATTCAGTGGCATTTGGAAAGTCTTCTGTGGATGAGGCTTTGGAAAAGGCACAGAATTCAGCAGATAAGATTGTAGAAAAGTACAATAAATAGAATGCTGTTAAACGGGGAAATGAGGCGGCTTAGATAAGTCGCCTTTTCAAATGAGATTGGAGGAAAAAATGGAGAAAATAAGACGATACTGGAATACACCCTCCAGAAGTGCGTATGTTTTTATAGCACCATCCGTTATTTTACTGTTATTGTTTAACGTTATTCCGCTTGTTATGGCGTTTGGATTGAGCTTTTTTGATGTCCCGATTACGCTGAATACAGCAAGCTTTATCGGTTTTGATAATTTTATTGAGGCTTTTCATGATGCGCGTTTTCTTAACAGTTTGAAAATCACGGCAATATTTACAGGACTTGAAGTTCCGATTCAGGTGCTTGGAGCTTTAATTGTTGCAGCTGTGATCAGCAAGAATAATCTGAAAAACAAATTTTTACGTGCTGTATACTTTTTACCGGTCATCTGTTCTGCCACTGTAATCGGAATTATGTGGAGAATGATCCTTCATTCTAATATTGGTTTTATTACAGCAGCATTGCAGTCTATGGGATTTGGGAAAATAAATTTCATGAATACACCGGGACTTACTATATTTGTTGTGTCTTTTATTTCTATCTGGAGAAGTTTTGGAATATCAGCGATTATTTATGTGACTGCAATCCAACAGGTATCGCCTTCGCTTTTTGAAGCTGCTGAGATGGATGGGGCAGGGAAGATCAGACAGTTTATCCATATAACAGTGCCTTCTATCAGACCAACATTCTGGTATATTCTGATGACAAGATTTGCAGGGGCATTACAGATTTTTGATATTATTTATGTTACAACAAACGGTGGTCCAAATTATACAACAGAATCAACAGTAAGTTACATTTATTCAAGAGCATTCTCATCTAATTCAAGTATGGGATATGCATCAGCGATGTCAGTCGTGTTGTTTGTTGTTATTATGTTTATAACGACTTTGATGTACAGAAGAATGAACAAGGAGGATTAGCGGAATGAAAAAGAAAAAGACAATAAAGATCAAGAATGTCGTTTTGGAAATACCGGTTGCCGTGATGTTGATCATTCTGACACTTCTGGTTCTTGTTCCGGTAATCTGGATGGTATTCAGTGCATTTAAACCTGAAAAAGAAATTATTTCGTGGCCGCCTACATTTATACCGAATTCATTTACTTTGGAAAACTTTACAGATGTACAGGACCGTATTGATATTCTTCGATATATTTTGAACTCTGTTATTTATGCGGGAGGAACGACAGCACTTGCGGTTGTTGTAAACTGTATGGCTGGATATGCGTATGCATTTTATGACTTTAAAGGAAAAACGGGAATGTTTTTGATGACTCTTGCAACCATGATGGTTCCGTTTCAGGTTATTATGGTTCCGCTTTTCCTTGTTGTATATAAGATGGGAATGTACGATTCTTATTGGGGACTGATTATACCGAGAGTTGCAGTGGCAGGATCTATTTTTATGATGAGAGCTGCATTTACCGGAATTCCCAAGGAAATGGCAGAAGCGGCGAGAATTGACGGGCTTTCAGAATATGGGATTTTCTGGAAAATTATGATGCCACAGGTAAAACCGGCGGTTATTACTTTGATTATTCTGAGTGTAAATGGCTCATGGAATGATTTATTATGGCCTATGATAGTAACAAGTAGTACAGAAATGCGTACATTAGCAAATGGACTGGCTTTGTTTATTGGACAAAATACGATTGAATATGGAGCGGCATTTGCCGGAGCACTGATTTCGTTATTACCAATGTTTGTTCTTTATATGTTTGGTCAGAAGTACTTCATTGAAGGCATGAGTAGTGGTGGACTGAAAGGATAGGAGAATTATTTCATATGGAAAACACAAAAATAATATGTAATAAAGAATTTGCGATAGGCAAAATAGATCCCAGACTTTATGGTTCGTTTCTGGAACACATGGGAAGAGTTATTTATACAGGGATATATGAACCAAATCATAAAAGCGCAGATGAGGATGGATTTCGTAAAGACGTGTTGGAACAGGTGAAGAAGATGCATGTAACAGCAGTACGTTATCCAGGTGGAAATTTTGTTTCTGCGTATCATTGGGAAGACGGGGTAGGACCAAAAGAGAAAAGACCTCGTAAACTGGATCTTGCGTGGAAAGCGATTGAAACGAATGAATTTGGGACAAACGAATTTATGAAATGGGCAAAAAAAGCGGATGTACAGCCGATTTTTACAGTAAATCTGGGTACAAGAGGCGTTGAAGATGCAATACATTATCTGGAATATTGCAATTTCCCGGAGGGAACACAGTACAGTAATCTGAGAAAAGAGCATGGTGTTGCCGAACCTTATGGAATTAAAATGTGGTGCCTTGGAAATGAAATGGATGGTAGCTGGCAGATCGGACATAAATCAGCGGAAGACTATGGAAAGCTGGCAGCAGAAACCGGAAAAGTAATGAAGCTGATGGATCCGACAATCGAACTGATTGTGTGTGGAAGTTCTTTGTCAAATATGAAAACTTATCCGGAATGGGATATGGAAGTCCTTGAAAAAACATATGATGTTGCGGACTACCTTGCGCTTCATCAGTATTATGCCGGGCAGGATAAGGGAACCAAAGGATTTCTTGCGCAGACGCTGGATATGGAAGAATATATCCGTACGATCCGTTCGGCAGCACAGGTTATCAAGCAGAAAAAGCGGTCTAAAAAAGAGATGAAGTTCAGCGTGGATGAATGGGGAGTATGGGCAGTCCCAAGTAATACCGTAAATGCAGAAATTGACCAGAAACCATGGGGAATCGCACCTGCGATCAGTGAACAGATTTATACGCTGGAGGATGCACTCCTATTTGCGGGGATGCAGATGGTGATTCTGAGAAATGCAGATGTGATCAAGATTGCATGCCAGTCATTGCTTACAAATATCAGTGCATGTATCATGACTGAAAAAAATGGGGAATACTGGCTTCAGACAATATACTATCCGTTTCATTATTTTGCAACCTATGCGAAAGGGACTG
This sequence comes from Coprococcus sp. LG101-27, assembly GCF_027695515.1. Classification (NCBI taxonomy): domain Bacteria; kingdom Bacillati; phylum Bacillota; class Clostridia; order Lachnospirales; family Lachnospiraceae; genus Coprococcus; species Coprococcus sp. LG101-27. Next base: position 69,324 of record NZ_JAQEUJ010000003.1, read on the forward strand.
TTTTGAAAACAGCAAGTATAGGACCGTGTTATAGTTGTGCAGAATTTGATGGGGTTCCATATGTGGACAGTCTTGTTGTGTGGAATGAGGAAGATCAGGAGCTTGTCATCTTTGCAGTAAACCGAAGTGAAGAAGAACTGCAGAAAGCAGAAGTAGATCTGCAGGATTTTGAAATACAACACGTGATAGAAAGCATTTGTATGACAGCTGAAAATAAAAAAATGACCAACATGGAACAGCATGATGCAGTAATCCCGAAGAAAGAAAAAAATGTTGAGATAGAAACAGGCAGATGCCAGATTGCGTTACAACCATTGTCATTTAATATGGTACGGTTAGCTGTCTGAGAAGAACAGGAGAGACAGAAGAGATAAGAAGCGAACCTTCATTGCCGATACAGGGAGATTATGATATACTCGGAGTAGAATCAGGATCGGGGGTGTAATTATGGCGATTACAGTAAATCAAATTGCAGAACAATGTGGGGTTTCAAGAACGACGGTGTTACGTGCACTAAATGGTGGCAGTGTCTCAAAAGAAACAAAAGAAAAAATCCTGCAGGTCGCAAAAGAAAATAATTATCGTCCCAATCTTCTGGCACGGAGTTTGAATCATGGCAGAACAATGTCCCTTGGTGTTGTAACAATCAATATTGAGAATATGTACTTTGTACAGTCGTTGAATACGATTAACAAAGAGGCAGACAAAAGAGGTTATTTTACGAATATTGTTGTCTGTGACGAGAGCCTGGAATGGGAAAGAAAACTGATACAGGGACTTGCAGAGAGGCAGATGGAAGGTATACTGATCAATCCGATCAATAAAGGAAAAGAATTTGAAGAATTTCTTTTATCATTACACATCCCGATCGTATGTATTGGAAACCAGGTGTCCGGGAAGATCACTACGGTACAGGTGAATGAGATGGCAGCAGCAATGGATGCGGTAGAACTTATTGTATCAAAAGGATATAAGAAAATTGTATTTGTCTGTCCGCCGCTGGAGATGGAAGAAACACAGAATATTTATGTACATAAGCAGAGAGAAAAAGGATTTAAAGCTGCAATGGCGATTCACCCGGAACTGAAAATGAAAATGATTGGGAAAACAGAGTTTCTCCCGGAGGTTGAACGAATCTGTGCAAGAGGATTGCATGAAAAGACTGCTTTTTTGTGTTCGGGTGACAGCTATGCTTTGTCTATTATGCAATGGGGCACAAAAAAAGGTCTGATGATACCAAAGGATTTCGGATTAATGGGGTTTGACGATATCAGTCTTTTGCAGTATATCACGCCGAAACTGACAACTGTTTCAACAAATTTGGAAGGTGTTGCATCAACGGCGGTTGTGGAATTGATCCAGCAGATTGATTCAAAAGAATACTCGCCAAAATCTATTTATCTGAATTATCATATTCTCGACCGGGACACATTGTAAGGTTTCTTCTATATCTTCTGTATTTTGAAATAATGTGAAGTAAGATCGCGAAAATTGCAAGGCAATAGAGCAATCAGAAACAACGGTGAATTGCAAAAAAATTTTTGACACTTGCAGTGAAAAGATAAGAGGATACGATTATGGATAAAACAAATTACAGACAAACAGAATACAATAAACCATTTATTATACAGCGGGCAGATCCTTATGTTTACAGACATTCTGATGGAACCTATTGGTTTACTGCATCTGTACCGGAATATGACCGTATTGTACTTCGCAAAAGCAATACGGTCGACGGATTGGCACAGGCAGAAGAAGTAACCATATGGAGAAAGCACGAAAACGGAATTACGAGTGTGCACATTTGGGCACCGGAAATTCATTATGTGGATAATAAATGGTTTATTTATTTTGCAGGTGGAGATATTGAGGATATTTGGGCAATCAGACCGTATGTGTTGATGTGTGAAGGTGACGATCCATTGAAGGATCCGTGGAAAGAGATGGGAATGTTAAAGCGAAAAGACGCGTTTTCATTCCAGGACTTTTCTTTGGATATGACCGTGTTTGAAAATATGGGACAATGGTACTGCGTATGGGCAGAAAAAGTTAGTGTTGGAAAGAAGATTTCCAATTTATACATTGCCAGAATGGATTCACCAACAAGTCTTGCGACAGAACAGGTTCTTCTGACTTCACCGGATTATGACTGGGAAAGAGTGGATTTCTGGGTAAATGAAGGACCGGCAGTTGTACATCATGATGGGAAAATATATCTGACTTATTCGGCAAGTGCTACAGGAGAATGCTATTGTATGGGAATGCTCAGCATAGAAGAGACAGAAGACCTGCTGAATCCAAGGGCTTGGAAAAAAGAACGATATCCGGTCTTAAAAACAGATGCAGAAAGAGGAATCTACGGGCCGGGACATAATTCTTTTGTAAAGTCGGAGGATGGAAAAGAAGATATTATGATCTATCATGCAAGACCATACGATGAAATAATCGGAGATCCACTGTATGATCCCAACAGACATGCTTACCGCATGCGCATAAAATGGAATGAACAGGGAAGACCTGTGTTTGATTACTGTAATAATTACTAAATGCTGAAACAATTAGAGGACTCAGAAATTTGGAAGAGCGATTCAAATTTCTGGGTCCTTTGTTATTTGAGGTTTTGATATTAACATACTGCTTTATTTTCAGAACATTTGCTAATTGAAGACGGACTGGGACCATGTTATAATCAGGCAACAAGATGTGGAGAAAAGAACAGTAGAAAATCTAAAAATCAAATTATAGTCATATAACCAGCAGCTTATAGAAACTCATATCTGAAAATGCTCCTGATAAAAATTGTAGCGGGAGGAAATATATGAGAACGAAATTACAGAAGTATTTCCCAATGATAAAGACCAGGCAGGCGATTCTGGACGAGATTGATGGGAATGTAAAAATGCATAGTGTTTTTTACAGCTGGGAAAAGAAACAGAAGGAAGAATTTTTAGATTTTTGTACAGGTGTAAAAGGGGTAAAATTACTGTATGATTCATTTTTTAAGCAGATTATGAATCCGGAGACAGCACCGAGGCGGCTGGAAGAGTTTATTTCAGCAGCAATAGGGGAGAAAGTGAAAATCCTGCATGTGTTGCCAAATGAATCTGCGAGAATTGCAGCAGAGGATTCACTTTTAATTATGGACATGGTGATACAGTTGACGGACGGAAGTCTGGCAAATGTGGAAATCCAGAAGCTAGGATACCGCTTTTCAGGACAGAGAAGTGCATGTTATTCAGCTGATTTGCTTTTACGGCAGTATAAGCGACTGCGGGAAGAAAAAGGAAAGAGTTTTACATATAAAGATGTCAAGAACGTATATACAATCGTGTTATTTGAAAAAAGTGAGAAGAAATATCATGATTTTTCAGAGCAGATTTATATCCATCATATGGAGCAGAAAAGTGATACCGGAATCCAGGCAGATCTGCTTCAGAAATACACGTTTATATGCCTTGACATCTTCCGGGATGTCATTCAAAATAAAGATGGAGAGATTGAGAATAATCTGGAAAAATGGTTATTATTTCTAAGTGAAGATAATCCGGAGAGAATCATGCAGCTAGTCGAAAAAGTACCGGAGTTTAAGGCTCTTTATGAAGAAGTATATACCATGTGTCAGAATGTAGAGAGGATGATGGAAATGTTCTCAAAAGAGCTGGAGATATTGGATAAAAATACAGTACGGTATATGATCGATGAGATGCAGGAAGAGCTTGAAGGGCAAAAGAAAGAGATTAAAGGACAGCAAAAAAAGCTTGAAGATCAAAGCAGGATCATCCATGAAGATGCAAAGCGTATGGAAGAAATGAATCAACTTCTTAAAAAAAGAGAAGAAAAGATTCGGGAACTGATGGAGCAGTTAGAAAAGTCATCCAGATAAGAGAAGGGCGTACTGGTTACTGGCTATAATAAAAGATGAATACCGTCGCATTGGAAATGAGATCTGATGCGGCGGTATTTTTGCGTTAGAGGATAAATAAGGTTGTGACACCAACACCCCAAAAAGAAAGTTAACACGATTCCCGCTTTCAGGGGTTCATCGGAATGTTTTGCCGAGGGGAACCGGAGTATATATATTTGGAAATCCGCCGCCCACCAACCTATAAAATTTTCCCCACACCAGTTGGAAATCCCCCTCATTTCTGCTAAAATGGAACACAGAGAAAAGGAGCGAACACAATATGAATTTTGCGCATTTGCACGTCCACACGGAATACAGCCTTCTGGACGGTTCGAATAAAATTAAAGAATATGTTGCCAGAGTCAAAGAACTGGGGATGACAGCGGCTGCGATCACAGACCATGGTGTCATGTATGGCGTCATTGACTTCTACAGAGCCGCAAGAGCGGCAGGAATCAATCCTGTACTGGGATGTGAAGTCTATGTGGCACCGGGATCCAGATTCGATAAAACAGCCGTAGGACGCGATGAGGACCGATATTATCACCTGGTACTTCTTGCCGAGAATAATACAGGCTACGCCAATCTGATGAAGATCGTGTCACGTGCATTTACGGAAGGTTACTATTATAAGCCAAGAGTAGATTATGAGCTTCTGGAGACCTATCACGAAGGAATCATTGCCCTCAGTGCATGTCTTGCCGGAGAGGTACAGAGAAACCTGGCGAGAGGGATGTATGAAGAAGGAAAAAAAGCTGCGCTTCATTATGAACAGATTTTTGGAAAAGGCAACTTTTTCCTGGAACTGCAGGATCATGGGATCCCGGAACAGCGCACCGTTAACCAGCAGTTGATGCGTCTGTCGCAGGAGATCGGAATCGACCTTGTGGCGACAAATGACGTGCATTATACTTACGCAGAAGATGAAAAGCCACATGATATCCTGCTTTGTCTTCAGACAGGGAAAAAGCTCGCAGACGAGGAACGGATGCGCTATGAAGGCGGACAGTACTACGTGAAGTCCAAAGAAGAGATGGCAGCACTTTTCCCATATGCACCGGAGGCGCTGGAAAATACACAGAAGATTGCAGACAGATGCCATGTAGAGATTGAATTTGGTGTAACAAAGCTCCCGAAATTCGATGTGCCGGAAGGATTTACCTCATGGGAATATTTGAATAAGCTCTGTTTTGACGGACTGAAAAGACGATATGGAGAAGACCCGGATCCAGCCCTTGTGGAGCGCCTGAATTATGAATTGGGCGTTATCAAAAGCATGGGTTACGTGGATTACTTCCTTATTGTATGGGATTTTATTCATTTTGCAAAAAGCAATGGAATCATGGTTGGACCTGGGCGTGGATCTGCGGCGGGAAGCATTGTGGCGTACACACTTGCGATCACCAATATCGATCCAATCCGGTATCAGCTGCTGTTCGAGCGTTTTCTGAATCCGGAACGTGTGTCCATGCCCGATATCGACGTGGACTTCTGCTTTGAAAGAAGGCAGGAAGTCATTGATTATGTTGTGCGTAAATACGGCAAAGACCGGGTAGTGCAGATCGTAACCTTTGGTACACTGCAGGCGCGCGGGGTGCTGCGGGATGTGGGAAGAGTTATGGATCTTCCGTATGCTTTTGTGGATTCAATTGCAAAGATGATTCCGAAAGAACTGAATATTACATTGGATAAATCCCTGAAGATGAACCATGAGCTGAAGAAGCTCTATGATGAAGACCCACAGGTAAAAGAGCTGATCGATATGTCAAAGAGACTGGAAGGTCTGCCACGGCATACATCCATGCATGCCGCGGGAGTCGTGATCAGCCAGAAGGATGTGGATGAATATGTTCCGCTGGCACTTGGAGCGGACAACAATGTAGTCACACAGTTTACCATGACCACACTGGAAGAACTGGGACTTCTGAAAATGGATTTCCTTGGGCTTCGTACCCTGACCGTCATCCAGGATGCGATCAGACTGGTTGAAAAAAGTACCGGTGTGAAGCTGGTAACAGAAGAATTAAATTATAATGATAAAGCAGTGCTTGACTATATCGGAACCGGAAAGACGGACGGTATTTTCCAGATAGAAAGTGCAGGGATGAAGAGCTTCATGAAGGAACTTCGTCCACAGAGTCTGGAAGATATTATCGCCGGAATTTCTCTTTACCGGCCAGGTCCGATGGATTTCATTCCACAGTATATCAAAGGAAAGAACCATCCGGAGCTGATTACTTACGAATGCCCGCAGTTAAAGCCAATCCTGGCACCGACCTATGGCTGCATTGTATACCAGGAACAGGTTATGCAGATCGTGCGTGACCTTGCCGGATATTCACTTGGGCGAAGCGACCTTGTACGCCGTGCCATGAGTAAGAAAAAGGGCGACGTGATGCAGAGAGAGCGTCAGAATTTTGTATATGGTAATGAAGAAGAAGGCATTCCGGGCTGTGTCAAAAATGGAATCGATGAAAAGGTTGCGAATAAGATCTATGATGAAATGATCGATTTTGCAAAGTATGCGTTCAACAAATCACATGCGGCAGCGTATGCGGTTGTCTCATACCAGACAGCGTATCTGAAATATTATTATCCGGTAGAATATATGGCAGCACTTATGACTTCTGTCATCGACAATCCGGGAAAGGTTGCCGAATACATTTACACTTGCCGACAGATGGGAATTTCTATCCTGCCGCCGGATATCAATCGTGGGGTTGGTGATTTTTCTGTAGATAACGGTAATATCCGTTACGGACTTGCGGCGATCAAGGGGGTTGGAAGACCGGTGATCGAGCAGATCATCCGGGACAGAGAAGAGCATGGCACGTTTCGTGATCTGAAGGATTTTCTGGAACGGCTTTCCGGTAAGGAAGTCAATAAACGTGCGGTAGAAAACTTTATCAAATCCGGCGCATTTGACAGTCTGAAAGGGACCAGAAAGCAGTTTATGATCATTTATGTACAGATCATGGATCAGGTAGCACAGAACAAGAAAAATTCGCTTGCCGGACAGATGTCGCTCTTTGATATTGTAGATGACGAACAGAAAAAAGAATTTGAGGTCACGCTTCCGGATGTGGGAGAATACCAGAAGGAAACGATGCTTGCATTTGAAAAAGAAGTACTCGGCGTGTATATCAGCGGACATCCATTGGAAGAATATGAAGAGAAATGGCGCAAGAGTATTTCCGCAACGACATTGGATTTTCAGCTTGATGAAGAGACCGGACGGACAAAAGTGCGTGACGGGTCAAGGGAGATCATTGGTGGTATGATCACATCGAAGACGATCAAATATACAAAGAAGAATCAAACGATGGCATTTATTACCGTAGAGGATCTTCTTGGAACGGTAGAGGTTGTCATTTTCCCGCAGAGCTATGAGAAAAGCCAGCAGTATCTGCAGGAGGACAGCAAAGTATTTGTGCGGGGATGTGTATCGGAAGAAGATGATAATGCAAGTAAGCTGATCTGTGAAGAGGTGATTCCGTTTGAGATGATGAAAAAAGAACTGTGGATCCAGTATACCGACAAACAGAGTTACCTTCAAGATGAGCAGAATCTGTTCCGGATGCTCGCGGAAAGTGAGGGTGAGGACCAGGTTGTAATCTTCTGCAAAGCGGAGAGAGCGGTAAAAAGACTTCCTAAAAACGCAAATATCCAGGTAGAACCTGGAATTTTGAGCAGATTGACGAATTATTTTGGAGAAGATTGTGTAAAAGTAATAGAAAAACCCATTGAAATGAAGGGGTGAATATTATACAATAACGTGTGGATTGAGATAAATTAAGCAAAAGGATAGTAAAGTTACAAAGTAGAAGAGACGGAGGAGACATATCATGGCAGAAAAAGTAATCAGAACTATCGGCGTATTGACCAGTGGTGGAGACGCACCGGGAATGAACGCTGCAATCCGTGCAGTTGTAAGAACCGCATTGGGAAAAGGACTGAAGGTAAGAGGAATCAGAAGAGGTTATTCAGGACTTCTTAACGAGGAAATTATTGATTTAAGTGCCAGAGATGTATCAGACACGATCCAGAGAGGTGGAACGATTCTTTTGACAGCCCGTTGCGAGGAAATGCGTACACCAGAAGGACAGCAGAAAGCAGCAGCAATCTGTAAGAAATATGGAATTGACGGTCTGGTAGTTATCGGAGGAGACGGTTCCTTCAAGGGAGCACAGAAATTATCTGATTTTGGAGTAAATACAATCGGACTTCCGGGAACGATCGATCTTGATATCGCATGTACAGAATACACAATCGGATTCGATACAGCGGTTAATACAGCGATGGAAGCAATTGACAAAGTACGTGATACATCTACATCACATGAAAGATGTAGTGTTATCGAAGTTATGGGACGTGATGCGGGATACCTTGCACTGTGGTGCGGTATTGCCAATGGAGCAGAGAAGATTCTTCTTCCTGAGGAACATGACTACGATGAAGCAAAGATCATTGCAGACATCAAAGAAAGCAGAAAACGCGGTAAAAAGCATTACATTATCATCAATGCCGAAGGTATCGGTGATTCTATGAATATGGCAAAGAGAATCGAAAAAGAGACGGGTATGGAGACACGTGCTACTATTCTTGGTCATATGCAGCGTGGAGGAAGCCCGACAGCAAAAGACAGAGTTTATGCATCTATTATGGGATCTCTTGCTGTAGATCTTCTTCTTGAAGGAAAGACAAACCGTGTAGTAGGATACAAACATGGCGAGTATATTGACTTTGATATCAACGAAGCACTGGCAATGCAGAAAGGAATTCCGGAGTACCAGTACGATATCGCAAAACAGCTTGCCATCTAATAACAGACAGATTGGATGACGTGTATGACACAGGATGTATTATTGACGATTTCCGGACTACATGATATGGCATTGGCAGATCCGGAAGAAAATGAAGAGAATGAGCCGATTGAGGTGATCACTCCGGCGAGCTATTACTGGAAGAACGGAAAGCATTATATTCTTTATGATGAAGTAATGGAAGGGATTCCGGGGGTGGTTAAGAATAAGATCAAGATCACCGGTGAAGATTCGATGGAGATCATGAAGAGCGGAATTACGAATGCACATATGGTATTTGAGAAGAATCAGATGAATGTCACATATTATGATACACCGTATGGGCAGCTTCATGTTGGAATTCATACACGGAAGCTGGATGTGAATGTGGATGATGAGCGAATTGATATTGCTGTGGAGTACGGGCTTGATGTGAATCATGAAGCGACGGCAGACTGCCGGATCGCAATGAGCATAAGACCGAAAGCACAGGCAGAGGAAGCAATTTCAGGAAAATAAACAAAAAGGGTAAATGATTCAATCGGCTCAGAATCATTTACCCTTTTTATTGTTACTTGTTCCGCAGTCTTGCCCAGAATCCTTTTTTCTTAGGTGGAGCCTCAAGAGAACCTCTGACTCCTTTTACTGCAGTGATGTAAATACCGCTTACGGTTGCTTTTACTTCTTTTTTGACTGGAATAAGATCATAGATGCTTGCATCACACATCAGAGTCATAATCTTTGGTCCGACTTTTGCCTTGACAACCGGTACCTTTGAACGACGAAGATACTTAGGTGTATTCTCAAGAACAACTGATGGGAAACCGGCATCTTTAAGCTTCATCTTGCCTTTGTCGATAATCAGGATGTTGACCTGCTGTGCAGCAGCTGCAATCATCTCTTCCTGTTCTGCCTGCTTTTTCTGCGCTTTCTTACCGAGGAAATACAGAACAACCAGGGCGATAAGCAGTACGGCAAGAATTACCAGTAATACGATCGTTATCTTACTCACGGGTTTTCCTCCTCAAATCATATTTACACATAGCTTATTGTAGCATTGTTTGTAGACAAGTGCAAGTAATTTGAAGTTTTTGGCGGCTTTTTGAAAGTAATGGAAAATCTGAAATAAATGTGAATTTTGGGAAATCCCTTTTCAATGACAGATTATGTGTTATAATCATATGTAGCGCTCTGATGTGGGTGATTCAGACAGTCAGAGAGAATGAAGATATAAGAGGTGTAAAAGAAAATGATAAAGAAATTAACAGTACTGGCAGCAGGTATCTGTGCATTGTCATTACTTCTTACCGGATGCTCCAGTGAGATTTCCAATGATTATGTTACGATTACAAAATATAAAGGTGTGGAGATTGATAAAGTAGATGCGGATGCGGTATCGGATAATGATGTAGAAACACAGATCAACAGTGTGCTTCAGTCTAAGTCAACTACAACAGAAGTTACAGACCGTGCAGCACAAACTGGAGATACAGTAACGATCGACTACGAAGGAAAGAAAGATGGTGAGGCATTTAAAGGCGGAACAGCGACAGATGCACAGCTTACATTAGGAAGTGGTCAGTTTATTGATGGATTTGAGGATGGCGTTGTCGGACACAATATTGGCGATACTTTTGATCTGGATCTGACTTTCCCGGAGAACTATGGAAATGAAGATCTTGCAGGTCAGGCAGTTGTATTTACCGTTACACTGAAGGGAATTAGCCAGACCGATGTACCGGAACTTACCGATGAATTTGTACAGAGTGTTTCTGATACTTCCAAGACGGTGGAAGAGTACAAAAAGGAAATCAAAAAATCTCTGAAAAAAACCAGCAAAGAAAACCGGCAGAATACAATCAAGGAAAATGCATGGAAAGCAGTACTTGAGAACACAACTGTGAACAAGTATCCGAAGAAGGATCTGAAGAATATGATCAGTTCGATCAAGACACAGTATAAGAATATGGCATCTTATTATAATCTTGATTTTGCAGATTTCCTTAAACAGTATATGAATATGGATGAGGAAACTTTTAATTCAAAGGCAACCCAGGCTGCAAAGGATCAGGTAAAGGCCAACCTTGCGGCAGATCTGATCATTGAGAAAGCAAAGATCGATGTGTCAGATAAGACACTTGAGAAGAAGTATAAGGAGTATGCAAAGGCTTACGGATACGAAGATGTAGATGCACTCAAAAAAGCACTGGAAGATGCCGGAAACCTAGAGAATCTGGAGAAGACAGCAAGACTGGATATCGTAGAAGACTGGGTAGCAGACAACTGCAAGCAGGTGAAAAGTACTTCATCTGACAGTAGTGAAAGCGGTTCAAACAGTACAGGAAGTACCGGCAGCACAGAAAGTACAAAATAGATATAAGCAAACATTCAAAAGGCGGAGAATAAAATCTCCGTCTTTTTTCTTCCTGAAGGGAATGGTATGATATAGAAAGTAATTGTTTTTACAAAATGAAATATACTACAGGAGGACAAGATGAAAGCAGTACTTTTTGATATGGATGGCATCCTGATCGATACAGAGAAATATCTGACAGTATACAAACAAAAGGCAATGCGGGAGGCGGGATACCGGTTGGATCTGGAAACGGCATACAAATTCCGCAGCTGTGCATCCGTATTTGCAAGAGAGCAGATGAAGGGAATTTTTGGAGAGAATTTCCCATACGATGAGCTCAGACGGCGCAGACAGGAGCTGATGAGTGATCATATTGCGCGTTTCGGAATTGAGAAGAAACCGTATGTGGAAGAGACGATCAAGGAGCTGAAAAGACGTGGTTATCAGACGGCAGTCGTGACGGCTACAGCGGAAGACAGGGCTGTGCGTTATCTGGAAATGGTCGGATTTAAAGAGCTGTTTGATGAGATCATCAGTGCATCTATGGTGAAATTGGGAAAACCGAGACCGGATGTGTATCTCTATGCCTGTGAGAAGATCGGGCGGAAGCCTGAAGAGTGCATGGCGGTCGAAGATTCACCGAACGGGGTAAATGCGGCTTACCAGGCGGGTTGCCATGTGACGATGGTTCCGGATCTGACACCTGCAGACGAAGAGGTCAAAAAGATGGCAGATCATGTCGTTCCAGACCTGCGAGGACTTCTGGAATATCTGAAATAACCCCTGAAAATGAGGAGAGCCGATATCCGGTTTCCCGAATATCGGCGTTTATGAAAAAGAAAAATTTTGTTATGTGAAAAGGTTTATTTCCTTTTGACAATTATTAGTATACTCGTATCTTGTGAAAAAAGTGTGTTTATAATTTGAAAGAATTATGAACGTTTGTGAACATATTATGCATATATTCTGAAGGGATCGCAGACAGCAGAGTCTGCAGCCCGACAAAAGGGATTTAGTCTGTTCCGGGAAGCATCGACCGGACGAAAAGCGAAAACAATTCCCGCATACATGGAGAAGTAAAAAACATGGATTCCGGATGCCACTGAACGCCAAGTGCAAAAGGCTGTCCTTCGATTTCAATTGCCTCAACTGTGCCATCAGAAGTGTGTGCACATGCATGGACATTTTTTCCGAGCAGATGAACGGACTGATGGTGAAAACTATTGGTATACAGAGTGTCTCCGGTCAGTTCATGAAGATGACTGTCTTTGGCGATGAAAATCTGGTGCCACATATCGCTGCGGTTCTGTGAGGTCTGCATATGCAGAAAAGGATCTCCGGGCTGACAGGAAAGATCCTGGTAGATACTTCCGCCACAGGCGGCGTTGAGCACCTGCATACCCCGGCAGATGCCGATTACCGGCAGATGACGTTTTAAGATTTCCTCTGCAAAATGAATCTGGAAAAGATCCACAGAAAGATTGGTCTGTCCTACACCTGGAAGTGGATCTTCATTGAAGAGAAACGGTGTAAAATCACCTCCTCCGGGGAGCAGAAATCCATCGCATATGTCAAGATAAGAATTGATCGGGAAGTCCTGAGGAAGAATCGGTATCAGTAGGGGGATTCCTCCGGAAATGCGGACTGCCCGCACATAGGTATCGGTTACAAACTGGTTTTTGCCGTCGAAGCCACAGCATAAGATTCCAACAACTGGTTTCATATTTACAATCCTCCTCTTTATCAGATAAATCAGTTGTTACAAAATATGTGGAGTCTGTATGAAATATGTATTATAATAGAAAAAGCAACATGCCAGATGGCAGGAAAGGAGTTCCTATGAAACTGGTTATTCCGGAATATAAAACATTAGAACTTGATACGATATTTTTAGATATGAACGGGACGATCGCTGTGGACGGCGTGATCCCGCCGAGTGTGAAGGAACGTCTTATCGCACTTTCAGAGCAGTTCCGAATTTATGTACTGACTGCAGATACGCATGGAAATGCGAAAGCGCAGTGCGAAGGGCTTCCGGTGATCCTGGAGACATTTCCGACAGGTAATGCAAAGGAGTATAAAAGGGAATTGGTAAAAGCAACCGGTGCAAAACGCTGTGTGGCAATCGGTAATGGCAGAAATGATGAGTGGATGCTGAAAGAGGCGGCGCTTTCCATCGCTGTTATGGACCGGGAAGGGGTCTATGGGAAATTATTGAAAAATGCGGATCTCTGCGTCAGATCTATGCAGGATGGACTGGATCTTCTGCTCTATCCAGGTCGGATCATTGCAGGACTCCGTGGATAATATTTGCAGAAGAATACGTAAGAGTATGTGGAAGGAGAAAAGATGCGTCAGGCTATAGTGACATTGAAAAAGGGTGAGGGACGTCTGCTGAAATCAGGCGGCGCCTGGATATTCGATAATGAAATTGATTCGATTATGGGAGAATTTGAGAATGGTGATATTGTGATCGCCCATGATTTTGACGGGTACGGAATGGGAAGAGGATTTATCAATATGAATTCTAAGATCCGGATCCGTATGATGACAAGAAAGCAGGATCAGGAGATCGATCATGCATTTCTGGAAATGCGGGTGAGAGATGCGTGGGAATACCGGAAAAAGACAGTAGATACATCAAGCTGCCGTGTGATTTTCGGGGAAGCGGATTTTCTTCCCGGACTGGTGATCGATAAATTCTCGGATGTGTTGGTTGTAGAGTCTCTTGCACTCGGAATTGACCGGATGAAAGAAGAAATCGTGGACATTCTGAAAGCGGTACTTTCAGAAGATGGAATTACGATCCGTGGCGTGTATGAACGAAGCGATGCAAAGGTTCGTCAGAATGAAGGCATGGAGAGAGTCAAAGGCTTTATCGGTGAAGAATTTGATACCAAAGTTGAGATTGTGGAAAATGGTGTCAGATATATGGTTGATGTCAAAGACGGACAGAAGACAGGATTTTTCCTGGATCAGAAATACAATCGTCTGGCAATCCAGAGACTTTGCAAGGATGCAGAGGTGCTGGACTGCTTCACGCACACAGGCTCTTTTGCGCTGAATGCAGGGATTGCAGGGGCAAAGCATGTGACAGGTGTAGATGCTTCAGAACTTGGCATAGAACAGGCAAGAGAGAACGCAAGACTCAATGGATTAGAGGATAGAGTTGAATTTGTCTGTGCAGATGTATTTGACCTGCTTCCAAAGCTGGAAGAAGAAGGAAAGCAGTATGATGTGGTAATCCTGGATCCACCTGCATTTACCAAATCCCGTAAGACGATCAAGAATGCGACAAAGGGATATCGTGAGATCAATATGCGCGGAATGAAGCTGGTAAAACCAGGCGGATATCTGGCAACCTGTTCCTGCTCACATTTTATGGATTATGAGCTTTTTACGAAGACGATCCATCAGGCAGCGCAGAATGTGCATAAGAGGGTCAGACAGGTAGAATACCGGACACAGGCACCGGATCATCCGATTCTGTGGTCGGCAGAAGAATCGTATTATCTTAAATTCTATGTGTTCCAGATCGTGGATGAAAAATAAAGTGTTGTAGTAGATAAAAAAGGTATCGAAAATCAAACATAAATGATTTTCGATACTTTTTTTAATAGTGTACATATTTCAGATTTGATATTCTATTCAAACTGCGCAGCCGATAATGCAACATAATCCGCAGCATTTTTATAAATTGACTGGATTTCTTCCTCAGTAAGAGGTCTTTTTACTTTTGCCGGGCTTCCGATAACCAGCATTCCATCCGGAATAACTGTGTTCTGAGTAACCAGACTTCCGGCACCGATCAGGCAATGCTTTCCAATCTTTGCACCGTTTAAAATCGTACTTCCCATCCCGATTAGAGACGCGTCACCAATTGTACAGCCGTGGATTACACAGTTGTGACCAACAGTGACATCATCACCGATAACGGTCGGAAAACCGTAATCTACATGGACGGTACTGTTATCCTGGATATTACTGCGCCTGCCAATCGTGATCGATGCCTCGTCGCCACGGACGACTGCGTAATAGAATACGCTTGAGTCTGCACCGATGGTGACATCGCCTAGGATGACGGACTGACTGGCAATGTGCGCCTGTGATGAAATATTTAAAGAAGACATTACAGCAGATTCCTTTCTCGTTGTAAGATTATTTTTTGGCTTCAACAGCTTTGACTGGGTTTTTGGCGGCTGCTTTTGTATCCTGTTCCGCTTCCGGCTGATAACCGTTGATATTATATTTCTGCTCATAATAATCAAAGGTGGATACATAATTGTTGTCTTTCAATTTCCGTACACTCTTAGTGTATTCGTGCATATCGAAATTGGAAGAATCCAGTTCCAGGATTGCAACGGCAATGTTAGAACAGTGGGCTGCAATACGATCATAGTTGGTGAGCAGATCGTTAAATGCAAATCCGGTGTTCAGATCACACTGCCCGTTACGGAGCCTTCTAATATGACGCATTTTCAAATCGTTGCATAAAATACCGATCAGTTCGCGAAGCGGTTCTACTTTGGCAGCATTTACAAGGTCTTCATCTACAAATGAATTGATCGTGAGATCAAGGAGCTCTTTTAATGCGGATTCAAGAACATGAAGCTCGTATTTGGCTGCATCTGAAAAAATACGTGATTTTTCATGAAGTTCCTGTGCAACACGGGAAATATTGACTGCATGGTCACCCAGACGTTCAAAATCACTGATCGTATGAAGGAACTTGGCGGTCTGTTTGGACTGCTCCGGTGTCAGGTCATGCATATTGAGCTGCATCAGATAGGTTCCCAGTTTATCTTCGTATTTGTCGATCAGATTTTCCTTTTCCTGAATTTTGTTGAACTTATTATCTGAAAAATCTTTCAGCAGTGCAAGGGCGCGACGGATATTTTTGTATGCTTTCTTTGCCATTCCGTTGACTGCAAGCTGGCTCTGTGTGATTGCCAGTGGCGGATAATTGAGGAAACGTTCCTCAAGAAGATCGAAATCTGCCTGCTCTTCGTTGTCTTCATCGGTATCTTTAATAAGGAAGAAGACAAGCTTTTCAATCTTGCCGATAAATGGAGCAAGAACAAGGATTGTCAGAAGCCGGAATACCGTATTCAAAAGTGCCACACGGAAAGGCGACATAATTTCACCCATAAATGGGAAATGCACGATGGCATTTGCAGAATAGAATACGATGGACCAGAAAATCATACCAAATAAATCGTTCAGCAGATAGATCAGAGCAGTACGCTTTCCGTTCTTGTTCGTTCCGATTGAGGAAAGAAGAACCGGACATGCGGCACCAACGCCGATACCCATTGTGATCGGAAGTGCAGCTGCAAAGGTGATCGATCCGGTAATGGACAGTGCCTGGAGGATACCTACAGAAGCAGAAGCGCTCTGTAAAACTGCTGTAAATACGATCCCGACAAGGATTCCCATAAATGGATTCGTGAACATGGTCAGAAGTCTGACGAAATGCGGATTCTCTTTCAGAGGAGAGACGGCACCGCTCATGGTCTGCATCCCGATCATCAGGATCGCAAAGCCAAGCATGATGTCACCAATATCAGAATACGGTTTTTTCTTGATGAATGTACGGAAAATAATTCCGATGATTGCTACGATTGCAGAAATTGTAGCGGTTGATAAAAGCTGCGCGATTCCGCTGGAACCATCAATGTAGGAGAGACATAAGATCCATCCGGTGATACTGGTTCCGATGTTGGCACCCATGATGATACCAATTGCCTGTGCGACCTTCATCATACCAGAGTTTACAAATCCGACTACCATAACTGTCGTTGCAGAGGATGACTGAATGATAGCGGTTACGACAGTACCCAGCAGAAGTCCTTTCAGAGGAGTGTTGGTCAGCCTGTATAAAATCAGTTCAAGCTTATTGCCGGCAACTTTTTTCAGACTGTCGCCCATCAGTGACATACCGTATAAAAACAGGGCTACCCCACTGAGTAATGACAAAACCATTGTAATTCCCATAATTTTGTTTTCCTTTTCTTTAAGCATTAGTTTACATTTTGTCGCAAAAAAAATATCGTACAGCTACTTTAAATATGAAAAGTCTGCATGCAGATCACACAAAGTGACGCTATACGACACCCTTATTATATAACAAGAAAGTTTCCATAGGTAGACTGAAACGATATTTTTTTACACTTTTTTTACATAGACTTAACTTTTTCTATACATTCGGTAGCAAAAAGAGCCGCATTTTCAAGATCTGTGCGTGTCGGATGAATCATTGCTTCGTCAAAATTCTGTAATTGCCGTCGGATTTGCTGGCAATCGCAATCTTTTGGTGTGTTCAGCAAGGATTCATATTTTTGACGGACAGCAAGTGGCATTTTCCCCTGGCAGATAAAAGAACCAAGATAACGATTGTCGTCTTCAAGCCAGATCCGGACACTGGATGCGATCTTTTTGTAGTATTCCAGGCTGTTCCCGGCACCGCAGGTTCCAAAGAGAGCGACGGATTTGTACGACAGACCGGAAAGGAAGTTGCCGATCTCGAGGCTGCAGGTTCCGCGGTGAACACAGAAACCGACAAAATAAATTTTGGCCTCTGGGAAATCGGTACGTTCATGAAGATTTATCAGATCTTTGGACATCCCCGGAAGAGATGCAAAAATTTCTGTTGCTATTTTTTTTGTATTTCCTGTCTCACTCTCATAGACAACAAGATAATCTAACATATAATATTTCCTCCTGTTATTTAGTGGTATGTATAAGGAGAACCGCAGAAGAATCCACCGCCGCCACAGCAGAGATTGCACATGATGTTGGCAATGCAGAGCTTCACGCAGAAATCATTGTTGATCGTTGGTGTACCGCCATACATTGTCTGTTGTGTACGATACCAGCTTCCACCATTTTCAAGACGGCTGACAAGAGACTGATATTGATAGTTGGACGGCTCCAGACGAAGTGCTTCTTTGGCGTGCTCCAGGGCGAGGACATTATTGCCCATGCCGGAATTGGCGATAGAGCTGTAATAGTACCATCTGGCAGAACGGTCTTTGATCCCTGAAAGGACATTTAAAGCTTCTTTATAATGGCCACTGTTCAGATAATTGGCGGCGGCACGCAGATGAATATCTTCTTCTGTCTCAGTTGTCTGCTGATTCTGATTGGTATACTGACCGTAGAAACCGCCAAATGGACCAAAACCGCCAAAACCTCCGTATCCGCTTCCGGCATCACCATAACCTCCGGAGCCTGTTCCGGTATATCCGGAAGCACCCATTTCTTTTTCTTTCATGATCTGCTGGTAAGCCTGCTGGATTTCTTTGAATTTGGCTTCTGCCTGATCTTTATTTGGATTGTTGATATTGGCATCCGGATGATAAATACGGCTTAATTTGCGGTAGGCTTTCTTGATCTCCTCGTCGGAAGCATCCCGTGAAACGCCGAGTATTGAGTAAGGATCCTGCATAATTGATTATTCTCCTGATCGTTAGCTTTTTTTGATAAAAGTAGTCTGGCATTTTGGACAGCGGATCTCAATTTTACCTTTTCCCTTTGGAACACGGATCTTCTGTTTGCAGTTTGGACACTTGTAAATGTGGTGCGTCTTGTGCTGCGCTGCCATATACTTCTGTTTTGCAAAAAATCCACGGATCTTTGAAGTGTGCTGGAGAAATTTCTGGTTTTCCAGTGCACGCTTGTAGGTCTGACGTGAAAACATGCGATAGTAAGAGTATATCACGAATGCCCACCCAATTACATAAAAAATACGAAAATGGAAGATGCTTGTGATCAGCATCAGAATTACGCCGCTCCATAAGAGAAATTTGCCGAAGGTATCTACTCCGTACCTTCCATACATAAAACGCATCAGTTTTTCTTTCATAATGTTCACCCAATCTTTTTTATTTATAGAATATGATACTATACGATAGTTTACATTGTACGCCTGCACACACAAAAATCAATAAACTCTCTATTAAAAAACTCTAAAAAGTATGTTATACTGCTGATATCGTGAAAATATGGAAGAAAATAGGACTTCTGAGATTGCATGGCAATGGAGCAATCTGGGAACATCATATATAAAAAGCAGAGGAGGAAATTATGGGACGGAAAGAATATGGTCGGTATGGAAAGCATTCCAGGCGTGACCGGCGCAAGAAAAAAGGTGGAATCATCAGTACGGTCATTTTGATCGTTGCAATCTGTGTGTTTGCATTTTCTGCCTTTCAGCTGTATAAAATCTTTAACGGATATCACAAAGGGGAAAGTGAGTATGATGATCTGGTAAAGCTTGCGGTTACGGAAGATAAGGGGGAACAGGAGAACGGGACGGACGATCAGGATGGAAGCAGATTTTCCGTGGATTTTGATGCACTCAGACAGATCAATCCGGATGTGGTTGCATGGATCCGTTTTGATGAACCGGCGGTGATCAATTATCCGGTTGTGCAGGGAAGTGATAATTCGGAATATCTGAGTAAGACATTCAAAGGATATGACAATACCGTAGGAACGATTTTTGTAAATGCTTATAATCATGCGGATTTTAATGACAGAAACACGATCATTTACGGACATTATATGTATAATGGAACGATGTTTAATGAGCTGGAGCAGTATCACGAAAAAAGTTTCTGGGAAAAATACCCTTCCTTCTATATTTATACACCGGATGGCAATGTGGCTACTTATCAGATTTATTCTGTTGGAGTGGTAAAAGATACTTCCGAAGGCTATACATATCAGTTCGCAGATGATGCGGCGTTTGCATCCTTTCTTGAAGCAACGAAGGCGTCTTCTTTGTATGATACAGGTGTGGAAGTGGGAAATGATTCAAAGATCGTGACGTTGTCCACCTGTACACGGGAGGGAAATGATGACAGAACGATCGTACACGGTGTCAGGGTAAATGTACAGCCGGCAGGAGAATAAAAGAGGAGTAAAGAGATGGCAGCAGAAGCAAAATTTGAAGTCGGAGATGTGATCCGGATGAAAAAACCGCATCCGTGCGGAAGCTCAGAGTGGGAGATCCTGAGAGTAGGGGCGGATTTTCGCCTGAAATGCCAGGGATGCGGACACCAGGTAATGGTACCGCGCAGACTGGTTGAAAAAAATACAAAAGAAATAAGAAAAAAGGCTTGAAACAAAGCCTGAATTATGATATCATATCAACTTGTGATATATTATTTATCCTTGTTCCCGGCGGATCCGGGAGCCAAAAGACCATAAGGAGGTGCAGGACATGAGCAAATATGAATTAGCAGTTGTTGTCAGCGCAAAACTCGAAGACGACGCCAGAGCAGAAGTAATCGAAAAGGTGAAAGCACTTGTTACACGTTTCGGTGGTAACATTACTGACGTTGACGAATGGGGAAAGAAGAGATTAGCTTACGAAATCCAGAAGATGAAAGAAGCTTACTACTACTTCATTCACTTTGAATCTGAAACAACAACACCAGGCGAAATCGAAGAAAGAATTCGTATCATGGATGGTGTAATCAGATATTTATGCGTGAAACAGGAAGCTTAGAAAGAGGCAACGTATGAATAAAGTAGTTTTAATGGGACGTCTGACAAGAGATCCTGAAGTGAGATATTCACAAGGTGAGAACGCTCTCGCTATTGCAAGATATACATTAGCTGTAGACCGCAGATTCAAGCGTGACGGAGAACAGACCGCAGATTTTATTAACTGTGTTGTGTTCGGAAAGAGTGCTGAATTTACAGAACGTTATTTCCGTCAGGGAATGCGCGTAGTGGTTTGCGGAAGAATCCAGACCGGAAGCTATACCAACAGGGATGGTGTAAAGGTCTATACAACAGAAGTTGTTGTTGAGGAACAGGAATTCGCAGAAAGTAAGAATGCTAGCAGTGCTAATACACAGTCTTATCAGGCAGCCCCGGCACCGGCGCCAAGCGCTGATGCAGGTGACGGTTTCATGAACATTCCAGACGGAATTGATGAGGAGTTACCGTTTAATTAAGGTTGAAAGGAGATGTGTACAATGGCATTCGAAAAAGGAAACAGACCGGATTCTCCAATGAAGAGAAGAGGCGGACGCAGAAGAAAAAAAGTTTGTGTATTCTGTGGTAAAGAAAACAACGAAATCGATTACAAAGATACAGCAAAATTAAAGAAATATGTTTCTGAGAGAGGAAAAATCCTTCCGAGAAGAATCACAGGAAACTGTGCAAAACATCAGAGAGCTCTTACAGTAGCAATCAAGAGAGCAAGACATATCGCTTTAATGCCATACGTTCAGGATTAATCGAATATGATCAGAACAGGATTTCCATTTTGGAAGTCCTGTTTTTTTACTGTTTTTCTGTCTGACAGACGATTGAAAAAGGAGTCATTTGGGGTTAGAATAAGAAAGAGAAAGTTTTGAAATCTAAAAAAGAATTGGAGAATCAATTATGAAAAAACCAGTTTTAGTAATTATGGCAGCAGGAATGGGAAGCCGTTATGGCGGACTTAAACAGATCGATCCAGTTGATAAAGAGGGACACATCATTATGGATTTTTCCCTGTTTGATGCAAAAAGAGCCGGATTTGAGAAGGTTATTTTTATTATAAAGAAAGAAAATGAAGACAGTTTCAGAGAAGCAGTAGGAAACCGTATGGCAAAATATATGGAGGTTTCTTATGTATTTCAGGATATCAACAACATTCCGGAAGGTTTTGATGTTCCGGAAGGCAGAGTGAAACCGTGGGGAACCGGACATGCAGTCCTCAGCTGCATTGATGAGATCGACGGGCCATTTGCTGTTATCAATGCAGATGATTATTATGGAAGACATGCGTTTGAAGCAATTTATAATTATCTGTCTGAGCATGAGGATGATGATAAGTATCGTTATGCGATGGTTGGATATCTTCTGAAGAATACAGTAACAGACAATGGTCATGTGGCAAGAGGAATCTGTACGACCAATGAAGAAGGGGAACTGGTAAATATTACCGAAAGAACCCGCATTGAGAAGCGTGACGGTAAGATTGCATTTACTGAAAATGATGGAGAAACTTGGGAAAATTTACCAGAGGATACACTGGTTTCCATGAATATGTGGGGATTTACGAGAAGCATACTGGACGAGCTGAAAGCAGAATTTCCACAGTTCCTGAAGAAAGGACTTACTGAAAATCCGATGAAGTGTGAATATTTCCTGCCGGCAGTCGTAAGCAATCTTCTGGAGGCAGACCGCGCAACAGCAGCGGTTCTTCCGTCGGCAGATAAATGGTACGGCGTAACTTATAAAGAAGACAAACCGGTTGTCGTAGAAGCGATCCGCAATCTGAAAAAAGAAGGTCTTTATCCGGAAAATCTCTGGGAAGAGTAGAAATTTGTTAAAATTTAGTAAATAGTTCATTTGATTTACTAAAAAATACAAATAATTTAGTAAAAACACTTCCATATAGGCAGGATGTGTGCTATAGTGTGTAAAGAAAAGTAAATGATTCTAATTTCAGGAGGAAAAAATCATGGCAATTTTAGTAACAGGCGGAGCCGGATTTATCGGCAGTCACACATGTGTAGAGATGCTGAATGCAGGATATGAAGTTATTGTAGTAGATAATCTTTGCAATGCTTCTGAAGAAGCAATCAGACGTGTAGAGAAGATCACCGGTAAGAACGTTACATTTTATAAAGCAGATATCAGAGATAAAGAAGCACTGGATCAGATTTTTGACAAAGAAAGTGTAGAATGTGTCATTCATTTCGCAGGACTTAAAGCAGTCGGAGAATCTGTTGCAAAGCCACTTGAATATTATCAGAACAATATTGCAGGTACACTTACACTCTGTGATGTTATGCGTAACCATAATGTGAAGAACATCATCTTCAGTTCTTCAGCAACGGTATATGGTGATCCGGCATTTATCCCGATTACAGAAGAATGCCCGAAGGGAACCTGTACGAATCCTTATGGATGGACAAAATGGATGCTTGAGCAGATCCTGACAGACCTGCATAAGGCTGATCCGGAGTGGAATGTTGTTCTTCTTCGTTACTTCAACCCGATCGGCGCACATGAGAGCGGACTGATGGGAGAAGATCCGAAGGGTATCCCGAACAACCTGCTTCCATATATTGCACAGGTTGCGATCGGTAAGCTGGAATGCCTGGGTGTATTTGGTGATGATTATGATACACCGGACGGAACAGGTGTGAGAGACTACATTCATGTAGTTGACCTTGCAATTGGACACGTAAAGGCGCTGAAGAAGATCCAGGAAAAATCAGGCGTAAGCATTTACAATCTTGGAACCGGAGTAGGATATTCAGTACTGGATGTATTGCATGCATTTGAAAAAGCATGTGGAAAAGAGATCCCTTACCAGATCAAGCCAAGAAGAGCCGGAGATATCGCAACATGCTACTGTAATGCAGAAAAAGCAAAGAACGAGCTCGGATGGGTTGCAGAACGCGGAATCGACAAGATGTGTGAGGATTCATGGAGATGGCAGACAATGAATCCGAATGGATACGAAGCTTAAAAAAAGAAAGAAAAATGTGTCAGGGTGAACGTTGCCCTGGCACATTTTTTAGTTCCCTAATATCCGGAAAGGTGATATAATACAAATATCTATAGGTTTTAAGAGGGCTGAAAGATGAAAAAGGATATAAAGTTAAAGGGACAACTGAAATTGTATATGCAATGGCCGGGAATTATGATTCTTTTCCTTATCCTGATGAATATCTGGATCTTCAGGATGGATCGAAAGGCCGGGCTGCTTATGAGTGCGTTTGTGCTGGTTTATGCAGTCGTCATTGGCATTATGTATTTTTACAACAAGTCTCTGATTCTGGCAGATATGGTAGAGTTTGCAGCGCAGTACGGAATTGTCCAGAATACACTTCTGAAGGAACTTTCGATTCCGTATGCGATTTTACTGGATGATGGAAAAATCATCTGGACGAACACACAGTTCCGGGAAGTCCTTGGGACGACTATCCGGAAGGATACCTATCTGAGTAAATATATTCCGGAGCTAAACCGGGGCGTATTTCCAAAGGAAGACAATGAATCGGTAAGCCTGGAATTCAATTATCTTGACAGAGATTATCAGGCTGAGATCCAGTGCGTATCGGTCGAAGGTTTCAGTGAGACAGAGCAGCTTCTGGAGATACCGGAGGAAAAGGAATATTTTATTGCGATACATCTTCAGGATGTGACAGAGCTGAACCGGTATATCCGGGCGAATGAAGAGCAGCGGCTGGTGGCCGGACTGGTTTATATTGATAACTATGAAGAGGTCATGGAAAGTGTCGAGGAAGTAAGGCAGTCTCTTCTGGTGGCATTGATCGACCGTAAGATCAACCAGTATATTGCGGATTTTTCCGGTATTGTGAAGAAGCTTGAGAAAGACAAATATTTTGTTGTAATTAAAAAAGAAAGCTTCAATCGAATGGAAAAAGACCGTTTTTCTTTACTTGATGAGGTAAAAGGAGTCAGTATCGGCAATCAGATTCCGGTTACACTAAGTATTGGGCTTGGACTCAGTACAGATACCTATGCTGCAGGATATAATTATGCCCGTATAGCGATCGATCTTGCACTTGCAAGAGGCGGAGATCAGGTAGTTGTGAAGAATAACAAGGGAATCAGCTATTATGGCGGAAAGCGTGAGCAGACTTCTAAGAATACCCGAGTAAAAGCAAGAGTAAAAGCAGAAGCACTCCGGGAGTTTATCACCGGAAAAGAGCGTGTGATCGTAATGGGACATAAGATGGCAGATGTGGATTCATTTGGTGCTGCAATCGGTATTTACCGGGCAGCAAGTGCGATGGAAAAGAAAGTCAATATTGTCCTGAATGATATTTCTGTGACACTCAGACCGCTTTATGAAGCATTTACTGATGATCCGAAGTATCCGGATGATCTGTTTGTGACTTCCCATGAGGCGGAGGAACTGGCAGATGACAATACAATGGTAGTTGTTGTTGACACCAATAAGCCAAAGATGACAGAATGTGAACGCCTGCTTCGTCTGACGAAGACGATTGCAGTTCTGGATCACCACAGACAGAGTGATGAAGTGATTGAGAATGCGGTTCTGTCGTATATTGAGCCATATGCTTCCTCGGCGTGTGAGATGGTAGCAGAGGTTCTTCAGTATATCGGCGATGATCTGCGTTTGAATTCCATGGAAGCGAACAGTATGTATGCAGGTATTCTGGTTGATACCAACAATTTCATGTCCAGAACAGGAGTCCGGACCTTTGAGGCAGCTGCGTACCTGAGAAGATGTGGCGCAGATGTTACTTATGTAAGAAAACTCCTCCGTGA
Source organism: Coprococcus sp. LG101-27 (assembly GCF_027695515.1). Taxonomy (NCBI): domain Bacteria; kingdom Bacillati; phylum Bacillota; class Clostridia; order Lachnospirales; family Lachnospiraceae; genus Coprococcus; species Coprococcus sp. LG101-27. Next base: position 94,663 of record NZ_JAQEUJ010000003.1, read on the forward strand.
TGATATGGCATCTTACCGGGCAAAAGCTGCAGTAATCAGCAGTGCTGAGGTGTATCGGGATGTATTTGCGATCGCGCGAGGCGAACATCTGGGAATTGAAAGTCCCACTATTATCGGAGCACAGGCATCAAATGAGCTTCTCAATATTGAGGAGATCAAGGCTTCTTTTGTACTGACTGAATATAATGGTAAGATTTACATCAGTGCACGTTCCATTGATGAGATCAATGTACAGATCATTATGGAGCGGCTCGGCGGAGGCGGTCATATCAACACTGCCGGTGCCCAATTTCCATATTCCGATATGGAAAGAGCGATTGAAACTCTGAAAAAGACAATCGATATTATGATAGAAGAAGGAGATATTTAAGATGAAAGTTATTTTATTGGAAGATGTAAAATCCCTTGGGAAAAAAGGCGAGGTTGTAAATGTAAGTGACGGATATGCAAGAAACTTCATTTTCAAAAAAAACCTTGGACTGGAAGCAAATGGAAAGAATTTAAATGACTTAAAGCTTCAGAAACAGAATGAAGAAAAGGTTGCACAGGAGCATCTGGAAGCAGCGCAGGAACTTGCAAAGAAATTAGAGGCAGCAAAAGTAGAACTCAAGATCAAGACCGGGGAAGGTGGAAGAACATTCGGTTCTGTGTCTTCAAAGGAAATTGCAATTGCAGTAAAAGAACAGCTTGGATATGATCTTGACAAGAAGAAGATCCAGATCAAAGAAGCGATCCGTACACCGGGAATGCATCTTGTACCGGTCAAACTTCACCAGAAAGTGACTGCTGAATTAAAAGTGCACGTTGGGGAAGCTTAGGAGGATCTGAGACATGGATGAAGCACTCATTAAGAGAGTACCGCCACACAGCATAGAGGCAGAGCAGTCTGTTGTCGGGGCGATGCTGATGGACCGGGATGCGATTACAGTAGCTGCCGAGATCATTTGTGGAGACGACTTTTATCAAAAGGCATATGGTGTAATTTTCGATTCAGTGGTAGAACTTTTTAATGAGGGAAAACCCGTTGACCTGATTACACTGCAGAACCGTCTGCGTGAAAAAGCTGTTCCGGAAGAGATCAGTAGTCTTGAATTTGTACGGGATCTGGTAACAGCAGTTCCAACCTCGGCAAATGTAAAGTATTATGCTGAGATCGTTTCTGAAAAAGCAACGTTGAGACGTCTGATCAAGATGAATGAAGCGATTGCGGATGAATGTTATCAGGGACAGGAGCCGCTGGAGGCGATCCTTGAAAGGACAGAGAAGCAGGTTTTTGAGCTGGTGCAGAACCGCGGAGGAAATGGTGAATACGTGCCGATCAAGCAGGTAGTGTTAAATGCCCTTGAGAAAATTGAGAAAGCATCTAAGAGTAAGGGAACTGTTACAGGAATTCCGACAGGATTTATTGACCTGGATTACAAGACATCCGGTCTGCAGCCCTCCGATCTGATCCTGGTTGCAGCCCGTCCTTCTATGGGTAAGACGGCGTTTGTACTGAACATTGCACAGCATGTGGCGTTTAAACAGAACCGTACAGTTGCCATATTCAGTCTGGAAATGTCAAAGGAACAGCTGGTAAACCGTCTGTTCTCGCTGGAATCCTATGTAGATGCACAGCTTTTAAGAAACGGTAATCTGAAGGATTCTGACTGGGAAAAGCTGATCGAAGGTGCCGGAACAATTGGAAGATCGAACCTGATCATTGATGATACACCGGGTATTTCGATTTCGGAAATGCGTTCCAAATGCAGAAAATATAAAATGGAACATAATCTTGAGCTGATCATCATCGACTACCTGCAGTTGATGAGCGGAAGTGTTGGTGGACGTAATGAGTCCCGTCAACAGGAAATTTCCGATATTTCCCGTTCCTTAAAAGCGCTTGCCCGAGAATTAAGTGTGCCGGTCATTGCACTGTCACAGCTGAGCCGTGCGGTTGAGCAGAGACCAGATCACAGACCGATGCTTTCTGATCTGCGTGAGTCCGGAGCAATCGAGCAGGATGCCGACGTGGTTATGTTCATTTATCGAGATGATTATTATAATAAGGATACGGAGCATGTCAATGAGGCAGAGATCATTATTGCCAAACAGAGAAACGGTCCGATTGGAACCGTAACGCTTACATGGCTTCCGCAGTACACGAAATTTGCCAATTCAGAACGAAAAGTTGTGGATGGGGAATGAGAAATTATGAAATGAAAAAGACAGGGAACAGAATCAAAACTGTTCGCTGTCTTTTGACTTTTATGTGGTTTCGCCAAATAATTTCCGCAGGTAATGTCCGGCGCCAGATTTTGAAGCTTCTTTCCGGAGCGCCTGCTGCTGACGAAGTAAATGATCAAGCTTCCGGTAACGGTCTTCTTCCAGGCGTTCTTTTGCCTGTAAAAGAAAATCCATTTCCTTTGTTACTTTTTCAGATACGGATTTGCCGAGAGACCCCTCCAGGATCTGGTTGTTTTCCAAAAGAATTTTTCGGAGAGACTCTTCGAGCAGAGGCTGATAAACAGAAAGAGAAAGGTTGTCTGCTGTATAAACAGAAAGAGCCGGATCCTGGGGGTCAGCAACTTCGTTTATCGAAGCGGCAGCCTTTGGTGCATCCGATTTTCTGGCCTTCAGAAGTGCTTTTGTGCGAAGCATGTCCGGAAGGAGCTGTTTGATCTCCTTCAGGAGTAGTCCCTGTTCTTTGAGTTCTTTGATACAGCTAAAAAGCTGTATATCTTCTTCCGTATAGTGCCGATGTCCCATCTCAGTGCGTCCGATCGGAAGATCAAGCTCTTCCTCCCAGTAGCGAAGAACATGTGATTCTACGCCAACGTGTTTGGCAGCTTCTGAGATCATGTAATGAACGTCGCCCATACGATAACCCCCTTATTAAAATAAGTATGTGATATAGATTGAGTACAAGTCTATTGTAGCATAAGAAGAAGAGATGGAAAGAAAAATCGTTCGACAAATGTTGCAGAGGGAAGAATGTCAGATAGGATGATGCTTACTGGATCTGTATTTGGTTCAGACGTGTACATAAAAAGAGACGATCTTCAGATGAAAACCGTCTCTTTCTTACTGTCTTATTCAATCTACGTGTTCTGATTACTCAGCGCTGATTGCTCCTGTAGGACATGCTGATTCGCAAGCGCCACAGTCAACACATGCAGAAGCATCGATCTGCATATGATCTGCACCCATAGAGATTGCTCCTACTGGACATTCGCTTTCGCAAGCTCCGCAGCTTACACATTCGTCTGAAATTACGTGTGCCATGATATGTATCCTCCTTATTATTATGAAAAAGTTAAAATCAATATGCCTTTCGCATAACTTTATTCTAATACAGAACTTGAAAATATACAAGAGGAATTTATGCTTAAAAATAGATACAATTGAGTTAGAAATGTCAAACTAATAGCGCGAAATGGGCATTTCTTTGGTTAGAAATATAAAACCAAAAGGTTAGTAATATAAAACTTACAAATGAAAACAAAAAGAATTTATGAAATCTTAAGAAATTTTTCTACCTTTCCCGGGCGATTTGGTGTATAGTGGGTACTGTACCATTTTATAACCAATAATGAAACTGATTTTAAGATAGAGAAAGTGGAGTGGATTTATGAAAAAACGGTGGAGTATACTTTCGGCTGTACTTTGTGTGGCACTTTTGACTGGTGGATGTGGAACTGGAAGCAAGAATGATGCAGGTACAGGAAAAGAGCAGACATTCAGCCATGAGACAAGGGAAGAGAATGAGCATCAGAGTAACCTGGATGTTTTACAGCCATCTGCATATGGCAATGTGCAGGGACTGAATCTGGAGAAAGGAAGCTCGATTTCTATTATAGGAAGAGGAAGTTCTTCCGCATACTGGAAAGCTGTTCAGGAAGGTGCAAAGCAGGCGGTAGCGGATATTAATACAAACCTGGGATATAAAGGGAATGATAAAGTAAAGCTTGTTTATTCTGCGCCGGAGACAGAGAATGATGTAGATGATCAGGTAAATATTCTGGATGAGGAGCTTGCACGGTATCCGGTTGCGGTCGGGATCGCAGCAGTTGATTCAGGGGCATGTGAGGTTCAGTTTGATCTTGCTGCAGAGAATGGGATCCCGATCGTAGCATTTGATTCCGGGACCGATTATCAGAATATTGTATCCATGATTGATACAGATAATACAACTGCCGCTGCAACAGCAGCAAGTAAGCTGTGCAACAGTATCGGTGAGAGTGGTCAGATCCTTGTAATCGCACATGACTCCAAGTCTACTTCTTCTGAAGAAAGAGAGCAGGGATTTGTACAGGAAGTGGAAAAGAATGATCCGAATGTAACGGTTGCAGAGATCTGGCATCTGGATGATCTGGATGCGATCTCGAAAGAGATCAATGCAGATTCATCTGAAAAGAATTCCCAGGAGACTGCTGATAATGTGCAAAAGGCAGAGGAAGAGAACGCAGATAGCCGGGATACCCAGACGGCACAGCAGGATGCAATCAAGTATCTTCTTGAAAAGTATCCGGATGTAAAAGGAATTTTTGCAACCAATGAAACAGTAGCAGACCTTGTGGTGAATGTTCTGGACTCTATGGACAAAACAACAGGGGAAGACCGAATCAAGGTAGTGAGCTTTGACGGCGGGGAGGATCAGATGAAGCTTCTGGAAGATGGGAAGATTGATGGACTGATCGTTCAGAACCCATACGGAATTGGCTATGCAACGGTTGTTGCCTGCGCAAGAGCAGTGCTTGGTCAGGGAAATGAAGCAACGGTAAGTACCGGATATACCTGGGTTACAAAAGATAATATGAATAAAGATTCGATTAAGAAGATGCTTTATTAGTAAGAAGAAATGTCTGAAATCTGTGGAAAATGGGTTTCAGACATTTTTATATAAAAACGGTTGTGAGTGACATATTATTTATGCCGGCTACAACCGTTTCTTTTTGTTATTTTTTCGTCAGTGGAAGGGAGAAGATAAATTCTGTTCCAACTCCCTCGGTACTGATCACATTGATATTTTCATTGTGTGCCTGAATAATTTCTTTTACGATCGAAAGCCCAAGTCCGGTTCCTTTTTTGTCTTTTCCGCGGGAGAGATCGCTTTTGTAAAAACGTTCCCATATTTTGTTGATACTTGATTTCGGAATGCCAATTCCATAATCTTTGACGGAAGTATATACTTTGTCACCGCGCGGTGTGGTTTCAATCGTGATCGTAGACTCCGGATTGCTGAATTTGATCGCGTTGTCCAGCAGATTGTATAGAACCTGTTGGATTTTGTGCCGGTCAGCATGTACATACAGGGTACGAGTTGCCAGAAGAAGTTCGATAGAAATTTTTTTGGCAGTGCAGGTACCTTCGAAAGAAGCTGCTGTGTTACGGATCACTTCGTGAATATCAAAATCTGTTTTATCAAGAAGAAGATCCTTCGTATCAAATTCATTCAATGTCAGCAGATCGCGTGTAAGGTCAGTAAGACGTTCTGTTTCAAATAAGATGATATTTAAGTATTTGCCCTGCATTTCAGGTGGGATCGTGCCATCCGCCATGGCTTCAACATAGCCTTTGATGGAAGTCAGAGGAGAACGGAAATCATGGGATACATTTGCCACAAATTTCTTCTGGTAATCCTCCATATCTTTCAGTTGGGAAGACATGTAGTTGAGAGATGCGGAAAGATATCCTATCTCATCCTGCGTATTAACCGGGATGACAACATCCAGATTGCCGGAAGCATACTGCTTTGCTGCATTCGTAATCTTGACGAGCGGGCGGTAGATCAGAAAATGTACACCCAGCAAAATAATGAATGAGAGCACATAAATGATCAGAATCACGATATACGTGTTACGCATCAGAACAGAATGTGCGTCTGTGATCTGCGAGTAAGGCTTATGTACAAGCAGATATCCGTGGGTTGAAAAATTCTCTGTGACCGGAGCAATCACGGTGATCATTTCTGAGTTGAAGTACCCGTGATAATCACCGGTCAGATAAGTGGAGCCGCCGGATTCGGCAGGATCAAAATTTTCAATCCGGGAAGGGGCATACGATACATCGCCGGATTTGGCAGATGCAAGCAAAGATCCCTCATTATCAACAAACCAGATATCTGAATTCAGGTAATCGCTCATACCATTGAGCTGTGTATAAACATCTGCCAGAGTAATGGTTTTGGAAAAATAGTCCGGCAGATAATTGGATGCAAGCAGATTCGCCGACTGATACATATTGCCGGAAATGCTGCTTTCCAGATAGTGGGTTGTCAATGTGGATGACAGGGATGCCACTGTAAAAATACTTAAAAATCCGAGAATAATATATAAGAGGATAAATTTAAGGTAAAGGGTACTTTTCATTACTTCACCTCAAATTTGTAACCGATTCCCCAGACGGTACTAAGTCCCCAGGAAGGATGATCCTTGATTTTCTCGCGCAGACGCTTAATATGAACATCAACGGTACGGGTGTCGCCGACATACTCATAGCCCCAGATCTGGTCAAGGAGCTGCTCGCGTGTGAATACCTGGTTTGGTGAAGAGGCGAGGAAATACAAAAGTTCCAGTTCTTTTGGTGGCATATCTACATTCTTACCATCAACGGTTACTGCGTAATTGGTAAGATTGATCTCGATTCCCGGATAGTCAACAACCTTTCCGCGGCTGGCGGCAGGAGTTTCTGGTTTGGCAGGCTGATAGCGTCTGAGTACCGCTTTTACTCTTGCGACAAGCTCCTTGGAATCGAATGGTTTTAAGACGTAATCATCAGCACCAAGCTCCAGACCGAGCACCTTGTCAAATACTTCTCCTTTTGCGGAAAGCATAATGATTGGGGTATTGTGCTTACTGCGGATCTCGCGACAGACCTGATAGCCATCGATGCCCGGAAGCATCAGGTCGAGCAGCATCAGGTTTGGCTGATAGGATTCAAATGCGGTAAGAGCTTCTTCCCCGTCGTGTACGATCATCGTATCGAAGCATTCCTTTGTAAGGTAGAGAGAAATCAGTTCTGCAATATTCTCGTCGTCATCTACAATTAAGATTTTCTGTTTAGTCACCATGATAGTTCCCCCAATGATTATTTGAATTCTACGATAGTTACACCGGCATCGCCCTCCCCGAAAGCTCCCAGCCGGAAGGATTTGATATGTTTCTGGCGGCGCAGATACTGATGGATCCCGTTCCTGAGTGCGCCGGTTCCTTTCCCGTGTACAATTCGTACCGGACTTAAGTGTGCGATATAGGCATCATCCAGATATTTGTCAAGTTCGGCAACTGCTTCATCGACTGTCTTGCCAAGAAGATTGATCTCCGGACTGACATGCATGGATTTGCCCATCTTCATCTTGCCACTGCTGGTTTTGCGCATCTGCTTTGCAGTAACCGTAAGCGGTTCTTCGATCAGTTCGAGATCGGAAATATTGACCTGTGACCGGAGAATACCCATCTGGACAAACAGGTTGCCTTTGGCATCCGGTAGTGAATTTACCGTTCCGGTCAGATTCATGCTCAGTACTTTTACAGAATCGCCCAGATGGAAATCGCTTGCCTTGTAAGCTTTGGAAGGTTTTTTCTTTTCCAGACGGTTTTTATTTTCAGTTTTGGAAAGCTGCTTGCGAATCCGTTCTCTTTCTTTTTCCATCTCGGAAGCGGAAATACTGGCTTTGCCGAATTTGCGGAAGTTCTTCATTGTCTCATCAGCAAAATCTTTGGCTTCCTGAACAATGTCGGTTGCTCTGGCATTTGCCTCACGAATGATCCGGTCGCGCTGTGTATCCAGCTTTTCCTGTTGGTTCTTGAGTTCGGACTTGAGACGCTCCATCTCGCGGCGGTAAGAAGCAACCTCTTCCCGCTCTTTTTCGATGGTCTTGCGGCTCTGTTCCAGATCAGTAAGGAGATCTTCAAAAGATTCATCCTCCTCGGTCAGATGCGTTTTGGCATCCTGGATGATATAATCCGGAAGGCCGAGTTTTTCGGAAATCGCGAAAGCATTACTTTTTCCAGGAATACCGATCAGAAGATGGTAAGTCGGGCTCAATGTCTCCACGTCAAATTCACAGCAGGCATTTTCTACTCCCGGAGTAGAAAGAGCAAATACCTTCAGTTCGCTGTAGTGTGTCGTTGCCATAGTGCGGATTCCACGGTTATGCAGATGTGACAGAATGGCGATAGCGAGTGCAGCACCCTCAGTCGGATCGGTTCCCGCACCAAGTTCATCGAAAAGGACTAATGAATTCTCATCCACATGATTTAGGAAAGAAACCACATTTGTCATGTGAGAAGAGAAGGTACTTAAAGACTGTTCAATACTCTGTTCGTCACCAATATCAGCATAAACCTGGTTAAATACAGCAAGTTCTGAACGGTCAAGTGCAGGAATGTGCAGACCTGCCTGGCCCATGAGGGTAAAAAGCCCCACAGTCTTGAGGGAAACGGTCTTACCACCTGTATTCGGACCGGTTATGACGAGAAGATCAAAGGTATCTCCAAGTGTCAGACTAATCGGAACAACTTTTTTACGGTCCAGAAGAGGGTGTCTTCCCTCACGGATCCGGATCCGGCCTTCGGTGTTAAAGACTGGGCGGCTGGCGTTCATATCCAGTGCCAGTGCGCCTTTTGCAAAAATAAAATCCAGTTCTACAAGTGCTTTGTAGTTCAGACGGATTTCTTCAATATATTCAGCTGCATCCACACTGAGGCGGGCAAGGATCACCTGGATTTCTTCCTGCTCCTGGGCATATAATTCTTTCAGATCATTGTTCAGTTTGACAACGGCCATCGGCTCAATGAAAAGTGTGGAGCCGGTTGCTGACTGGTCATGGATCAGACCATTTACCTGGCTGCGGTACTCGGCTTTTACCGGGAGACAGTAACGATCGCCACGCATGGTAATAATGGCATCCTGGAGATAGGTGCGCATGGAACCGTTCAAAAGTCCGGTCATGGTAGAATGGATCTTGTCATTCATGCCGTTAATACTGCGGCGGATCTGCTTTAATTTGCTGCTGGCATCATCGCTGATCTCATCTTCACCAAGAATACAGCGGTCAATTTCGGCAGAAAGTGGTGTAAGCGGCGCAAGCTGTTCAAAATATACATCCAGACAATCTGCCTGATCGTCTGCATTTTCATGACGGCCGTAGGATTTGATCCGGGCGGTTGTCTGAAGAAGCTTGCCGATCCGGAGGAGTTCCGGTGCGCTTAAGGCACTTCCGATCTCCAGGCGCTTAAGAGAGTCGGAGACAGCATAGCAGCCGCTGAAAGAAGGAATTCCCTTCTTTACAATGCGGGTAAATGCTGCGGCAGTCTGTTCCTGTGCAGTGATGATTTTGTTAAGGTCGGTCATCGGCTTGATCCGTCGGCAGAATGAAGCTCCGCCAGGGGAAGAAGCGTGATCGGTCAGCATCTCTATAATTTTTGGAAATTCCAATTTTGTTAAAGATTTTTGATTCATAATACATTTATACCTCATATTTTGTCTGGTTCTATTCTAACTTATTTACCGTCTAAATGAAAGTGGAAAGGTGAAATTTCGTTGAACATTTGCGGGGAATCATGTATACTAAAACCAGGTGTGGCTGAAAGCACTCCGGAGGTCTAAGGAGAAGCACAATGTCTGATAATCGGGAGAATAAGCATAACGAAGAACCGCACGACAGTGAGGAAGAAAAATATTCGTTTTTGCAGGAAACAGTAAAAGATGAACAGCGAAGTAAAAAAGGAATCATGGGAAATCTGTGCAGGCTTGCAGGAAGAGGACTGATTTTTGGACTTGCAGCAGGTCTTGCGTTTTATGCCCTTCGCCCATGGGCGATGACACATCTGGGCGGAGAGAAGGTAACGATTCCGCTGGATCAGGAGGAAACTCCGGTTGAGAATGAGACGGATACCAAGGATCAGGAAGCACAGGAAGAAGAGATTCAGTATCCGGATCTAACTGTCGAAGATTATCAGGAGATGAACCATGCATTATACCAGGTGGCATTGTCAGCAGGAAAAAGTGTGGTTGAGATCTATGCCGTGCACCGGGATGAAGGCTGGGAGAATGCAGGGGAGCAGGCTGTATCGGGAGTTATTTTCTGGGATAATGGAGCAGATCTTTTGATTGCGGCACCGGCAAGAATTGTAAAAGATGCAGAAGCACTGAAAGCCACATTTTCAGATAATACTACATATAACGCAACTTTGAAAAAGCAGGACCGGAATCTTGGACTTGCGATCATTGCGATTAAGAGATCAGATCTGTCGGATAGTACGAGGAACCAGATCCAGACGGCGATGCTTGGTAATTCTAATGCAGTGAACCGTGGGGACGGCGTGATCGTTCTTGGTGAGCAGTTTGGATATGCAGGTGGTGTCGGATATGGGATCATCAGTTCCACCAGAAATTACCGGACAGTGGCGGACGGGCAGTACCGGCTGCTTGATACAGATATTGCAGGAAGTGAAAAAGGGAGCGGAATTCTGTTTAACACGGCGGGTGAAGTGATTGGAATCTGTGACCAGTCAGAACTGCAGAGAGACGGAAATCTTGTAAGTGCCTATGCGATTTCGGATATCAAGGAAGAGATCGAACTTCTGGCAAATGGACAGGGAGTTCCGTATATTGGCGTTCACGGAGTTGTAGTGACGGAGAAGCTTGCCGGCGAACAGGGAATCCCGAAAGGCATTTATGTCAGGGAAGTAGAGGCTGATTCGCCTGCGATGCAGGCGGGGATCCAGAATGGTGATGTGATCACAGAGATTAACAAGACAGATATCACCGGTATAGCAGGATTCCATAAACAGATCGCAGAAGCCGGAACCGGTACACAGATCAGGATCAAAGGGCAGAGGCGTGGCGCAGATGGTTATGTCGATGTAACATTTGATGTGACAGTTGGAAGTAAAGAATAGATTTGCAGATAAAAAGCAACCATAAATTTAAAATATAGAGCAGGAAGAGGAATGACATGAGATATATTGAGACATTACACGAAGGCGAGACAATCAGAAATACGTATCTTTGCAAAGGAAAAAGAAGTGCGGAGACAAGGAACGGAAAACCATATGACAACCTGATCCTTCAGGACAAGACAGGAACTTTAGATGGAAAGATCTGGGATCCGAATTCAAATGGAATTGCAGATTACAGCGAAAAAGATTTTATTGAAGTTTACGGGGAGATCATCAGCTATAACGGCAATCTTCAGATGAACATCAAGCAGCTCCGTGTAGCAGACGAGGGAGAATACGATCCGGCGGATTATATGCCGACCAGCGAGAAAAGTGTGGATGGAATGTATGAAGAACTGATGCGTTATGGAAAGCAGGTGAAGAACCCGTATCTGCAGCAGGTGATCCGGTATTATTTTGTAAATGATGAACAGTTTATCAAGAGCTTCAAGGCACATTCTGCAGCAAAGAGTGTACATCACGGATTTGCCGGAGGACTTTTGGAGCACACATTAAGCGTAGTGAAATTCTGTGAATATATGGCAGGGGCATATCCGATCCTGAATAAGGATCTTCTGTATACAGCGGCAATGTGTCATGATATCGGAAAGACACAGGAACTTTCCCTGTTCCCGGATAATGATTATACCGATGATGGGCAGCTGCTCGGTCATATTGTGATCGGTGTGGAAATGCTGGATGATGCAATTCGTGAGATCCCGGATTTCCCAAAGAAGCTTGCCAGCGAATTAAAGCACTGTATCGTAGCGCATCACGGAGAACTCGAATACGGGTCGCCGAAGAAACCGGCGCTTGCTGAGGCAATGGCACTTAATTGTGCAGATAATGCTGATGCAAAGATGCAGACACTGACAGAGATTTTTAAGGCAAAAGATACAAAGGACTGGTTAGGTTATAACCGTCTGTTTGAATCTAACTTAAGAAAGACCAGTATCTAAGAGAAGTTCTGAAAGAAAGATGAGTATAAAAATGAAGAAAAATGACGTAGTGACGGTAGAAGTTACAGATATCGGAATCGGTGGTGAAGGAATCGGAAAGGTTGATGGATATACTCTGTTTATCAAGGATGCAGTCATCGGAGATACCGTTGAAGTAAAAGTAATGAAAGCAAAAAAGAACTACGGATATGCGAGATTAATGCGGATTGTAAAAGAATCCGCATTTCGTGTATCTGCACGCTGTCCGGAGGCAAGACGCTGTGGCGGATGCCAGATTCAGGAGATGGATTACCGGAAACAGCTGGAGTTTAAAAATACAAAAGTAAGAAATAACCTGATCCGTCTTGGCAGTGTGGAAGAAGAATTGCTGGATCAGATCATGGAGCCGATCGCAGGAATGGAGGAACCGTTCCGTTACCGGAATAAAGCACAGTTCCCGATCGGAGTGGATAAAGAAGGAAATCTGATTGCCGGATTCTATGCCGGAAGAACCCATCAGATCATCCCGGTTCCGAACAGGGACTGCGTACTTGGAGTACCGGAGAATAAAGTGATCCTGGATCAGATTCTGGACTACATGCGGGAAGAGAAGATTTCTGCATATGATGAGGAACGGCACAAAGGGCTGGTGCGCCATGTCCTGGTCCGGTATGGATTTACAACAAAAGAGATCATGGTTTGTCTGATCATTAACGGGGATAAGCTTCCCTGCAGTGAAAAATTGTTGGAAAAGCTGACAAAGATTCCTGGAATGACAAGTATTACTTATAATATCAATAAAGAAAAGACGAATGTGATCATGGGATCAAAGGTTTGTCCGCTCTGGGGACAGACGTATATCACCGATTATATCGGTAATGTCAAATACCAGATTTCACCGCTGTCTTTCTATCAGGTGAATCCGGTACAGACAGAGGTACTTTACGGAACCGCACTGGAATATGCCGGGCTTACTGGAAAAGAGACGGTTTGGGATGTGTATTGTGGTATCGGAACGATTTCCCTTTTCCTTGCGCAGAAAGCACAGAAAGTTTACGGCGTGGAAATCGTGCCGCAGGCAATTGAAGATGCAAAGCATAATGCTAAGATCAATGAGATTACAAACGCGGAGTTTTTTATAGGAAAGGCAGAAGAAGTGCTGCCGGAGTATTATGCGGATTATGCAAAAGAGCATCCGGGAGAGCATGCGAGAGCGGATGTGATCGTAGTCGATCCACCGAGAAAAGGATGTGAGAGAAGCGTACTGGATACGATGGTTCAGATGGAGCCGGAGAGGATCGTATATGTGAGTTGCGATTCAGCGACTTTGGCTCGGGATGTGAAGTATCTGCGGGAGAATGGGTATGAGATCAGGAAGGTGAAGGCGACTGATATGTTTCCGATGAGTGTGCATGTTGAAACAGTCTGTTTATTATCACGTAAATAAGCGGTTTTACAGGCTTTTATGAGTGGAGTTCAGTCTATTTGCCACCCATTTGCCACCGTAATTTTTAAAATCATCACTGAACAAAGAAAAGGGAGTGAACACGCTGAACAATCAGCGGATTCACTCCCACTATTTCTATTTATGATGTTTTTGCTTGGGTGATTTTTTCAAAGAGATCAACAGAACGTTCAGCCATCTTTTCAGTATCATGCACGTAGGTCTGCAATGTAGTTTCTATATTGGTGTGTCCTAATCGTGTCTGAACATTCTTAACATCAGCACCGGATTCAATCAACAGTGTTGCGTGTGTATGCCTTAAGCTGTGATAATCAAAGGCAAGATGCATTTCATGGTGTATAACCCTACTGCAATACTTAAATGAATCAGTGGAAGTATACTGACCGTTTTCATCAACACACACCAACCTGATACGCTGTAGTGGACTTTCAACACATTTTTGAATAGGTACAACCCTGATCATGTCATTACCTTTTTCATCAGTTTCAATCTTTTTAACATGAATCGTGTAATATTCACCATACTTCATTTCATTCTTGAGTTGTTCAGCTTTTTCCTTTTTCAATGCCTGATATAATGTTTCACCAAAAGGGACTTCACGAACAGAAGTAAATGTTTTTGGTGTAGTGAAGTACCAAGATGAACGCTGTTCTTTCTTACCTTTCTTTTCAACAACCTTTCTTACATCTGCCCCAAAGTTACGTTTTACAATCTGCTTATTTACAGATATTTTTCTTTTATCAAAATCAATATCATCCCAAGTAAGACCAAAGGTTTCTGATATTCGTAAGCCTGTATAAAATCCGATCATTAAAGGTATATAGTACCGTGTGTTTTGAAATCTGTCACGAATCTTACACCATTCATCTAACGTCAGTACAATTCGTTCACGTGGTTTTCTTTCAACCTTTGGAAATTTCACATATTGCATGGGGTTAGACTGTAAATAGTGCATTGGTTCAACTGCATAATTCAGTGCAGCACTGAATACAGACAAAATACCAACTAAATGACTTTTTGAATTACCGTTCATTTTAAGTTCAACAGCATATTCCTGTAATACTGCCGGAGTGATTGCCTTTAATCTATACATACCAAATTTTGGAATTAGATGCCCTTGAATGATTCTTAAATACCCTACTTGGGTGTTATATTTCAGATTGGTCTTACAGTACAGATCAAACCACTGATTCAGGTAATCAGCAACCGTTATTTCTGTCGGTTCAAATACAGTTCCGGCATTATTGTATTCATTCATAGCAGCAGTCAATGCCTGTTCAGCTTCCTTCTTGGTTCTGAATCCACCCTTTTCTTTTTTCTTCCTTTTACCGTCAATTTTTCCAAGGTCAAAATAATATGACCATGTTGTACCTCTTTTTCTTACTCCACCTTGCATAAATAGCACTTCCTTTCATTGAAACCATAAGGAATGAATGCTATAATGGTTTTTGCATAGTCCAAATCATTTCATTCCTTTGGTTTGGTTTTGCTGACCCTGACCGCTGCAACGGTTGGGGTCGTTTTTTTTACTGGTTACACTTGGTTACGCTTTAGTTACGGTTGAGGTTACAGTTATATTACCTTGATTTACAAGGTGGTTACACTTGTCTACGGTTCATCACAAGTTCTTTATATAACGCTTATATGAATAAAAAAAATAAAGTATAAAAAGTAAAATATATAAGATATAGATTTTAAGTGTAACCGTAACCAACCGTAACCGTTAAAGTTGAATGTCACTTGTTGGTGCTGATTCTATATGTGCAAGTTCTTTTAGCCTTTTGGATAGCTTAAGACCTTTGTATATTCTAGTATCTTCAAACTGTATATATTTATCTTCACCGTCTGAACTGGTGTAACTGATGATAAAATACAGGTGTGTTTTCTTTCCGGTTTTTGTACCTGTACCGGATGCAGCACCAACTATTGCACCAACACCGCCAAATATTACACCACCAACTACAGCCCTACCGATCACAGACTTTGGTTTTTGAATAAGTTCAGTCTTTCCACCATAGAACACATCTGTAATCTGATCATAATTAAGTAATAGCTTGCGTTTCTGCATTGAGGTAATTTCTAAATGATCATCATACAACGCAACGTCATACATATAACCTTTTGAAAAACCTGCAATATCTTCCTGTAACTGGAAATAGTCACTAATGATAGAGCCTTTTGTACTTCTTAAAAATCCCATAATCAACCATCCTTTCTAAAGTCTACAATTATAATATTTTCCTGATTTTCCCAAATTTGGTATATTATGCCATTTTTTGAGCATCCCTTTTTACAGGTTCGGTGTATTTTGGTAATGCAGCAGTATCACGAAGTTCTTCCATGATTTTGTTTTTACCTGCTTCATTCAGTTTTGAATATAACTGAACAAGTTCATACACATCTGAACCATATTGATTTTTAATAAGATCAGTAATATCATGCTTTTCTTTTGGTTCATCGTTTTTCTTTTCAGACCAACCCATAATATAATCTGTCGTAGTTTCAAGTGCATCTGCAATCTGTTTGATCTTAGATTGTCTTAATTGTTGTATGTCAAGTTCAATCTTATTTATAGATGATTTACTTTTATAACCAATCCGGTGTGCAAGATCTTCCTGTGACATTCCCAATTCTTCACGTCTACTTTTTATACGTTGACCTATACTCATTAAGATTACCTTCCTTTCCTTGTTTATAAGTAAAGAATACCATGAAATAGATTAAATATCAACTTTTTTCAAGTTTTTTCAAAATAACTGTTGACATTCTATCTACCATCATGTATTATGATGTCAGTAGATAAAACATCTACTTCAAAAACAAAGCAAGCAGGAAAGACCGGGTGAAGCGATAGGGCTACACACAAGTAACATGGTAGTTATGCTGACAAATGTATCAGACAGAGTGTGCGAAGAATAAACATGACCCGGCAAATCAGTTGAAGAAAGTAGGAACTGTAGGACAAGAAAGCAAAGTGAGCTGTACTAATTGAAGAAAACAGTTTAGCACTAGCCGATAGTGACTTTACTCCTTAACCAAGAAGCAGTTAAACGGAAGAATCAACAAGCGAGAGGACACAGTACTTTGTTTTTGAATCCGTTCCCGGTTACTCACCCCATCTATGATGACCGGGAACGAATATAAGAACCTGTTGCAGCAGGTAAAACCAAAGGGATGAAAGGAAGGCTTGGACTATGAAATTAAATAAAGAAAAATTCTTAAAATCAGAACTTGGCGGAAATTTACAGGAATGTGTGACCGCTTGGGATCACTGGTTGACAGAACTTAGAAAATTTAACATTGATACCGTTGGTCAGAAATATAGAGAAACAAGAAAAGCTGCTGATTGGTGTCAGGCACAGTTTGAAGTATTTCAGACAGTAATGCGTCAGTTTTACAATATAGAATATCATTTCAGTAGAACAGATGAATATTTTGGTGTATGTACGGAAGATGAAACTGATTGGCTGTTTAAGGTAGAAAGGACGGTTTAAGTATGAATAAGGTAAGAAGAAAAAGATTGTCGGAAGCGTTAGAGTTGATCAGTCAGGCAAAGGATATTTTAGAAGAAGTCAAAGACGAAGAACAGGAAGCCTTTGATAATCTTCCTGAAAGTTTCCAATACGGTGAGCGTGGTGATCAGATGCAGGAATACATTGATAGTATTGATGAAGCGTATTCAAATTTAGAGGAAGTAGAAGATACAATTTCAGAAATATAAGCCGAAACGGTCAGCAATGACCGTCATGCAAGGGGTGACTGCCTTGTGTCTGATGATGGCAGGTTATCAGCAAAGTCAAATAAGATAGCAGTTCTTTTATAAGTGTTGTCTGTTATGTAGTGGTTGACAGGTTTTGTTCAGTTTTAATGTGAAACTGTTCAGCGGTTCATAGAAAAACACGCTATAAAAATTCTATAGTAGGACAGCAAGTTTACAGGTTTTAGTGTGAAATCTGATAAGGGTTTCTTGGTGTGTGATTCCCTGAAAAATAAAACCACCACATAACAGGCAACATTTATAAAAGGGCTGCTAATCGGAAAGGAAGGTTGTGCAAATGAAGAAAGTAATTGCAGGTTGTATTGATCTGATGCTTGAATTTGATTCTGCATCTGAACTTGATCGTTACATTGCTGATATTGAAGCAAAGAAACAGGAATACAGCATTGTTGACCGCAAAGAATTACCGGGTGACAGAATCATGATTAGAATACACAGACAATACAATAAAAGCCCATTCCCAACAACAGAAGGTGGTGAGAAGTAATGACAAACACAACACTGTTAAGACAGAAAATTGATGAATCCGGTTATAAGTTACAGTTCTTAGCTGAAAAATGCGGTTTGACTTATTATGGATTGATGAAGAAAGTCAACAATGAAACAGAGTTCAAAGCGTCTGAAATTAAAGTGTTGAAAGAACTTTTGAAGTTGACGAATGAAGAAGCAAACAAGATTTTTTTTGCCTAAAAAGTAGATAAATTATCTACCAACAAAGGAGTGAAACAAGATGACATTCAGTGAAAAGTTAAAACAGGCTATGCAAGAATTACACCTGAATCAACGTCAGGTGTGCGGTATGACTGGAAAAAGTAAAGGTTCTGTCAGTCAGTACCTTTCAGGTAAACAGATACCATCAGAAGATGTTCAAAGTGCTATTGCAGTAGCACTTGGACTTGAATCAGATTACTTTTCAAAATCTGATGAACAGGTGGTTGTACTTCCAACTGCTGAATTAAGAAATGGGGTAATTCCCCGGTTAGATGTGGAAAAGGCTGCAAAGCTGTTACAGATGAATCACAACACAGTTCGCAAGGGTTTACAGCAAGGGGTTTTTCCTTGGGGTTACGGTATTCATACATCTGATAACCGGTGGGTGTACTTCATCAACGCAAAACGTTTTGCAGAGATAGAGGGGGTCAAAGTGTAATGCCGAAAATTCAGTATAAAGAAATCAATTTCAGAGGTAAAAGCCTTGAATTGATTAACTTGGTAAATCAGGTAATCAATGAATATAAAAATCAGGGATATGAGTTGACACTTAGACAGACTTACTATCAGTTGGTTGCACGTGGTTATATACCGAACAATGAAAGAAGTTATAAAAATATAGGCAATCTTATCAACGATGGTAGACTGGCAGGTTTGATTGACTGGTACAGCATTGTTGATAGAACGAGAAACTTAAGAGGAAACAGTCATTGGGGCAAACCGGAAGATGTTATTGCATCAGCAAGATACAGTTATCTGCTGAATAAGTGGGATGGTCAACCAAACTATGTTGAAGTGTGGGTTGAAAAAGATGCACTTGTTGATATTGTCGGTCAGGCTTGTATACCACTTGATACACCTTATTTTTCATGTAGAGGTTATACATCACAGTCAGAAATGTGGTCAGCAGCACAACGATTTATAGATCAGAGTTACAGGGATAATCGTTACATTATACATCTTGGAGATCACGACCCAAGCGGTATTGATATGACAAGGGATATTCAGGAACGCTTGCAGATGTTCGGTGCAGATGTGTATGTAAAGCGTGTAGCACTGACCATGAATCAGATTGAAACATACAACCCACCACCGAACCCGGCAAAACTTTCTGATTCACGATGTGGGAAATACATTGATGAATACGGTGATGAATCATGGGAACTTGATGCACTTGAACCAAGTGTGATCACAAATCTTATCACAAATGAGGTTACCGCTTTCAGGGATGATGAAATTTATCAGGCGGTATGTGATTTAGAAAAACGTGGAAAAGAAGAACTTAAAATGATTGAACGTAACTACGATAGAGCAGTTGCATTTTTAGAAAGTGAGGTTTAATAACATGAAAAAATTTGAATTTACAGGAGAAACCAAGACAATAAGTTTATTTTTTAGAACAGCTACACTTCACAGAATCAGAGCGGTAGCAGAATTTGGTCTTGTCAAAATTGGTGATCTTGGCGGTTGGATTGAGAAAGAAGAAAATCTTTCCCATGAAGGAAAGGCTTGGGTTTGCGGTGATGCCAAGGTTTGGGGCAATGCCGAGGTTTGCGGTGATGCCAAGGTTTGGGGCAATGCCGAGGTTTGCGGTGATGCCAAGGTTTGGGGCAATGCCGAGGTTTGGGGCAATGCCGAGGTCTTTTCTGCAAGTCATGTGTTAGTGATCGGTGCTATTGGTAGCCGGGACGATTTCACAACATTCTTTAGAGATAAAGACAATGAAATTACTGTCAAGTGTGGTTGCTTCATTGGTAAGATTGATAAATTTCTTGAAAAGGTCACACAGACACATGGTGATTCTAAGTATGCATTAGTTTACAGAGCAGCAGTTGAGGTCGCAAGATTACAGATTGACCTTTCAGGTGAAGCACCAAAGGACGCTGATGAATAATGAATGATCTTCAATTCATGCCCCATCAGGAAGAAGTGCTGAACCTGACTGATGATAAAAACAGGTGTGCTTATTACTTAGATATGGGACTTGGTAAGACTTTTGTAGGTGCTGAAAAAATGTATTTGCTGAACAATACTGTAAATTTGATTGTATGCCAAAAATCAAAAATTGATGATTGGGTTGATCACATGAAAACGTATTACCCTGAATACAGGGTTATGGACTTGACCAAGAAAAGTGAAGGTGTGAACTTCCGTACACTGGTTGAAACCAAAGACCTGTATAATCAGAACATTCAGATTGTCGGTGTAATCAACTATGATTTGGTATTCAGACGCAAGTATATAGCCCATATAACAGACTTTACATTGTTACTTGATGAATCAAGCCTTATATGCAACGAAAACGCTAAACGGTCAAAATTCATATTGAAGTTACAACCGGAAAGCGTGATCTTACTGTCAGGTACACCAACAGCAGGAAAGTATGAACGGTTGTGGTCACAGCTTAAGTTGTTAGGTTGGGACATTAACAAGAAAGCCTTTTATGCTTCCTATGTTCAGACGGAATGGATTGAAAACGGTGATGGGTACAAGAAAGAAGTAATCACAGGATATAAGCACGTTGAGCATTTGAAGAAAAGACTTACACAGTTTGGTGCAGTATTCATGAAAACAGAAGAAGTGATTGAACTGCCTGAACAGACTGAACAGAAAATTTTCTTGAAGATCACAAATGAATATAAGTTTTTCATTAAACACAATTACTTGGAACTTGATACAAGGAACTTAGTCAGATTCAAAGATGATTCAGATTCTGAAGGTGAAGATGTGACACCAAGGGTTGAGTTGATTGGTGATAATAGCCTGACCAAAACATTATATTGCAGACAGCTGTGCGGTCAATGGCATAAGGAAAAACTGGAAGCATTCAGGGACTTACTGGAATCAACAGAAGATCGGTTGATTGTATTTTATAACTTCAATGAAGAACTGACAAGACTTAGAAAAATATGCGAATCACTCAACAGGGAAGTCAGTTTTGTAAATGGTTCAGGACGTTCAATGTATGCATATGAATGTGTAGATAACAGTGTCACATTTGTTCAGTACCAAGCAGGGGCAATGGGTGGTAACTATCAGAAAGCAAATAAGATTGTGTACTTTACGTTGCCACTTGGAAAAGGGTCTTGTGATCTTTGGGAACAGTCAAAGAAGCGTATACACAGAATCGGTCAGAACAGACCATGTTACTACTATTACCTACTGGTAAAGGGAAGTTTTGAAGAAAGGAATCTTGCAGCATTGCAGGAAGGAAAGGAACTAACTGATGAATTGTTCACATAATTGTATGATGTGCCGGGTATGGAAGTACATCAAAAAACATTTTAAGAATTTTGTTATTAAGACAATTATCTTTTTTAACATGTTAAGTCTTATGTACTGGATTGTATACATTGATTACATCATATCATGGCAACCATATGCAATTATGGCATTCAATCTTTTGGTACTGTCACTGATCGGATATGCAAATAAAGACAATGGAGTTGATTTTTTATAGCAGCAGAAAAGAATTTTGAAAACAGGGTTAAAAAATACCTTGAGGAATATGGTTGTTGGTGGCTCAAATACTGGGGTGGTGCAGCTTACACAAAAAGCGGTATTCCTGATTTACTGGTAAGTTCAGACGGTTGTTTTCTTGGTATTGAAGTCAAGGCAGACAACGGTGAACCGTCACTGATACAGCTTTATCACTTAAGGAAAATAAGAGAATCCGGTGGATATGGTATTTTACTATTTCCAAAGGACTTTGAAGAGTTCAGAGCATTCAATGAACACAAAACAAAATCTAACGCTTGGTATCTTTCCAATATTGAAGAACAGAAGCGGTGGAAAATAAAGTTAGAAGAAAAGGAGATTTAACAATGACAAGAGAAAAACAGATTGAGTATTTCAAAGGTTGTCTGATGGCAACAGGTCGTGAGGGTATAGAAGATTTACTTGACTTCATCGAAGAACTTGGTTTTTATGATGCCCCGGCATCCGGTGGAAACCATTGCTGTAAAGATGGTGGACTGTTAGAGCATACAGTGAACGTCATGCAGTACGCTGAAAAGATTGGTCTTACACTGCTTGGAAGTGAAGCATATAACAAGATTCACAGCAGCGTGATTATTGCATCAGCTTTACACGATCTTGGCAAGTGCGGACGTTATGGAAGCCCATATTATGTTGCAAACATGGTACAGGATGGCAGACCAACAAAGAAAAACCCTGAACAGAAGTATAAGAGATCAGAAAGTAAACCGTACAAGATCAGTTCTGATTTGTGCCATATTGACCACCCTTTAAGATCGGTTGAACTGGCAGCACGTTATATTGATCTGACAGAGGAAGAAGAACACGCTATTTTCTATCATGATGGTGCTTATGGTAGTCTTGCGTATGATCTGAAAGGTCATGAAGAACCATTGCAGGTGATCATTCATTTTGCAGATTTTTGGTCAGCACAGTTTCTTGAGGTAGGAAAACTTGACAGATTCAATGATCAGGTGAAGTCGGAAGAAACAACCGATGAAGTAAAAGAGGAAGGTGAAAATAATGAAGAAGAATAAAAACAGTTATGAAGTTCTTGAAGCAGAAGTTGCAAAGCTGAAAGAAGAAAATAGACATTTGAAAGACGAGCGTGATGAACTGAAATATATGCTGAATGATATGCATAGTGTTGTTGATGCTGCAAATGATGACTTTTTCAATGAAATGTCAAGATTATGCGGTTGTATTGAAATCGAAGGTACAAGAATCACAGCAGCATATCAGGATTTAGTAGGAATCCTGTTGGCAAATGGTTATACAGTAGAGGTTACACCACTGCATAATAATACAAGATTACAGGTTGTTATCAAAGAAAGTGAGGATGAAATCAATGAGTAGTGCAAAGAAACACAAACAGAGAAGTCACAGAAGTTACAGAAACAATGTTGCAACCGCTGAACATTTTCAGAACAGACAGATTTTGAAAGTATCACAGCAGAAAGCAATGAAAGAGAAAAGCAATCTTTTCACTAAGTTAATGGGCTTATTCAAGAAAGGAGATAAATAAACATGGCACAGAAAGTTTTAATTATGGGTGAATCCGGTACAGGTAAAAGTACAAGCCTTA
The DNA here is from genome assembly GCF_027695515.1 of Coprococcus sp. LG101-27. NCBI lineage: Bacteria > Bacillati > Bacillota > Clostridia > Lachnospirales > Lachnospiraceae > Coprococcus > Coprococcus sp. LG101-27. The sequence continues at coordinate 117,542 of NZ_JAQEUJ010000003.1, forward strand.
GAAATTGTGACCCGGCAACAACAGCGGTTATCAATCCAGTAGGTAAACCGTTACCGTTCAAGAATCACTTTGAAATGCTGAACAATGAAACAGATGCAAGAAAAATTGTGAAGTACATGAAAGAACAGTGTACAGCAGGTAAGAAGCTGTTGGTGGTTGATGACTTCCAGTACATTCTTGCAGTACCGTACATGAACCGTATCAAAGAAACTGGGTGGGACAAGTACAATGATTTTGGTGCGAACTACTTTGAAATCATTGACTGTTGCAAAGACTTACCTGATGATGTTGTAGTCGTTTATATGACCCATTTGGAAACTTTAGATAACGGTCTTACAACTGTTAAGCTGATTGGTAAACTGTTGCGTGAGAAGATCACTATTGAAGGACTGTTTACCGTTGTACTTAGAACTGGTGTGAATGAAGCCAAATATTACTTTTACACACAGAACAGCGGAAAAGATACCGTAAAATCACCGCTTGGAATGTTCACTGCATATGCTATTGACAATGATCTGAATTATGTTGTTGACAAGATCAGAAATTATTATGAACTTGGTGATTACAAGTCAGATGATGAAATGAATGCTGCTGATCAGGCGGTTGCATCTGATCTTGAAAAACCTGACAGCAAAGGCAGAAGAACAAGAGGTAAAAAAGCTGAATCTGCAACACCAACAGATGCACCGGAAGAAAAGACTGGAAGAACACGCAAGAGTAGGGCAGAAGTTCAGGCAGAAAATGAACAGAAGATTGCTGATCACATGGATAAAGTTGACAAGGCTATTGATCAGGCTTTTCCGGGACAGGAAGAAGTACCATTTGATGAAGCAATGGATGTTGCCGATAAAGTACCGAAACCGGATTTACAGAAACCACCAAGAAGAACACGTAAGGAAAGAAATGCTGAAAAGTCTGAACCTGTTCAGGACGGTACAACGAACACTGATTCTGAATCTGTCACACTGAAAGCAGATGCATATTTCTATGTTCCGGCTGATGATAACTATGTGATGAAGCATAAGGGTGATACGGTTGACCTGATCGTTGATGGTGTTGAGGTTATGAAGGTAATCACAAGAGAAGAATTTAATGCAGGAATCAAAAGACTTGCACAGGAAAACAACCATGTACCTGCTGACGCACAGACCCCGGCTGAACCTTTAGACGGTGCTATGAACCCACCTGAACAGCACATCAGAGGTCAAAGACGAAGAAGAACAAGATCATGATTGCATTAAATATTTTTCTTGCAGTCATGGCAGCATTCTTTGGATTCGGTTCAGTGGGTGACAGGATTCAGAAAAATAGGGATAATTATACAAGGGTTTGTATTGCTTGTATCATAGCAATTATAATCATAAATTTATTTTAAGAAAGGTTAAATGGTGAAAAATTATGGCAGTAGATTTTAGTGCATTCGATGAACAGGTTGATCTTAACGCATTACAGAAAGAGGTTCAGGAAGCAGACGATTCACAGTTTGAAGATGTACCGGATGGGGATTATGATGTAAGTTTTGATAAAATGGAGATCAAGCCAACAAAGAAAGGTGACAAGCTGATGTTTTCCGTACAGTGTAGCATCTTGGAAGGTAATCAGAAGGGTAGAAAGATTTTCTTCAACCGTACTATTTCCGGCAACACTTCACAGAAGTGGACTAATGGCATGGCAATCAAATCTGTTTGCACATGGCTTGATAAACTTGAAACAGATACAGTACCGGAATTTATCAACTACAGTGATTTTGCTGATTGCGTACTTGATATTTTTCAGGAAGTACAGGGTAAAGTTGGTGCAGCAGTTACCTATAAGGCTGATGACTTCAATCCAATTACTATCAATGAAGCATTCGATATGTAAAAATTTTTAATTTAAAAGTAGATAAAATATCTACTTTGCAGTAAGATAACACTTAAGGCGGTGTGTAAAACGCACACCGCTTTTTCAAAAAGTGGGTGATTTAGTAAATGATATTCTACGATTTTGAGGTTTTTGAAAAGGATTGGCTTGCTGTATTCATTGATGTGACGAATAAAAAAGAACACGTGATAATCAATAGCCCTGATAAACTAAAAGCCTTATATGAAGCAAATAGAAAAGATATATGGGTAGGATTTAATAACCGTCACTACGATCAGTACATCATGAAAGGTATTCTGCTTGGTATGAATCCTAAAAAAATCAATGATTGGATTATCGTTGATAATAAAGAAGGTTGGCAATATTCAAGAGCATTCAATAAATTACCCATGATCAATTATGATGTAATGCCAAGCAATGATGAAACCATGAAAACAGTCGGATTGAAAACAATGGAAGGTTTTCTTGGTTCAAACATCAAGGAAACTGATGTTGATTTCCGTATCAAAAGGAAACTGACACCGGAAGAAATAGAACAGACGGTTAAATACTGTAGGCATGACGTAGAACAGACTATCAAGGTATTTCTTGAAAAAGTCAGTGAGTTCAATGCAGTTCATGGAATTATACAGGCATTCCCAAAAGAAACGTCACTGTATGACATTGGTGACAGTGAAGCCCGGATAACAGCAAAGGTTCTTGGGTGTTCAAAAACTCATTTTGGTGATGAATTTGATTTCTTTTTTCTTCCATGCCTGAAACTGAAAAAATACAAATACGTTCAGGAATGGTTTGCAGAGAAAAGAAAAGAAGCCCTCGAAATGGGGTTGCAAGATTTTGACAAAAAAGATAAAAAGACTTGGTACAAGTCACAGAACTTTGAGACGATTGTTGCAGGAATACCGCACACATTTGGATTTGGCGGTCTGCATGGTGCATCTGATAAGCCGATACATCGGAAAGGTCAGATTCTTCATGTAGACGTAAATAATTACTATCCGTCAATGCTGATTGCATGGGGACTTGTAACAAGGGCAGCAACCAATAACAACTTCAAACTGGTGTATGACACAAGAAAAGCTATGAAAAAGAAACAGGTTGCAGCAGCTAAAGCCGGAAGAAAGGCAGAAGCAAAGCAATGGAAAAAAGCACAGTTGCCATATAAAAAGATGCTGAATGCACTCTCAGGGGCAATGAAAGATGAAACAAATGCTGCATACGATCCACGTAATAACAACTGTATGTGTATCAACGGTCAGTTGATGTTGCTTGATCTGATTGAGCATTTGGAAGCTGTGCCGGGACTTGAACTGATTCAGTCAAACACTGATGGTCTGATCATTTGGATTCCTGACACTGATGAAGCCTTTGAAATGGTTGATGATATTTGTTGGGAGTGGGAACAGCGTTGTTCAACTGAACAATGTTCAATATTACTTGAACTTGACAATATATCAGAAATCTATCAGAAGGACGTAAACAATTACCTTTGGATTGGTACTGACGGCGGTGTTGAAAGAATTGGTGCTTACGTCAAAGAACTTTCTGCTATTGATAATGACTTACCAATACTGAATAAAGCGTTGGTTGACTACATGGTGAAAAAGATACCTGTTGAACAGACAATCAATCAGTGTGATGACTTGATTATGTTCCAAAAAATAGTGAAGCTGTCAAACAATTATAACTGGGTTGAGCATGAACATGGAACTGGTCAGATCATTAAGACAACAAAACACCGGGACGGTACACGAACAGAAGTGTGGTCATATCCTACCACACAAAAATATACTTATAAATCTTATCGTGTGTTTGCTTCCAATCGTGTTACAGACGGTAGGTTGTTAAGACGTAAGGTTGTAAAACCAAAGGGTGAAAAATTTGGAAACACACCTGATCACAGTTTCATTTATAACGATTCTGTAATTGGGGTTAAAGTACCACCGGAATTAGATAAGCAGTGGTACATAGATTTAGCAAGAAAAAGATTGAAACAATTTGGTATTGCAGCATAATACCGGAAAGGTGGGAACATGACAGACATTACAATCAAATATGATCATGGTCAGATGCTTATTCATCTTGAAGAATTTCTTTCATGTAGAAGTATCTCAAAGGTTCGTAAGCTGATTAAGTTAATCAATCGAAGTGATAACCCTGACATTGTGAATCAGATCAAAGATCACATTCAGTACAGAATGGAAGGGTTGGACAATATTACAATGATTACCGAAAACAGGATTGACCGGAATAAGGCAGAAGTGAAAGATGCTGAAATGAACGTGCAGCACTGGTTATATTTGCGGTCACAGCATAAGAAAGGTAGTAACGGTTACAAGCATTACATGACAAATGTGAAAGAAAGCCGGGACACATTGAAAGAGAAAAAAGGCAGATTTGAGATCAGCCGAAAAGGAATATTAAGGACAGCATCAGGGACAAAGAATTTTTCAGTAAATTGCTGTCAGAAGTATTTAGTTAAAGGATGGTGAAACAGGATGTTGTACAAAGGGTACATAAAGACAAAAGGCAAGAAAGCAATCGAAGCATTCAAAGACCGGACAAAATACCGCACTTATGACGAAGTGAAGAATCTTGAAGGGTTCGGTGGTGTTCTTGCTGATGATACCATCCTGATAGATATTGACGATGCTGAACAGTCTGAAATTTTAATGAACATTGTGGAAGAATATCAGCTTGATTGCCGGGTGTATTGTACAAGCCGGGGCAGACATTTTTTATTTAAGAATCATAGTATTACAAGGAACAGGACACATGTACCGCTTGCGGTTGGTCTGACAGCAGATATAAAACTTGGTACACGTTCATCATATGAAGTAATCAAGATTGACGGTGAAGAACGCTTTATTGAGTGGGACATTGAAGAAGGTGGAACATATCAGGAAGTTCCAAAATGGTTGTTCCCGGTTCGTACAGCGGTTGACTTTCTTGATATGGATGCAGGTGACGGACGCAATCAGGCATTATTCAATTATATCCTGACACTTACATCAAATGATTTTAGTGTTGATGATACAAGAGAATGTATCAGGATTCTGAACAGATTTGTTCTGAAAGAGCCGTTATCTGATGATGAACTGGAAGTGATTCTTAGGGATGAAGCATTTCAAAAACCTGTATTCTTTTGTGATAAGACATTCCTGTTTGACCGTTTTGCAACATGGCTTAAGAACAATGAAAATGTAGTCAGTATAAGTAATCAGTTACATATCTATCAAGATGGGATTTATCAGGTTGGGTACAAGGCTATTGAAACAGCTATGATCAATCAGATACCTAACCTGAAAAAGACACAGCGAAGAGAAGTATTAGAGTATATGGAACTTATAGCTGATGAAAAAGCACAGGCAGATGCACGTTATATAGCATTCAGGAACGGTGTGTTGGATATTGTGACCGGACAGATGCAACCATTCAGCCCTGATTTGGTTATTACCAATCAAATACCTTGGGACTATAACCCGGAAGCCTACAGTGAACTTGCTGATGATACACTGAACAAATTAGCTTGCGGTGATCAACCGATCAGGGCATTACTGGAAGAATGCATTGGCTATTGCTTTTACCGCAGGAATGAACTTGGTAAGGCATTCATCCTGACAGGTGACAAGTCCAATGGTAAGAGTACATTCCTTGATTGTGTCAAAGCAATTCTTGGTGATGGGAATATATCAGCACTTGACCTTAAGGAATTAGGGGACAGGTTCAGCACATCAATGATGTTCGGAAAACTGGCAAATATCGGTGATGATATTGGTGATGACTTCCTGCAAGGTTCACAGGTAGCAACATTCAAGAAAGTAGTTACAGGTAACAGAATTAAAGCAGAAAGAAAAGGGCAAGACCCTTTTGAGTTTAACCCTTATGTGAAGCTGCTGTTTTCAGCAAATGATATACCAAGAATGAAAGATAAGACAGGGGCAGTTCTTAGACGTTTGGTGATTATTCCATTCAACGCAAGATTTACAAAGTATTTACCAAGTGGTGAGATTGACCCGGATTATAACCCTTATATCAAGTATCAGTTGGTTGAACAAAGTTCAGTTGAATATCTGATCAGGGTAGGTGTAGAAGGACTGAAAAGAATCATTGAAAACAATGAGTTCACCAAGTCTGAAAAAGTGGCTGAACAGATTGATGAATATGAAAATGAAAATAACCCAATCAAGGCATTTATTGATGAATGCGGTGTTGAAATGATTGAGGATGAACCAACAGGTGACGTATACAGCAGGTATCAGGTGTTTTGTGCTGATTGTGGTATGCAACCAATGTCAAACATCGTGTTCAGTAAGCAGATCAATAAGCGGTTGGGGTTTGAAACAGTAGTAACTAAGGTAGGTGGTAAATCTATCAGGATATTTAGAAAGGTGTGACAGTATGGAAAAGTTAGTATTAACAGGTACAGTTTGTTTTTGCGTTGGTCTTACGGTTGGGTTAATCCTTGGTGCTGTAGTGATGGCATTAGCTGCAACAGCTAAGAAGTATAAACCAACGACAAAAGAAATTGATGATTGTTGGGGGTGTTTTGGTGCTGCAAATGGTGATTGTGATCACTGCCCGGTAAAGGATGGTGATGAAGATGAAAAAGATACAAATTATTGAATTATTCGGTGGAATCGGTTCACCAAGGGTTGCGTTAAGAAATATGGGTATACCTGTAAAGGCAATAGATTATGTTGAAATAGATGAAAAAGCGGTCAGATCGTACAATGCAATGTTTGCTGATGAACTGTCATATGAAACACAGTCAGTTGTTAATTGGAATTTAAAACCTGACATTTTAATTCATGGTTCACCCTGTCAAGATTTTAGTATTGCCGGACATCAAGGGAAGGCAACAGCAGCCGATGGAAGAATTAACAAGGGTAAAGGTGCTGATGAAGGTTCAGGAACAAGATCATCATTGATGTGGGAAACAGTACACATTATCGAACAGATGGGAGAATGGAAACCGACTGTTGTTGTGTGGGAAAATGTAAAGAATGTTTTATCAAAACACATGATTCATAATTTCAACCGATACCTGTCGTATATGGAAAAGCTTGGATATTCCAATAACTACAAAGTCTTAGATGCACGTGATTATGGTATACCGCAAGCAAGACAAAGATGTTTTACTGTTTCTGTTTTAGGTGATCACCCTTTTGATTTTGAGTTGATGCAGAAAAGACCAATGCGTGATATTTCAAATTTTCTTGAATCAGGAAATGTATCTGATTGTTACATGGTGACACAACCAAGTGTATACAATTCGATAGGCAAAAAAGGAATCAGAAGGGCAAAGGTTATTGAAGATTATGCAAATACAATAACTACAAGACAGGACAGAACCCCGGCACAGGTCATTGATTTAGGGGATGGAAAATATAGGTATTTAACAGAATTGGAATGTTGGCGGTTGATGGGGTATTCTGACGAAGATTATTATGCAGCAGAGTCAACCTGCAAAGTTGAACCGGGAAAAATGAACAGAACACTGTACCACCAATCAGGAAATTCAATAGTAGTGCCTATTTTTGAAGAAATGTTTAGAGTGATCATAAGTGATATTTTGGAAAGGAAAGATGTAAATGTACAAAAATAGTGAAGGATATGTTGACCCAACAGCAGGTGCAGCAATGGCAACAGTTAAAAGGGAAGAAAATGCAGAACTGAATGACCGTAACCACAGACTGATTCAGGTGATCAGGAACATTGTTGACATTGCCGGATTTGAAATTGTTGGAAGGGTGACATTGAAACATAAAAAATCAGGTAAGGTGTTTCATTAGTTCGATACACCAATCAGTGCTGTTGTGGTAGTGGTTACACTAAAGTTACAGTTGGTTACGGTTAAGGGTTACGGTTGAAACCCTTGTAAATACTGGCGGTTACGGTTGTCTACGGTTAAAAGTACATTCTTCAATAATTAGTATTTTATGATAGTATAGAACTTAGTAAAAATAAGAATATATAAAGAATAGAGTTTTAACCGTAACCGTAGAAACCGTAACTTCCTTGATTTATAAGGGTTTGAAGCACTTTTTAGGCTATTTTTAACCGTAACCGAAGTGTAACCAACCGTAGAAAGTGAGGTAAAAATGAGTGATCAGAAGAAATTAAGTGCAAGGGAATATCTGAAACAGCTTGAAGTGTTAGATATGCAGATAAATGATGATATTGCCACGCTGTCAGATATGAAAATGAATGTATGCAGTGCAGGCGGTATTGATTACAGCCGGGATAAAGTGCAGACTTCACCTGTAGGTGATAAGTTATGTAAGGATGTAGTAAGGTATACCATGTTTGACCAACACATCAATGAAGAAATAGATCAGTTTGTTGATGCAAAGAAGCAGATCATTAAGGAAATCAGGGGATTGCGTGACAAGAATATGATTCAGATTCTTACAAAAGTGTATGTGCAGTTTAAAACAGTAAAGGTTGCTTCACAGGAAATGAAAAAATCTTATTCATATACCGTAGAACTGCATAATAAGGCACTTTCAGCGTTTGAAGATACCTATAAAAACCTTACATATCTGACATAAAACCAACTATTTCATATTTGACAAATACAAGCTGACCTTTTATAGTGTATGCTGTACAAAAATTTTTGCAGGTAATAATAAATTACCTGCAAATTTTTTATGCAAAATTATATTGATTATTGTCTTATGTGCTGCAAGGGTGCTAAAACCTCCTACCTTGCAGCACTTTTTGTTATAAAAATGATAGAAAGGCGGTGTTGTTATGGCAAAAAAAGGCAAATTAACTGAAAAGCAGCAACGTTTTGTTGATGAATACCTGATTGACCTGAATGCAACACAGGCAGCTATTAGGGCAGGTTATTCAGTAAAAACAGCGGATGCAATCGGATGTGAAAACTTGACAAAACCTAATATTCAACAGGCTATTGCTGAACACATGGCAGAACGGTCACGAAGAACCGGAGTGAATCAGGATAGGGTTGTATTAGAGCTTGCCAAGATTGCATTTGTCAGAATGACGGACGTTGTTGACAGTAACGGAAGAATCAAACAGGATGCATCTGATGATGATCTGTCCTGTATTGAATCAATCAAATATAAGGAATCTGATAATGAGTTTGGTGGAAGTGTTGAAAGAGAAGTCAAGATTGCTTCCAAGATGAAAGCCCTTGAACTGCTTGGTAAACATTTAGGTATGTGGAATGATAAGTTAGATGTGAATGTGACAGCCCCTATTGTTATTTCAGGAGCAGACGCACTTGAGGACTAAATACAGGCAGCCATCAAGTCAATATGTATTTGGTTATCAGAAGTTCATTCTGATGCCGGAAGATTACAAGGCTACAAAGTCCGGTAAGGTTAATGTGAAATTACCGGAAGTAGTCGGTAAGGGTTACGGTACATTTTGGCGGTGGAAAGGTAGATACCGGGCAGTCAAAGGTTCACGTGCATCTAAGAAGTCAAAGACTACAGCATTATGGTACATCACCAATATGATGAAGTACCCTGATGCGAATACCTTAGTTGTCAGAAAAACTTACAGAACACTAAAGGATTCCTGTTTTACTGAACTGAAATGGGCTATACATCGACTTGGTGTTGATGCTTTTTGGGACATAAAAGAATCACCGCTTGAAATGACGTATAAGCCAACAGGTCAAAAGATTTATTTCAGAGGACTGGATGACCCACTGAAAGTAACATCAATCACTGTTGATCAGGGTGTATTGTGTTGGATGTGGATTGAAGAAGCCTATGAGATCAGCAGTGAAGATGATTTCAATATGCTTGATGAATCTATTCGTGGTGCAATCCCGGAAGGTTCAGACCTGTTCAAGCAGATCACCGTAACATTCAACCCTTGGAATGAACACCATTGGTTGAAGAAACGGTTTTTTGATAACCCTGACGATGAAACACTTGCACTTACCACCAATTACACCTGCAATGAATGGTTAGATAAAGCCGATCTTAAGGTTTTTGAAACCATGAAGAAACAGAACCCACGCAGATATGCAGTTGCCGGACTTGGTAATTGGGGTATCGTTGACGGTCTTGTGTATGAGAATTGGCATGAAGAAGCCTTTACACTGGAACAGATCAGACAGCAATACAAGATTGATTCAGCCTTTGGTTTAGACTTTGGTTATACAAATGACCCATCTGCATTGTTTTGTGGATTCATTGACACGAAGAACAAAAAGATATTCGTGTGGGATGAAATGTATAGTGCAGGTCTTTCCAATGAGCGAATATATCAGAACATCACTGATATGGGCTATGCAAAGGAAAGAATCACAGCGGATTCAGCAGAACCAAAGTCTATTGATCAGTTAAAGGGTTATGGTCTTAGGGTCAAAGGTGCTGAAAAAGGTAAGGACAGTATCAACAGCGGTATTCAGTTTATTCAGGACTTTGAAATCATCATACACCCAAGATGTGTGAATTTCTTGACGGAGATCAGCAACTATACTTGGGACAAGGACAAGTTCGGTAATAAACTGAACCGCCCTATTGATGACTTCAATCATCTTATGGACGCAATGCGGTATGCATTAGAAAAATATATCAAGAAAGGCAGCGGTTGGTTATACAAATAGCTGTATGGTTAAAATCATGAAAATAAAGATTCACAATGATGTATGGAAGGTCAAACTGGTGGATGCAAATGCAAAAAAAATGAACCCTGACCCAAACAGCTATAATTTTGGGCTGACCGAATATAAGGAACTTCTGATTAGCATTATGGACGGACGTTCTGAATCAGTAACACGTTCAACACTGATTCATGAATTGGTTCATGCTTTTCTATTTTCATACGGTCATACGGTTGAGGGTGAAGAAGCAATGTGTGATTTTTTCGGTGTTCATGGGGATGAAATCATTGACCTTACAGATCAGATTATAGAAAGGTGGGGTGACAGGTGCTTACAGTCGAAGAAATAAAAATGTTCATTGATGAAGATGCTGCATCAGTGAAAAAGCATTTTGCAATAATAGGTGAACGCTATTTTGACGGTGATCACGACATTAAAAATTACAGAATGTTTTACTTCAATTCTGATGGTCAGCTTGTGGAAGATACAAGCCGGGCAAATGTGAGAATACCGCACCCATTTTTCAAGGAACTGACAGAACAGGGTACACAGTATACCCTTTCAGGTTCAGATGGTTTTGTATTCAGTGATGTGCCTGAACTACAGAGTGAACTTGATGCAAGATTCAATAATAACGATGATTTTATTGATGAACTGTCAGAAACACTTACAGACTGTCAGACAAAAGGTTTTGCTTATATGTACGCTATGAAAGACAGCACTGACAAGCTGAAATTCACGTGTGCTGACAGTATTGGTGTTGTAGAAGTAGAAGCACGATTTGCAGAGGACGGAAAAGACCATGTAATTTATTGGTACGTTGACCGGGTTGACAAGGAAGGTCACAGAATCAAGAAAATCATGGATTGGGATGATGAACAGGTTGTTTATTATGTTCAGACAGATGAAGGGGAAATACAGCTTGACGATAAAGCCAAGGTGAATCCAAGACCACATATACTGTATCAGGTTGATGGTGATGATAATACTTATATTGATTCACTTGGTTTCTTGCCATTCTTCCGGTTGGATAATAACAAGAAACAGATCAGCAATCTGAAATCAGTAAAAGACCTGATTGATGATTATGACCTTATGGCATCCAGTCTTTCCAACAACCTGATTGACTTTGATCATCCATTATATGCGGTCAAAGGGTTTGAAGGTGATAACCTTGATGAATTGCAGCAGAATCTTAAGACAAAAAAGATTGTCGGTGTCGGTTCAGATGGTGGTATTGAAGTACATACAGTAGATGTACCGTATGAAGCCCGGAAGGTTAAGTTGGAACTGGATGAAAAGAACATATACCGTTTTGGTATGGGTCTGAACTTGTCAGGTCTGAAAGATACATCAGCAACAACCAATATTGCAATCAAGGCAGCCTATTCACTACTTGATCTTAGATGTAAACACCTTGAAAGGAATATCAAGCGGTTCTTGCGTAAGATCGTGGCGGTGTGCATTGATGAAATCAATCAGCAGAACGGTACAGATTATCAGATCACAGATGTTTATTTTGAGTTCACCCACGAAGTAATGAGTAATGAACAGGAAAATGAACAGAATGAACTTACAGAAGCACAGAAACAACAGGTACAAATCAACACCCTGTTATCACTGGCACAGATTTTTGGTGATGATCTGACGATTCAGTATATTTGTGATGTTCTTGATATTGATTATGAGGATGTGAAGGACAAGTTGCCGGATAATGAAGCTGATAAGGTGCAGCAGGTGCAAGATGATCTTGATTCTATTATACCGGATGATGAAGGTGGTGGAATAGGTGAACAAAGCACAGAAGGAAGTGCAGCAAGCACAGCTTGATGAAGAAAAGAAAGTTATCAGACTGTTAGAAGTTGTATATGAGAGGGCAAAAAAGGACTGTGAACAGAAAATCATGGAACTGTCTGCAAGGACAGACCTTGAAAATCTGCAAAGTATAGTATACCAAAAGGAATATCAGCAAATGATGGTTGATCAGCTTGAAGCAATGCTTTATGACCTACATGAAGGTCAATTTACAACCATTGCTGATTACTTGGAACAGTCATATATCAACGGTTACGTTGGTATGTTCTATGATTTGCAAAGTACAGGTATACCGCTTGTAATACCAATTCAGCAAGATCAGGTTGTCAAAGCATTGAAAACCAACAGTAAACTGTCAAGCGGTCTGTACACCAAACTTGGTGAAGATGTTGGTTACCTTAAGCGGTCAATTCGTGCTGAACTTTCAAGAGGGATTGCAAGCGGTTCAACATGGAATGAAATGGCATTAAGAATTGTCAAGGGTATGAACAGCCCTTTTCGTAAAGCATATAACAATGCAATACGGATTGCCCGGACAGAAGGACATAGAATACAGAATGAAGCAACCCTTGACGGTCAGCATGGGGCAAAGAAAAAAGGTGCTGATATAGTCAAACAGTGGGATTCCACGCTTGACGGACGTACAAGGGATGAACACCGGGAATGTGACGGACAGATCAGGGAAATTGATGAACCGTTTGATGTTGGCGGTGAGAAAATGCAAGCACCGGGTGTTGGCGGTTCTGCAAGGAACGTTTGTAACTGTCGGTGCTGTCTGCTGCAACGTGCAAAATGGGCTTTAGACGATGATGAACTAAAGACCTTACAGGAACGTGCGGCATTTTTTGGACTGGATAAAACAAAAGATTTTGAGGACTTCAAACAGAAGTATTTGAAACTTCCTGACAATGCTGATACAATGAAGGTGGAAACACTATCTAAACCGAAAGGTTCAGATGATTCAACATATGATGCATTTTTCAAAACATTGAATGACAGATTGAAAGTACCATACAATGCTGTTGAAAATCAAAAAATAAAAATGACATCTGATGAAATCATAAAGACTTTATCAGGTGGTGACCTTACTGGCGGTTCATGTGCATCTTTAGGACTTGCGTATATAGGACAGAAACAGGGATGGAATGTTTTAGATTTTCGTGGTGGGGAAAGTCAGAGCTTCTTTTCAAACACCTATAACCTGAAATCATTATTTGAAACTAAGGGTATTAAAAAAATAACTGCCAAAGGTGCGTGTACCGCAACTGTTGGGAAAAATCTGTTGAAGCAATGTGAAGTTGGAAAAGAATATTATCTTTATGTTGGAAGGCATGCAGCAATAGTTAGGAAAACAACTGATGAAGTGTTGCAATATTTAGAACTTCAATCACCTACACAGAGTGGGTGGCATGATTTTAACGGTAATGTTCGTTATACATTGGTAAACCGTTTTGGTTGTTCAAGTAAATCAAACAAGTGGTCACAAGAGATTCATGGAATGATAGATATTGCTGATTCAGATTTCAATACTGATGACTTCAAACGGTTGTTAGGGTATATAAATACTGCTGATTCAGAGCAGAAGAAAGGACAATATGGCACAACCAAGTAAATTTTTTAAAAATAACCCTGATGATAAAATATGGTGGGTGGAAGATCATGAAAAAGTTGGTGAGTGGTTATTTAGTTTTGACAAAAAACATATTTTCAATATGTTCAGAGATTACCCACATGAACTGACTGACGAACAGAAAAAAATATTCGATGAAGAAAATCCATACTGGGCTGATTTCTTCAAAGATAGATATTAAAAAGCAAAGGTACACAATTATACACCTTTGCTTTTTTATTACCTATATGACCGTTATATAAGGTCAGAAAGGGGGATAAAAGGAACATGAAAGCGTTGCACATTCACTTGGTACTGTAGAAAGGTATGGTGATCCTGATTATCTCCCAACTATGGGTTAAATAGTATTTTTAAGGCATCCGCAAGGGTGTCTTTTCTTTTGTCCGAAAAAGGCTTATGACGTTTAAACTGCTGCTGAAATGACCCCTGCAACATGGGATATAAACTGTTGACCGTTCCCCGGTGACACCGGATATAAAAACATGACGGAGAAAGGAAGAAGAACATGGAATTTTTAAAAGCATTTTTTGGTGATAAGGCTATCACCTATGATGAACTGGTACAGGCAATCAATGCCTATAACGGTGATGAAAAGAACAAAGAGAAGCTGATCAAGATGGTCAACCTTACTGATGGTGGTTATGTGTCTAAGGACAAATACACCAACCTTGAAACTGACCTTTCCGGTAAGACTACAGAACTGACCAAGGCAAACAACCTGATTGAAGAACTGAAAAAGTCAGCCGGGAAAGACGAAGAAACACAGCAGAAAATTACTGCATATGAAACAGAGATTGCAGACCTTAAGAAAGAGAATGCAGAACTGAAAACAGAAAATGCATTGAAATTTGCGTTGGTTGCAGCAGGTGCGGTTGATGTTGATTATCTTGTATTCAAGGCAAAGGAAAAAGGTGAAATCAAACTTGGTGATGATGGAAAAATCAAGGGTGAAGATGATCTGATTTCAGGTCTTAAAACACAGCATCCTACCATGTTTGAAGCATCCAATGGTAATCAGCAGCAGAGTGGTAGCAGAAAGATTCTTGAAAACAACCTGCCGGGTGGGGATAAAGACAAGACAGTTACCAAAGAACAGTTCCTTAAGATGGGTTACAACGAAAGAATGAAACTCAAAGAGGAAAACCCGGAGTTATTCAAACAGTTAAATGTACACTAAGAAAGGTTAAAATGGTGAATTAAATGGCAAGAACAGGAAATTTTGGCGGTTTTGCTTTTGATGAAGAAGTATTTACCGGGATGATGCAGGAAGCCGACTATTGGACTACACCAATCATTGCTTCCGGTATCGTGCAGCAGGACAGTTCTATTATGGACTTAATCGGTGAGCATGGAAACGTGGCAACAATTCCAATTTATAAACCGATTGACGCAAATGAAAGCGGTATGGAAGCACTGAACAACGATGGTGAAACAAACAACACACCTGTTGAAATCAGCGGTGACAAACAGACTTGTATGCTTATTCAGAGAATGAAAGCATTTAAGGCTAAAGACTTCACAAAGGAATTAACTGGTGCTGACCCTATGACACTGATCAGAAATAAGATTGCAGGTTATTATGGTCAGGTTTGGGAAAAAGAACTGATGAACATTGCACAGGCAGTATTAGCAGTTGCAGCACTTAGTGATCATGTACTTGATCTTACTAAAGGTACTAAGACAAACATTGAAGCAGGTACAATTTACGATGCAGAACAGGCAGCACTTGGTGATATGGCAGGTGGTCTTGGTTTGATGGTTATGCATTCCATGATCTTCAAAGAGTACAAGAAAATGGAAATGGTTGACTATGATAAGTATGTTGTCAACGGTGTAATTCAGAAAGAAATTACATTGCCAACTATCGCAGGTAAACACGTACTTGTGACTGATAGATTTACAGCTACAGGGGTAGGTACAGATGCGGTTTACAGCACATATCTGTTTGGCGAAGGTGCATTTTTATCTTGCGATAAGAACAACTATGAGAATCAGTATACAACCAACTATGACCCGGAAGCATCCGCAGGTATTGACAAGTTCTATACAAAGCAGGGTAAGGTGCTGCATCCGAATGGTCTTTCTTTAGCGGTTGATCAGATTGCAAAAGAATCACCGACTTATGCAGAACTTGGTAAGTCTGCAAACTACAGCCTTAAGTTCAATACAAAGAACGTTAAGATGGGTCTTATTAAGTCCAAGGTTGGTACAGCAGTTGTCTAAGAAAGGGTGATCTGATGATATTAGCAGTTGATGATGTAATGAAATTACCTGAATTTGCTGTGCAAAATGAAAAGGTGATTGAAGAAAAATTGAACGCTGCTGAACTTATGATCAGAGCATACACTAATAACAATTTTCAGAATCGGTTTGTTCGTTTTAGTGCTGATAGTTTGGGTAATCGTTTGCTTAGAACATCAGATTTCTTAAAAGTGGGTGATACAGTTCAGATTTCACAGTCAATGGTG
This sequence comes from Coprococcus sp. LG101-27, assembly GCF_027695515.1. Taxonomy (NCBI): domain Bacteria; kingdom Bacillati; phylum Bacillota; class Clostridia; order Lachnospirales; family Lachnospiraceae; genus Coprococcus; species Coprococcus sp. LG101-27. Next base: position 133,908 of record NZ_JAQEUJ010000003.1, read on the forward strand.
AATGATGGACTGTATACCATTACGGAAATTGGTGATGATTTCATCAGAGTTAATCAGGAGTTGTATAAAAGTACAAACCTGATCACTAAGGTGGAATATCCGGCTGATATTCGTGCAGGTGTGCTTGAACTGCTTAAGTGGGATATTAAGAACAGACCGAAAACCGGGGTCAAGTCTGAAACGCTGTCAAGATACAGTGCAACTTACTTTGATCAGGACGCTAACAATCAGGTTATGGGCTATCCTGTTGCCCTACTTGGATTCTTAAAGCCTTATATAAAGGCTAGATTCTGATTATATGAGCGTTGGCGGTAACATTCAAGCATTGTTACAGGTAAAAAAGAACGGTGCTAAAAATGCCATAGGTGAGCGTGTAAACACATGGGTTGATTGTACATCAATCTTAGGTTGGTTGGACTTATCAACAGGTGATTCGAAGCATACAACTTTTTATGCCAAGGTTCAGGAAAGTACACACATTTTCTTGTGTGACTTTACCAACCTTAAGAATCTGTCAACTGATTGGGTTTGGAATCCGTTCAGTTTTCTGACAGGTGTGATCAGTAAGACGGATGAACAGGAAACCGTTGATGTGACAAGTGACAATGCAAGAATGGTTGTAAACGGTGAAGTGTATGAAATCCTTCTGATTGATGACCCTATGAATATGCATGATCATTTAGAAATCTATTTAAGATTTATAGGGGGTCAGTAGTATGTCAGTTGAATTTACAGATAACACAGCAAAAATTAAAGCTGCATTATCGGAAGGGGTTATTGGATTCCTTCACGAAGCAGGTGGTGAAATACAGGCACAGACCCAAAGAAACAGCAGGGTTGATACCGGACAAACAAAGGGGTCTTACAAATATATGGTTGATGAAGGAAAAGATGAATCAACTGTTGCTGTAGGTTCAGACCTTGAAAATGCGATTTGGGAAGAATTTGGTACTGGTGAATATGCACTGCATGGTGATGGAAGAAAAGGCGGTTGGGTTTATAAGAGTAAGAAAGACGGTAAATTTTACCATACTTACGGAAAAACACCACGACAACCACTCACGAAAGCATTTCAGAGTGTAGCCCCAAAGATAAAGAAACAGCTTGTAAATGTCATTAAACAGAATTTAGGGGGTTAATTATGGTTGATATGCTTGGTTTTATTTCTGATCAGCTTGATCAACTTGGTATTCCCTATGAATTTGGTGAATGGACGGGTGAAATTAGCTATCCTTACTTTGTCGGTTCGTTCAATGAAACTGAACACAGATTAGAGGACGGATATACAGGCGGTGTTTTTACACTTGACGGTTGGTCAAGGGGGTCAAAATTACCGCTTGCAGAAATAAATGACAAATTAAAAAAAGCATTTGAAGATTTAAGGGCAGTTCAGGAAGGAACTGCTTTTTTTATTACCTATTGGAACGGTTTAATGATTCAAACAGGTGAAGAAGATCTTTTTAGAATTACGATAACACTTAACACAAATGAGTGGAAAGGAGCATAAAAGAATGGGCTTAAAAAAGCATGGTATTACATCTGAAACTATCAAGAACATGATCTTGGGTGCAGGTGTCATTTACAAAAATCTTAAGTATGAAAAAGCAAGCAGTGGGTGGACTGGTACACCACTTGGTGCAACTTCCGGTGGTCTTAAGTTCAACTATGAAGCACAGTGGTTAGATGTTGAGGTGGACGGTGCAACTGTACTGATCAAAGGTGTCAGCAAACAGAAGGTTGGTGAATCTGCCACACTTGAAGGTCAGATGACAGAACTTACAGAAGATATTCTTGTAAATGCATTACACCTTGTAAAATCCACTTCCGAAGATACAACCTATGTGAAATATGTATCTAAGGAGAACATCACAGAAGCAGATTATCTTGAAAATGTTGCATATGTTGGAACACTTTCAAGCGGTAAAAATGTAATCATTATTTTACCGAATGCACTCTGTACAGAAGCATTTGAACTGGAAACAAAGAACGCTGAACAGACAACGTTTGCTGTCAAGTTTGAGTGTACGGCAGACCTTGAAAATGACAGCTTAAATAAGTTGGATATTGCAATTTATTATCCGACTTCTGTTGTGTAGGGGGGGTGTGAATTATGCGAGTTGTAGTAGTAAGAGAATATACAGACAAGTACACAGGTGAAGGTCATGTGATCGGTGAAAAACTGGATATGACAGAAGAAAGATTTGCAGAAATTCAGGACAAAGGAATGTTTGTGGTTGATATTTCTGATGAAGTAGTGCAGCAGGAAACACCTGCTGTATCTGCTGAACAGGTAGAAGATCAGGAACAGGAAACAGCAAGTGAACAGACTGAACCTGTTGAACATGAAGAAACATCTGCACCAAAACAGGATAAACCTGCAAATGGTGGTAGAAGAAACAGATCGAAAAAAGAAAGTGAGGATAAATAATCATGGCAGATTTCAGATTTAAGGATTTAACAGTTGATAACGCATTTGACTTTTGTGAGGTTCTTGCAGTTATCGGAGTAGAACAGGTTATTGGTGCATTTGACAAAGACGAGATTCAGCAGTTGCAGGAATCCGGTACAGATATGAAAGAAGTTGGTATTGTCATTGCTATGAAGGTGTGTGGCATTCTGATCAAGAACATTTCAAAGGCAAGAAATGAAATCTGTAAGTTTTTTGCTAACTGTATGGAGTGGGACAACGGTACAGCGGTTACTGCTGATGATGTGAAGAAATTCAAGCTGAAACAATTTGTTGTCATGGTGAAAGATTTTGCTAAGAAAGATGACCTTATGGATTTTTTCGAGGGTGTTGCCGAATTAGTGGGTACGGAACAGAACGATTCGATGAATGCTGCAACCGTAGATATGGTAACCCCTACAGCTATTTAGATAAAGCAATCAGCCGGGGGAAATTAGACGATACTGTTAGAACAGTCCTGAAACAGGACAATGAAGATAAACAGTGGGACTTATACTGTGCAATCACAGCAAACCCACTTGCTGATGATGTTGGAAATTTTGAAGAATTTAAACAGCGGTTTATGAGTACCGTACCGAAAGTTGAAAAGACTGAACAAACTGAACCGACAATGAACAATGCACAGATTAAGTTACAGGTGGAAAAAGCAAATAAAATTCTGAATGGATTCGTGCCACCATTGAAGGGGGGTGGCTAATCGTTGGATATTTTTTCGTTGGTCGGAAAAATAACGATCAATTACGCTGATGCGGTGAACAACATTGAAAAGGTTTCAAAGTCTGCAAAGGACACAGCTGAAACACTGGAAGATGTTGATAAAAAGGCAGATGGTGCAGGTGATTCAGTAGAAGATGCCGGACAAGCTGCCAAGAATGCAGACAGTGGATTTACGACATGGAAAGCTACGCTTGCGAATTTAGCATCTACAGCAATCACAAAAGTAATTTCAGGATGTACACAGTTAGCTGAAAAAATGGCAGATGTGACAAAATCAGCGGTTGGTCACTATGCTGAATATGAACAGTTGGTTGGTGGTGTTGAAACACTATTCAAAGACAGTTCCGGTAAACTGATTGACTATGCTGAAAAGGCATATAAGACAGCCGGAATGAGTTCAAATCAGTACATGAATACAGCAACGTCATTTGCTGCTTCACTGATTCAGGGTCTTGGCGGTGATACTGCAAAAGCGGTTGAACTGACCAACCTTGCTATAACAGATATGTCAGATAACGCTAACAAGATGGGTACTGACATAGGTTCTATACAGGACGCTTATCAGGGTTTTGCAAAGCAAAATTACACGATGTTGGATAACCTGAAACTTGGTTATGGTGGTACACAGTCTGAAATGATCAGATTGATAAATGATTCAGGTGTACTTGGTGAAAAGATTGAAAGTTTGGATAACGTAACGTTTGACCAAATGATTGAAGCTATTCACAAGATTCAGGATAACTTAGGTATAACCGGAACAACAGCACTTGAAGCAGGTACTACAATATCAGGTTCATGGAGTTCAGTACAGGCATTGTTTGAAAATATCCTGACAAAAGTAGGTTCAAAACTTGCACCTACTGTTATGGGGTTTTTACAGCAGTTGTCAGACTGGATGGAAACCGTTGATTGGGATGCGTTTGCAACGTCTGTCGGTGATGCCCTACAAAGGGTATTTGACTGGATTCAAAAAATTGATTTTACAACATTCTTTGAAAAAGGAATGGACGGTGTTGAAAACTTCCTTGAAAAACTAGGTGGTCTTATTGAAGATGTGCCTAAGATTATTCAAACGTTCAAGGATTGGTCACCACTGATAGCCGGAGTTGCTGCCGGATTCGTAACATTAAAGGTCGCAATGGCAATATCATCATTGATTAGTGCCATAACAACAGCATGGACAGCATACAAAACAGCAAACGAAGGTGCTACTATTGCACAGTGGCTTTTCAATGCTGCATTAAATGCTAACCCTATAGTTCTTATAGTCACGCTTGTGGCAGGGCTTGTGGTTGCACTGATCACATTATGGAATACCAATGATGGATTCAGAGAAGCAGTCACAAATGCTTGGGAAAAAATAAAAGAAGTCTTTGGTACGGTTATTGACGCTATCAAAGGCTTTTTTAGTGGATTGGTGGAGAAAGTACAGACTGCATGGGAATCTGTAAAAGAAGCAGTAAGTACCGCCATTGAAGCAATTAAGGGATTCTTCACAGGTTTAGTTGATTCAATCAAACAGGCTTGGGAGAACATCAAAACAGCAATATCTGAAAAGATAGATGCCATAAAAGAAACAGTAACCAATGTGTTTACTGCAATAGCTGATACTGTAAGTGCAGTGTGGGAAACAATCAAGAATGCGGTGCAAGTTGCCATAATGTTTATTGGTGAAATCATCAGTGCTGCATTTCAGATCATCACAATGCCTTGGATGTTTATATGGGAAAACTGCAAGGAATATATCATTGCAGCTTGGGAGTTTATCAAGAACGCTGTATCAACAGCCCTTGATGCAATCTCAACCACCATAAGCAATATTTGGAATGCTATTGTTGGATTCCTGACCCCAATTTTGGAAGGTATTAAAAACACCTTTACAACGATTTGGGAAGCTATAAAAACAGCGGTATCAACCGCAATCAACAACATTCAGACGGTTATTACAACCGTATGGAATGCCATTGTTTCATTCCTTAAGCCAATACTGGAAGGTATCAAGAATACATTCACAACTGTATGGAATGCGATAAAATCAACAATTTCTACAGTGCTGAACGTAATTCAGTCTACGATTACAAATATTTGGAATGCAATCAAAACGACTGTAACCAATGTAATCAATTCGGTTAAGTCAGTAATCAGCAGTGTGTTCAATGCAATTAAGTCTACTATTTCAAGTATACTGAACAGCATTAAATCAACCTTTACAAGTGTTTGGAACAGTATCAAGTCAACGGTATCTAATGTGATCAACGGTGTGAAGTCCACTATTTCAAGTGGTCTGAATGCTGCAAAATCCACAGTATCAAATGTACTTGGTGCAATTAAGGAAAAGTTCAGCAGCATCTTTGAAGGTGCAAAGAACATTGTAAGTAACGCTATAAACAGAATTAAAAGTTTCTTCAATTTTTCGTGGTCATTGCCACATTTAAAATTACCACATATTTCAATCAGTGGTTCTTTCAGCTTGACACCGCCAAGTGTACCGCACTTTGGTATTGACTGGTATAAGAAAGCAATGGATGATGGTATGATCATGAATCAGCCGACTATTTTCGGTTACAACGCTAAGTCAAATCAGTTCTTGGCAGGTGGTGAAGCCGGAAGTGAAACGGTTGTCGGAACACAAAGCCTTATGGATATGATCAGGGTAGCGGTTAATGAGGAAAACGCTTCATTACTGGAAAAACTTGACCGGATTCTTACAATCCTTGAAAGTTATATGCCTTTCATTCCACAGCTTGCGAACCTGAAACTGGTAACAGATACAGGAGTGCTTGCAGGTGAACTTGCCCCGGCAATGGATGAAGAACTTGGTAAGATTTTTGATAAGGAAGGGAGAAGATAAGCCTTGATTCAGGGTGTTACATTTGGAATTAAACACAGTTATGAAGATTTTGGGCTTATCCTTTCTTCAAAAGAAATCGGATTGCCTACACCTAAAACAGAATCAGTCAGTGTAATTGGTCGCAATGGTGACCTTGATCTGACTGATGCGTTGGGTGATGATGTGAAGTTTGAAAACAGGAAGTTATCATTTACTTTTTCCCTGTTAAATGGTGCAAGAGATTGGACTGCAACACTTTCCAATCTTTCCAACTATCTGCATGGTAAGAAGATGCGTATAGTTATGGACGCTGATAAAACTTTTTATTACTGGGGACGGTGTACAATCAATAAATTCAAAACAGATCGTACACTTGCCATTATCACAGTTGATTGTAATGTTGAACCGTATAAGATTGAAACAAATTCAGCAAGTGAACCGTGGTTGTGGGATGTTTTCAGTTTTGTAAATGGTATCATCCATGTGAATGAAGTGAAAGTAAGCGGAAGTAAAAAAGTAAATCTGATCAATCGTGTCAAGATTGTATCACCAACATTTACCTGTTCAACAGCTATGAAGGTGACACACGAAGGTAACACTTATAGTTTACCTGTTGGGGAAACAACAGTTTATGACATTCGTTTACAGGAAGGTGATAACTATGTGACATTTACCGGAAACGGTACAGTCAAGATCAGTTATAGAGGGGGTTCATTGTAATGTATAGAGTATTATGTGATGGACTGCCTATTTATGATTTACGTGATGAAAACCTTGTTTTGATTGACCCTAAACTTGATTTAGAGGTCAACAAAGCAGGGTCTTTTAGTTTTAAGATGCCACCACAGCACCCACAATATGAATTACCGCAAAAAATGCTGTCATGCATTCAGGTATTTCAGGATGATGAAGAAGTGTTTAATGGCAGAATTACAGAATGCAAAATTGATTTTTACAACCGTAAACATTTTACTTGTGAGGGTCAGCTTGCATATCTGAATGACAGTATACAAAGACCTGCTGAATATCATGATATGACAGTCAGGGGTTATTTAGAATCACTGATTGCATCACATAATAAGCAGGTAAAAAAAGATAGACAGTTCAAGGTTGGTATTGTTACGGTAACAGATAATAATGATTCATTGTACAGGTACACGAATTACAACAGTACCATGAAAGAAATCAAGGAAGATTTGGTTGACGATCTTGGTGGTTATTTACGTGTAAGGAATGTCAATGGAACAGCTTATTTGGACTATATAAGTGATTATGACAATGTAAGTACACAAAGTATTGAGTTTGGTGAAAATCTGCTTGATTTCAGCAGAAATACAGATGTGTCAGATATTGCAACGGTATTTATTCCACTTGGTGCAAAACTGGAAGAAAGTCCAATAGCTGCACTTGAACAGCGGTTGACTATTGAAAGTGTAAATAATGGGTCTGATTCACTCGTGAATTTGGACGCTGTAAAGAAATTTGGTTATATAACCAAAACTATTACTTGGGATGAAGTTACAACACCAAAAATGCTGTTATATAAGGCAAACAAGTACATTGCTGATTATCAGTGGGACAGCATGACACTAGAAGTAAGTGCTGTTGATATGCATTGGACTGATGCAGACGTAGAACAGTTCAAACTTGGTGATAAGATCAAGGCACATTCTTCACTGCATGGACTTGATCGGTATTTCCCATTGTCAAAAATGTCAATACAGCTTAATAATCTATCCAGTAGTAAGTTCACACTTGGTACTGTAGTTAATGCAAGACTTACTTCAAGGTCACATACTATTTCAAATACAGCATCAAAAGCAGTTGATACGATACCTGTACCGTCTGCCATTGTAAAACAGGCGGTTGATCAGGCAACAGCACTGATTACAGCAGCAACACATGGTCATGTGGTCACAACAGCCAACGAACAGTTAATCATGGACACTAACGATGTAAACACAGCCCGGAAGGTGTGGCGGTGGAATCTGAACGGTCTTGGTTATTCATCAACCGGGTACAACGGAACGTATAAGACTGCTATCACAATGGATGGTCAGATTGTTGGTGAAAGATTGGTTGGTGGCTCTGTATCTGCTGAAAAACTTGATATTACTTACAGAAATCAGGTTATAAAAGAAATAGCAGATGCAGAAGAATCAGCAAGATCAGATGCAGAAGATTATACAGACGGTCAGTTGAAATCTTACTATACAAAAAGTGAAGTTGAAACAAGTATCAAAAACACTAAAAATTCTATACTGTTGTCTGCCAAAGAAACAGCTGAACAGTATGTTGATGGTAAACTAAAAAATTATTCAACGTCAGCACAGATTAAAGTCAAGACCGATTCGATTGAATCAGAAGTTAAGAAGAAGCTGAACAGTTCAGAGTTATCAACCAAGATTCAGCAAAATTCTTATGCAGTTAAAATTGCATGGAATAGTATCAGTAAATATATTCAATTTGAATATGGTGAAATGCGTATTTATGAGAGTACGACACAAAACAGTAACACACTGTTAATGTCAATGACCTCAACAGGTGCATGGTACTACTATAAAGGTGCAACCATCGGTAAAATCGGTACTAACGGTTGGTCAGGTGATTCAACTTTTAGAGGTCTGATGTTCGACTTACAGAACGGTGCTGACTATATGGGGTGGGGTTATCAGGATTCACCCGGAAGTAACTATTATGTAAAACTCATATATTACGCAAATAACCGAAAAGAAAAACAAGGCTTACACGTAGGTGCAAACACTTATGTGTGGGGATATTTGAGATTTAATGAAAGTGCAGGATTTTATAATTATTCTGATAAAAGTATTAAACTATGGTCTGATAAAGATGTAAGCATTGGTAGTTCATCATCAACTTGTTGTACATTCACAGGTACATCTTTTCAGATTTACAACAACAGAAGTATTGATTTCTACAGTCCACTAAACTTACACGGTTGGGGCTACACCAATAATTCAGATGTTCGATTGAAAACTAATATCAAGGACACAGCAATCAGAGGTTTGGAAGTGGTGAACGCTATTGACCTTAAGGAATTTGACTGGATTCAGTCCGGTGAACATCAGGCTATAGGAATCATTGCACAGCAGATTCAAAGTTTTGCACCTGAACTTATTTCAGAAGATGCATCTGACGGACACTTGAAACTTAACACAGATAAACTTGTATACTACTGTATTAAAGCTATACAGGAATTATGTGAAAAAGAGGGAATGCGGTACAGCAAACCTATTTATAAAGACCCTTACACTTATTTAGAAAAAAAGACGTTCATTGCAAAGATGCCAAGTCAAAAATATTTGGAATCTGAACCTTATGAGCGTGAACCTATTATTTTACCGAAAAGAAGGGAGTAATTACCATGAATGAAAATAATATGCCTTTATCACTTATGATGGAGAACGCAAAAGGTGCAATGACGAATGCATTTAATCAGATCGTTGAACAGTCAAACCTTCCGGCTTATTTGTTGGAAGGTATAGTTGCTGATCTGCTGTCTGAAATCCGAAAACAGAAAAACCTTGAATTGGTTTCTGATATGAATATGATGAAACAGACTGAACACAGTGAACAGGAAGAAAAGAAAGAAGGTGCTGAATAATGGCAAATATACAGCCTTATATTGATCAGATTTTAAATGCAGTATACGGTGAAGAGGTAAGATCGTCTATTGTCAATGCACTTGAAAAAGTAAATGATGATAATAACTCTTACGCTGATCTGAAAAAAGAAGTAATTGCTGCAAAGGATGCGGTTGATAAAGATGTTGATGCAGTACAGCAGAAACTTAATGCTGCAAGTACTGCATTAACTAATTTGCAAAATGCTACAAGTGCAGCTAATACAGCGAAAACCAATTTGCAGGACGCTACAAATACAGCCAATACAGCAAAGGAAAATCTGACCAGTGCAACAAGTACAGCGAATACCGCAAAAAGTAATGTTGAAGCAGCAACTAATGCTGCAAAAACAGCAATCAGCAATGCCAATACAGCAAAGGCAAATCTTGAAAAAGTAATTACAAGTGCAACAACCACACAGAGTAATTTACAGGGTGTAATTGATAATGCAAATCAGATCAAGGGTCAGTTGGATAGTTCCAACGCTACAGCGGTAACATCAAAGAAAAATCTTGATTCTGCAATTTCTGATGCAAGTGTAGCAAAAAGTCAGCTTCAGGAAGTAATTAACAGTGCAAGTTCAGTTAAAACTTCATTGTCTAATGTCATAAGTACAGCCAATACCGCAAAGTCAAACCTTGATGCATCTGTTGCAACAGCTAATAATGTATTACAGTCACTAAGTGCGGAAAACGCAAGTGCTGCAAGTAATATTGATGAACTGAAAAGTGAAAACTTCAACAGTCAAGAAATTCTTTCAGGTGTGGCAGATATTCGTGCCTATTTGGGTATCACTGCTGATGATATTGTTGGTATTCAGGTCGATTACAAAAATAAAACATTCAAAAGACTTGCCGGAGCAGCCAACCTTACAAAAGGTTCTGATTTTGATAAGTTCACAATGTTTGGTGGTCGTAAACGCTGTAATGTTGCTGATGATGGTTCTATCGTAGCATGGTACGGTGATGCAGATTACAAAGAAGATGGTTCAATGGGTCAGGTAATGGTATATCAGCCAAAGTTCTATTATTTGGTGTGTCCTGTAGAGTATGACCCTATTGATACAGGCATTGGTTACCACTTAAGAAAGGCAAACTATTATGTGTCAGAAAAGCCACGTGCAGGTTTCAGACTTCACCCGGCATTCTACGATGCATCAGGAAATGAAATTGATTACTTCCTGACAAGTGCTTATGAAGGTAGTATTTACGATGCATCAGCAAGTGCGTATCTGTTGAATGATGAACAGGTAATGAACACTGGTGAAGATAAGTTTTCATCAATCGCAGGTGCAAGACCTGCATCCGGTTCTTCACAGAACCTTACAAGACCGAATATTGAAGCAATGGCACAGAATCGTGGAACAAACTGGCATGGTGATCTGATTAAACAGGTATCTGCTGAACAGATGCTTATGATCATTGAAATGGGTATGATGAACTTACAGACCGCTACTGCACAGGGTATTGTTTCCTTACCTTGGACTACAGGAAGTGACACAACAAGTTCATATGCAGCTGCAACCGGAAGTACAGCAAGCCTTGGAAATGGTACAGGTAGGGCAGAGAAAACAACCACTTATGAGGGTGGTGTTGCTAAAGAGTACACTGTTGACGGTAAGACTTCTGTATGTTGGAGAGGTAAAGAAAACTTTTGGGGCAACATTTGGAAATTTGTCTATGGTATCAATATTTGGGGCAATAGAAAAATGGGCGGTGGTCAGCCTTATATTTGTTCTGATTTCAGTTTTGCAGAATCAAAGAACAGTGGAAACTATGAGCCTGCCGGATTCACAGTAACAAACGCAAATGGTTATATTTCAGCAATGGGATATTCAACAGCTTGTGACTGGTTATTTATTGCGTCAGAATGCCTTGGTAACAGTTCATTACCTGTTGGTGATTACACATATATCACTATCAACTTGAACGGTTACCGTATCGCTCGATTGGGCGGTGGTTGGAGTTATGGCGGTAATGCGGGCGGTTTCTATTGGTATCTGGATAGCGGTGTTGGTAATCGTCATCGGTATGTCGGGGGTCGCTTGGTATATATTCCAACACGTGATTCTGCTACTTATACCGCTGCAATCGAAGCATGGAAGCAGAAAATGGCTGCTTAAAACGTAACTTGTAAATTTAATTCATTAGGTTGAAAGAATTTCTGATATTTTCGTTATTTACCTGTAGCGGAAACCATTAAAAAACAATCACTCAATTAGGCAGTAATTGGAATAATGGCAGTAATGCAGGCAGTTTCTATTGGAATCTGAATAACAGTGTTGGTAATCGTAATCGGAATATCAGGGGTCACTTAATAATTGCAAAATATAGCCGGGTGGAAACATCCGGCTATTTCTATAATACTGTGCGGTTCTTTCAACCATGCCACTAGGCAAAACAGAAAAATAGACGGTGCAGACAACCCCACAGGGAATACTGTCTTACTTACGAACAATAAGGAAAGGTCAACCGTATTTACCGGGCAGTAATGCCGACTGAAATTCGGATAATGCAAATACCAAGGAATGAAACGCTATGATCACTTATATGAAAAGATTTATGACCTTGAAAATTTAAGAAAAGCACACCAACACGCAAAGAAAGGAAAAGGTTGGTACAGAGAAGTTCAGGAGATTGATAAAGACCCTGACAAGTACCTGAAACAGATTCAGGAAATGCTTATCAACCACACTTACAAAACATCTGACTATGAGGTGTTTTATAAACAGGACGGTAAGAAGTTAAGGAAAATTTACAAACTGCCTTATTTCCCTGACAGAATTTGTCAGTGGGCTATCTTACAGGTTATTGAACCTTGTATCATCAATAACTTAACTGCTGACACCTATTCAGCAATACCAAACAGAGGTATACACAAGGGTCTGACAAAATTACAATCTGCAATGTGGAATGACCCGAAAGAATGCAGATATTGCTTAAAATTGGACGCAAGACACTATTATCAGTCAATCAACCACGATCTTCTGAAAGAGAAGTATTCAAGAATGTTCAATGATAATGAACTATTGTGGTTGTTAAATGAAATCATTGACAGTATTGAAACAGCAGAGATTGAGGACTTAACAGCAATCTATCTGTTGGAAGAAGATATTGACCCTGAAACTGGTATACCGATAGGCAACTACTTATCACAGTATTCAGGTAACTATTATTTTTCAAGTTTTGATCACTGGATAAAAGAACAGAAGCACGTTAAATACTATTTCCGTTATATGGATGATATGGTTATCTTTGGCAAGACAAAAGAAGAACTGTTTGCCTTGAAGAAAGAGATTGATATTTATTTCAGGAATGAACTGAAATTGAACATAAAAGAAAACTGGCAGGTGTTCCCATCGTATGTAAGAGGTATTGACTTCTTAGGTTACAGAACATTTTACAAGTATACATTACTTAGAAAAAGCACCTGTTTGGAAATGGAAAAGAAAATGACCGCTATCAGGAACAAAGTGGAAGCCGGGAACATGATGAACTATTCAGAGTGGTGTTCAATCAATTCTTACAAAGGTTGGTTGAAATATGCTGATACCTTCCGGCTATGTCAAAAGTATGTTGTACCGCTGTTACCTTATGCGGATGATTATTATATACGCAACATAAAACCAAACACAAAGAAAGGATTGAAAGCATCATGATTGATTATGGAAAACAGAAAAGCACCGTCAGACCGGAAGAACTGGAACTGACGGAAACAAAAGTATTTGTCAGTTCCAATATCACAGAAGTGAATGAAGATGAAACTGACGGACAGCCGGGATTTACCGGGTATGAATTTGACCTGATTGAGTATGACAAAGACGAATACATTAAAATTCAGGCAGAAAAGAATGAATCACTACAGAATCAAGTGGAAGTTACACAGGAAGCACTTGATTATATTCTATTTAATTCATAGTGGTGGAAAGGGGTGATATTATGGCAGCTTATTTTGCATTACGGTTAGAAAACCGCAAACTGAATTACAATACAGTAGTTCAGAAGTTCCCACAGTTTAAAGAAGATATTGACCTGATTCTTCTTGCTGATGGGTATGTTGTAAATGATGACGGAACAGTCACACTTGCACAGGAATAAGGAAATTATCACATACACAAAAAACAACCGTCATATGACGATTATATAACGTCAGAAGCGGTTGTTTTTGTGTACAGAAAGGACAACAGACCATTGGAACAGTTTATTTATTCAACATACACGATTGTGTTACCGATCATTGTCACTACCATTATGGGGTATGTGGTTTGGTTGCTGAAAAATCAGAAGAAAGACAGGGATGCAAACAGTAAAGGTACAATGCTTTTACTTAGAGTTCAACTTATCGAATATCACGATAAGTACATGATGTTGGGTGACATTCCATCATACGCTTATGAAAATTTTATGGAAATGTATGATGCCTATCATGCTTTAGGTGGTAATGGGATGATCACAAAAATGATGCATGAAATTGAAGAATTACATTTGAAAAAGAAAGAGGTATAAGACATGAAAAATATTAACTGGATTGTAAGAATTAAAAACAAAGCGTTTTGGGTTGCACTGATTCCGGCTGTACTCCTGTTGATTCAGGTTGTTGCAGCAGTGTTTGGTTATACCCTTGATCTTGGTAACCTTGGTAACAAACTGCTTGATGTAGTCAATGCAGTATTTGCGGTTCTTGTGATTCTTGGTGTTGTGACAGACCCAACAACCAAGGGTATTACTGACAGTGATCAGGCACTTACTTATACAGAACCGAAGAAATAAGAGGTGATCAACTATGACAAATCAGGAATTTATTGATCAGATTGCAGTGTACATTAAAAAGTACGCTGCAATTTTTGGTATATGCGTACACAGTCCAATCATTGCACAGGCAATCTTAGAAAGTGGGTGGGGCAAGTCAAAACTTGCTGCCACCTATCACAACTATTTTGGTCTTAAGTGCGGTACAAAATGGACTGGTAAGAGTGTGAACATGAACACACAGGAAGAATATGAGCCGGGAGTATTGACAACGATTGCCGATAATTTCAGGGTCTTTGATTCAATGGAAGAAGGGGTTAAAGGTTACTTTGAATTTATACAGTTGTCCCGGTATCAGAATCTTAAGGGAATCACAGACCCTAAGACGTATCTTGAAACAATCAAGGCAGACGGTTATGCGACAAGTTCAACATATGTTCAGAATAACATGAACTTGGTTAAACAGTACGAACTTACAAAGTATGACTATGAAAAGGGTGATAATATGGGTGACAGACAGAAGCCGGGAAACTGGCTTGTACAGTATAAAGGTATTGCAGAAGGTAGTGAACAGCACAAAGCAATTCTGAAAGTATTCAATGATTCAGGACTTTGTACAAGATATAAAATGACAGTCAATGATGCTTGGTGTGCGACATCTGTATCAGCAGCATTCATTGCAGTTGGTCTTTCCAACATTTTCCCTTGTGTTGAATGCTCTTGTGAAAACATGATCAACCTTGCAATCAGTGCAGGCATTTGGGTTGAAAATGATGCTTATGTACCTGACGTTGGTGACGTCATCCTGTATGACTGGGATGATAACGGTGTTGGAGATTGTACAGGTTGGAGTGATCATGTTGGTATTGTAGTATCTTGTGACGGTTCTACGATCAGAGTTATTGAAGGTAATAAGAGTAATACGGTTGGTTATCGTGACATTGCTGTGAACGGTAAACACATCAGAGGATTCATCACACCGCATTATGCAGCAGGTGGTTCTACTACACCGCAGCCTTCCGGTAAGAAATCAGTTCAGGAAGTAGCCAAAGAAGTATATGCAGGTGAATGGGGTAACAACCCGGAAAGAAAGGAAGCACTGGAAAAAGCCGGGTATGATTATCAGGAAGTTCAGGACGCTGTAAATGAACTGGTAAATGGAAGTACACCGACACCTTCAAAATCTGTACAGGACGTTGCAAAAGAAGTTATCAATGGTCAGTGGGGAAATAACCCTGATCGTCAGAAAAAACTTGAAGCAGCAGGTTACAACTATCAGGAAGTACAGAATGCAGTTAATGCGATCTTAAAAGGAAATGCTGCAACAGACTTGACCGCTATCGCAAAAGAAGTTATTCTTGGTAAGTGGGGTAATGGTCAAGAACGAATTGACCGCCTGAAAGCAGCAGGTTACAGTCCTACAGCTGTACAGAAAAGGGTCAACGAATTAGTATAACAGATGGTTCAGTGGTGGCATTGCCACCGACTTGCCACCATTGCAGATATACAACACAAGGATGCACAAGGCGGTAAAGTCTGAACTATTAAAAAAATACTTGATTTTATAGGCTATTCGAGAATGTACAAAGCTGTACAAGGATTTAAAAACAGAACACTTAACAAAGTGTGCATGTTGAGACGGTTGTTCTTTTGTCCCAACTGAAACAAAAATAATTTACCTAAAAATGAAGATAGCAGGCAACCGCAGTGTCCAGAAGATAAAGAGAGTGCAATTGTGGAGGCATTGAAGCATTTTAAGATGAATAGTTAATAAAGAGAGGTGCATATGCTATGCCAGGTATACTCGTGGTTGAAGATGATGAAAATTTAAATCGTGGAATTACATTCTCACTGAAAAAATCCGGATATGAGGTTTTTTCAGCAGAATCAATGAAAAAAGCGAAAAGAATTGCAAGTGATAATAATGTGGATGTTACCATTTGTGATGTGAATCTTCCGGATGGGAATGGACTGGAATTTGTAAGGTGGATGAGATGCAATTATAATACATACATTATTTGTCTTACAGCACTAGATCAGGAGATGGATCAGGTCATGGGATATGAAGCAGGGGCAGATGATTATATTACAAAGCCGTTTAGTCTTTCGGTACTTCTTTTGAAAATAGAAGCACATTTCCGCCGCAGACAGGAGAAAACGGAAGCCGGAAAGATGATTTCGGGAGATATCGTATTTATCGCAGGAGAAATGAAAGTCCTGATAAAGAGTCGTGAAATCAGTCTGACAAAAACGGAGTTGAAAATGCTGACTTTTTTTCTTCAGAATCCGAAACAGATTCTTTCAAAAACACAAATATTGGAAAATGTGTTTGATCTGGAAGGGGATTTTGTGGATGAAAATACAATCGCTGTCAATATCAGAAGACTCCGTGAGAAAATCGAAGACAATCCGGCTGCACCGGTCTATATAAAGAATATCAGAGGTCTTGGGTATATATGGAATCAGGAGATAAGGCAGTGACAAAGAGATATCGCAAGAAGATTACAGTAGTGCTCTCCTTGGTATTACCTGTCATATTATTGTTTGCAATATTAAATTGCTTTACCACGTATGTGTTTTATGAAGATTATAAATATAAAATGAATCTTATGACAGAGATTGCTGCAAAGGAAGAATTTTCCGGGCTGGATGTTGTTTCGGAATTGCTTAAGGATAAGGATATTGAAACGAACGAACAGGGAAGGCAATTATTGGAGCAATATGGATACTGGGGAAATAATGGGAATACATTTTATTCACAATTCCGGCATCAGGTTATGGTGACCGGTGTTGTAAGCACTTTGATATGCGTGCTTCTTTTGACCTTTTTACTTTATTGGAAGAAAAAAGAAGGTGCGTGTCATCAGAAAATTTTAGACCAGTTGGAAGAAATTCTGATCAGATTCCGTGAAAACAAATTTGATGATTTACTGAAAACGGAAAATCATGCAGAACTGGAAAAATTGAATGACCAGCTTGAAGCAATCGGACATCATATTCAGTTGCTAAAGGAAGAGGCACGGGCAGAAAAGGAGAACACGAAAGAAATGGTTTCTGATATTTCTCACCAGTTAAAGACACCGGTTGCAGCTTTGGATACATGTTTTAGTGTGCTGATGCAGAATGACTTAAGTGCCACAGAACAGGAGGAGTTTCGTATCCGTTGTCGGAGTGCTCTGGATGGACTGGAGACATTATTGCAGTCGCTTCTTGAAATATCCAAGATGGAAACTGGACTGATTCAGATTAATAAGAAAAAACTTCCGCTTATGGATACTGTCATATCTGCTGTGAACCGCACTTATCCTAAAGCGGATGAGAAAGAAATTGAATTCGTTTTTGACTATGAAAAAGAGCTGGAAACATGCACGATTATGCAGGATAAAAGGTGGTTTGGTGAAGCAGTGATTAACGTTTTGGATAATGCAATCAAGTACAGTCCGTGTGGTTCAAAAATATTTATCCGGTTACAAAAAAGAAACGATCTTGTAAGAATGGAAATTGAGGATCAGGGAATTGGTATTCCGCAGAATGAGTATCACAAAATTTTTCAACGATTTTACAGAGGAAGTTCCAAGGAGGTCATGGAAAAGAGTGGTACAGGAATCGGACTTTTTCTATCGAGAGAAATTATCGAAAAACACGCAGGTACGATTACGGTAACCTCCGGCAAAAAGAAAAAAGGAAGCACGTTTGTGATTCAATTACCATATGTTGGTTAAATTTTAAGTGAGCAGAAATCTTACAATTCTGTAAGACTTCTGCTCGTTTTTTGAAAGTGAAATGAAAGATTGCCCTGATACAATTTGGATGTAGGTTGAAAAATGACCAAATATATAAACAGGCAAAGAAAGCGTGCTGAAAAGGTACGCTTTACAGAATTGAAAAGGAGGCAACACATGAGTGTGATATTAGAAACCAGGCAGCTTTGTAAGTTTTATGGTGCAGGTGAGAATCAGGTCAAAGCGGTAAATCAGGTGGACATTCAGATTGAGCAGGGAGAATTTGTCGCAATTGTTGGAAAGTCAGGTTCCGGTAAAAGTACATTACTTCATATGCTTGGAGGGCTTGATACCCCGACAAAAGGCAGAGTTACTTTAGCGGGGAAAGATTTATACAGGATGAAGGAAGATGCCCTTGCTGTTTTCCGCAGAAGAAAAATCGGATTTGTTTTTCAGGCATTTAATCTGGTTTCATCTGTTAATGTCTGGGAAAATATTGTACTGCCACTGGGGCTGGATGGAAGAAAAGTGGATGAAGCGTATGTAAATGATATTATTGCAACTCTGGGGATTGAAAACCGGATTTATAATCTGCCAAATCAGTTATCCGGAGGACAGCAGCAGAGAGTAGCAATTGCAAGAGCACTGGTGAATCGTCCGGAAATTATATTTGCAGATGAGCCGACAGGAAATCTTGATTCTAAGACCAGTGATGAGGTAATCGCTCTGCTTAAGATGACAGCAAAAAAATATGGACAGACAATTGTAATGATTACCCATGATGACGAAATTGCACAGGTCGCTGACCGTATTCTGGTGATTGAGGACGGACAGGTGGTGGATTTCAGATGAAGACAATAAGCAGAATTGCATATAGCAATGACAAAAAGAACAAGACAAGAAGTATACTAATTATGATGTCCATATGTCTGACTACGATGCTGCTTGTGATTATCAGTACTGTGGGAAATGGAATGATCCGTTTACAGAAAAGTCAGGCGACAGGCTCATATGGAAGCAATTATGGTCTGTTTGTTTCCGCAGACGAATCGCAGTTAAAAGAAGTAAACCGCCGTGCGGAAATAGATGCTACAGGCACTATGTGCACCGAAGGTATCATAAAAGGCAATGAAAAAGGCGGGTTTGTCTGCATGGATGAGACTGCAAGAAAAATGCTTCCTTATAATAAAGAATATGAATTAAAGGAAGGAAAGTATCCGGAAAAAATGCAGGAAATTGCCGCCGGAAGAGCGTTTTTTCGTGCAATGGGATATGATGATGTAAAGGTCGGAGATACGGTTACACTGGATTACCGTGCAGGGATGCGGTCAGAATATAAGCCGGAAGAATTTGTTGTCAGCGGGATTTTATATGACCGGGATGAATATACCATCGAGGCTTCCTATGTTGTATTCGGTTCGCGGGATTTTTATAATGAGCGTGTTGCGGAGGGTGACAGGCGATATAATATCTATTTTACCTTGAGCGATTCTGCAAATGTATCTATGAATAATGTTGCGCCTGTTATAAAAGAAATCGCGGATTCCTGCGGCATTGACCAGAAAAACGTGATCATCAATGACCTCTACCTGCAGTGGGTATTGCAGCCGAGCTATGAAATGATTGTGGTTTGTGGAACCCTGATCCTCGGAATCGTGCTGTTTTCCGTTGTGGTCATTTATAATATCTTCCAGGTCGGGATCGCCCAGAAGGTTCAGGAGTACGGAAAAATCAAGGCGCTGGGTGCAACCAGAAAGCAGATGAAGCAGTTGATCTTTCGTGAGGGCATTCTTCTGGCGGTTCCTTCGATACCGCTGGGTCTGCTGTTTGGTTTCCTGATTGCAAAAGTCAGCTTCAACTGGCTGGTGGAGCAGGGAAATCTGGTATCGTCCGGAATCAAGAACCATCAGGTGCCTCTGTTTTCACTGACAATTATGCTCATCTGCATTTTTGTATCGTTTCTTACGGTCGTTTTGGCTCTGCGCAAACCCATGAAAATTGTTTCCCGGATTTCACCCATCGAAGCGACACGGTATCTTGACGGCTCCAAAACGCAAAAACAGGGCAGACGAAAAGGCAGAAAAGATGTCACCGTTTTCTCCATGGCAATGGCAAATGTGACAGGCAATCCGAAAAGAACCATTGCTACGATTCTTACCATGGGGCTTTCCTGTGTATTGTTCGTAATTATCTCTAATTATGTTGGGAATATTGACACGGAGCACGAGGCGCGGATTGCAATCAACCATGGACAATTTGAGTTGCAGCTGGATTATTCCCAGAATTATGATGAAGCCTATTCGGAGAATAATCTGGACACAATCCTACAGAACAACCCACTGAATGATTCAATGATTGAAGAAATCAAAAGCATTCCGGGAGTAACAGATGTCATGACGAGAGAGATTGTCTCTGTAAATCTGAACGGAACAAGATTTCCGGCTGATATTGTGAGTAAAAATGATTTTGATTTTATGCGCCAAGACGGGGATATTGGCTCTATGGACTATGATCAGGCGGTAAAGAATGGTGATATTTTCTTTGGCTGGTCAACGTGGATGGAACAAGATGGATATGCTCCGGGTGAATCCATTGCATTTGACTTTGAGAATGGAAGTGGAACTTATACCTATCAGGGAAAGATTGCAGGATCTTTTGTAAGTGCGGACACTTATCTTGTCATTCCGGAAGGTGTATACCGTTCCATGAATCCGAGGGGGACAGCCTATGGCTATCTGTGGGTGGACTGTGATAAAAAAGATGTTGCATCTGTGGAACAGAGTCTGAATACTTTGATTTCTAATACTTCGCATATAAAAATGGATACCTATCATGCACAGTTACAATCTGCAGAATACGCAAGCCGTATGATGAAGCTTGGCTGCTATCTGTTTATGGCAATTGTCGGTCTCATTGGGTTTATGAATCTGGCAAACACCATGATCATCAATATCACCACGAAGAAGCAGGAATACGGTGTGCTGCAAGCGGTAGGCATGACCAATAGGCAGTTGAATCTGAGCTTACAAATACAGGGCTTGATTTTTACGGTTGGCACCATCTGCGTCGCACTTGCTGCCGGTCTGCCCCTTGGCTATGCACTGTTTTCCTATGCGAAGCATAATGGGATTTTTGGAATGAACGTTTATCACGTTCCTCTTATCCCGATTCTTGTTATGATTCTTCTGGTTGGTATTCTACAAATTGTGCTTTCCTGTGTTTTAAGCAGTAATCTGAAAAAGGAAACGCTGGTAGAAAGAATAAGGTATCAGGGATAGCAAGTATTGTTGGGATATCCTCAGTATCATAACAGGAATTAAAAGCACTTGGCTTCAAAAAGTTTTGTACTTTTGACAAAATGCAACCGATATAAGTTTTTTGAAAACTGTCGTTTGGTAAAATCTATTCCATTTTTAAAAGCCTTGCGATAAAATATGTTCTGTGAGACGGTTGTTTTACTTTCCAAGGGAATGGTCGACAGTAGAAAAGTGAAGGTGGACTTCTTTCTGGAGGATATGGATTTATCTGAATTTAAGGGAAAAGCAACTTATGAGCAGATAAAGGCATATGTACTTGAAAAGACAGGACTGAAGGTTTCATCACTGTATATCGCACAGATTAAGAAGAAGTGTGGATTAGATGTCGGTGAGAACTTCAATCCGGCTAAATCAGAGAATGCGAGACAGCCACAGTGTACACCGGAGAAGGAAGATGCGATTATGCAGGCATTTAGACATTTTGGAATCATATAGATTGTGGATAAGCAGTATCATGTGTTAAAAATATAGTGAAGTATGGAAAAAAGGACATTCCGGAACTGTAGATTTTACAGGTCAGGGGATGTCCTTTTTGCAGATATGGAAGTGTTCAAGGGACAAGGTAATAATACTGATGTATTAAGACTGATTTGAGAGATGTGTGGATGTTGTGACAGCACTGATCTTAAAATATGGACCGGCAATAAAAAGAAAATGGATTTTACGTGATTGGATAAAAAACATACAGGCTGACTGCTTTTGGAGAAGTTTAGCCTGTAAAAGATATCAGCGGTATTTCGATTGTATGAAAGCTATTGTAAAAAATGATGCGACATGACATAATCGGATTGACTAAAGTGACATAGATATTTATAATATAGACAAAACGAAAATGACATGAACGGAGGACAGAGTAATGGAGAAAACTGTAACACTTGAAGAGGCATTAAAAAGAATTGAGGAGTTGGAAAAAGAGAATGCAGAACTCCGGGAGGAATTGGAGTATTACAGAAATCGTAAGTTAAGCGGTCGTCAGAAACATAACGCCAAGTGGATGGCAATTTATAATGATTTTGTTGTTGGGTATGAGAGCGGCATGACAATGGTAGAAATTGCGAAGAGGAACAATGTCAGTGAGCGGACGATTTATAGGTATAAAGCGTATTATGACAAACTGAGGGAAAAAGAGGAATAGACCATTTTACTGACGTCAGTAAAATGGTTTAATGTGGGAGGAGAAAGTCTAATATGGAAAAGAAAATGATAATGAATTATAAGAAAAGATTTGATGAAATTAGGCATGAAGAAAACGGAGTTGAATTTTGGTATGCACGTGAATTAATGCATTTGCTAGATTATTCAAAATGGCAAAATTTTGAAAATGTTTTATTAAAGGCAAAAGTTGCTTGTGCAAATAATGGCATTGTAGTAGAGGATCATTTTGCTGATGCCAGTAAAATGGTTATTCTGGGAAGTGGCGCAAATAGAGAAGTAGAAGATTATATGCTTACACGTTATGCATGTTATCTTATTGCAGAGAACGGAGATCCTCGTAAAGAACAGATCGCTTTTGCACAAAGCTATTTTGCAGTTCAAACAAGAAAACAGGAATTGATAGAAGAAAGGATTTCTTATATTGAAAGAACTGAGGCAAGAGGAAAGCTTCGAGAATCTGAAAAACGACTGTCTCAAAATATATATGAACGTGGAGTTGATGATGCTGGATTTGGACGTATCCGATCTAAGGGGGATCAGGCTTTATTTGGAGGATTCACTACAAAACAAATGAAAGAACGTTTAGGAGTGCAAGATAAAAGGCCGCTTGCAGATTTTTTACCAACACTTACTATTGCTGCAAAGAACCTTGCAACTGAAATGACAAATTATAATGTTGAAGAAAAAGACTTACAGGGTGAGACGGCTATTACTGTTGAGCATGTTGAAAATAATACGTCAGTTAGGGATATGCTGGGGCAGAGGGGGATTAAGCCAGAAAATTTGCCCGCATCAGAAGATATTAAAAAATTAGAACGTAGGGTAAAGAGAGAAGAAAAGAAGTTAGCTGAGCAGTCGGGAAAATTGACAAATGAATAAACTGGGAGGTTAGGTTATTGAAAAAGAAAACAAAATGCTACATATATACTCGTGTATCAACAGCAATTCAGGTTGATGGTTACAGCTTGGATGCACAGAAGGACAAACTAAAAAAATATGCAGAATTTCAGGATATCTACTACCATGCAGGTGGACGCGAACATGAAGCAATCCTTAGTGTAGAAGACTGGAAAACTGTATAGAAAATAAGAAAAAGAACTGGTGTTAAAAGAATAAAGACAATCAATTAACACAAGAGGAGTTTGGTAAATTATTTCATGTTACCAGGCAAACTGTTTCAAATTGGGAAAACGGAAAAAGTTATCCTGATTTGCAAATCCTTGTAAGCATGAGTAATCAATTGTTATAACGCCGACTAAATGTATTGAACAGAATATAAACTGTAGTCTTTTTCTTTTATTCCATATAGCTCGCACCCAGTGTTCTTTAAGATAAAGTAGAAATAGTGCAATTTTCACATGATATTATACAAGAATTACATAGAAATATATCGTATTATTGATATGGTATTCTTGAATTGTATGTGAGGAGAAAAACTATGGCAGCGGAAAGAAAAACATTAACACAGCTATCTGTGCCAATATGCTTAGAAACTTTATTTTATATGCTTTCAGGTATGGTTGATACGCTTATGCTATCATCTGTAAGTGATCAGGCTGTAGGAGCAGTGGGAACAGCAAATACATATATAGGTGTTTTTATTATTATGTTTGGAGTAATATCATCGGGTATGATAGCCGTTATGTCACAAAATATCGGAGCTGGAAGACCGGGGATAGCGTATCAGGCAAGACAACTTGGACTTATATTCAACGCATTGATAGGTATCGTAATGTCTGTCGTTCTTGCTACTTTTTCTGGTGGGATACTTAGAATCGTAAGTATTGCTCCGGCTTTGCTTGAGCCGGCTGAAATATATCTTAGAATTGTTGGCGGCACATGTTTTTTAAATGCACTGATTCCTATTTTCTCCAGTTATTTGAGAGTGTTTGGATATACAAAACATTCTTTGATAGGAACGGTTGTTGGAAATGTTCTCAATATAATACTTAATTCAGTATTTTTATTTGCATTCAACTGGGGTGTGATGGGAGTTGCTGTTGCCACGGTTATTTCGAGAGTTGTAAATCTTATTATTGTAGCCGGCATGGGGGCTGTACTTATAAAAGCAAAGCAGAGTCCTGAGCGAATTACATCAAGAAAGATATTTGCACAGATTGTTAAGATTGGTTTTCCTTCTGCGCTTGAAACAGCACTTTACAACATCGCAATGACATTTATAGTGCGTTTTATGAATCAGATGGATGTGGATGGAATGAATGTTACAGCGCGTTCATATGCGATACAGATTGCAAATTTCTCGTATTGCGTGGGAGCTGCCCTTGCTCAGGCAAATGCAATTATGACCGGCTGGAGAATTGGAGCAAAAGAGTTTGAGGAATGTAACAAGGGGACGAGAAAAGCTGCGATATATGGTATCATCACAGCGACATGCTTTTCCGTGACCTTTGCATTTGCCGGACATTTTATCGTGCATATATTTACGGATGATATACAGATGATAAATCTTGTGGTAAAGTTGTTAATAGTAGATATATTTCTTGAACTTGGAAGGGTAACAAACCTTGTATATGGGCAGGCGTTAAAAACGAGCGGAGACGCATTTTTTCCGGTTATATTAGGTGCGATATTTATGTATTTGTTTGCAGTTGGCGGAACCTATTTTCTCGGAATACACATGGGACTTCTGGCTGTAGGAGCATATATTGCTATGGCAGGTGACGAATGTGCGAGAGCAGTGGGAATGGTACTTAGATGGAAGAGTGGAAAATGGAAAAGTAAAGGTCTTATAGAAGTATAGGAGAGATTATGTACTTTGAATTAAAGGAAAATAAACCACATGGTACAAAGGATGATCCGTTTAGTACATATCATATAAAAAATGAAGGACGATCATTTCAGATACCGGTTCATTGGCATGATGAACTGGAAATTATATATGTAAAAAGTGGTTTTTTGACTGTTAGTATATCAGGAGAAAATTATATTGGAACCCCCGGGGATGCTTTTGTAGTGTCGCCGGGTAATCTGCATTTCATGGGTTCACAGACTGGTACAGTGGATTATTTTACTTTCCTTTTTCCATTAAAATACATATCTTTTTGCATAAATGACATGTTAGATGATAAATTACTGGAGCCGTTAAAAAATGGTCATCTGATGATAAGTCCAAGAGTAAAAGATACAGCAAAAGAACTATGTGAGCAGTTGGTTGAAATATATGTGGCAAAAAATAAGAAAACTGAGTCCATAATAACTGCTCAGATAAAGATAAAAATAATTCTTTTACAATTTATTCTTGAAATGTGGGAGAGGGGCTTTGTAATCGAAAATGATAAAAGCGGGAGAAATACGATAGAAAAAGAAATGATTTCATATATACAGCAGAATTTTATGGAAAAGATATCATTAAAAGAGTTCGGTGAACAGTTTCATCTTTCGGAAAAATATATATCGCGATATTTTAAGGAACATTTTCATATTACACTTTCGCAATATATAACACATTTACGGTTAGAGCATGCAAAACAGCTGTTACAAGATACGGATACTCCTGTTACAGAGATCGCAATGCAGAGTGGATATCAGAATGTAAGCTATTTTATCAGAAGCTTCAAAAAAACATATGGAGTTTCTCCGTTAAAATATAGAAAAAAATAAGCTGGGTATATGGTTAGGATAGGACTGGGAAAATATAAAAGATGCCATCAAAAAAGGTTAGGAAACAACCGAAAGGGAGTTTCCTAACCTTTTTGTATAAAAATAATTAGATAAATATTATGTCACAGGAACTTCTCCCGTAGATTTTCGTTCAATTAGCTGCGCATGTAACAAAAATGTACTGATTGAAATGCTATTAAGCAGGCTTGATAGTGCAAAGAACCCGCTTTTCCCAAGTTCAAGCCGGTCTTGTCTGACTGTAGTCAATGGAGGAGACGTATATGCTGCAATCGGAATATCATCAAATCCAATAATACTGATATCCTCAGGCACCTTGTATCCTAGTTGTTGACACTGGATAAGGGCTGAATTGGCAAGAGTGTCCTGACTACAGATGATAGCAGTCATTCCTTTTTCCAGAAACCGAGGCAGGTGCTTTTCCATACATTCAGACAAATAATAAGAGCAGCCGGTAGAATCAGAAGAAGTCTTCAGTCCATGCTGGTGCATGGCACGGAGAAAGGCTGCATGTCGTATCTGAAGAATCTGAGAGCCAAGAGAACCGCTGAGATAGGCAATCTTACGATGACCAAGTCCGGCAAGATAAGAGACAGCAAGTTCCATTCCCTCATCATTATCAATACCTACATAAGCAGTAGAAGGATTCCCAATAATATAGTTATCGAAAAGCACGGCAGGAGTGTGGCTGGTTTTAAAATCCTGAATCCAAGGGTCGTTCAGGGAAAAGCCGATTGCAAAAGCTCCTACGTAATCATGCTCCAACATAAAAACATCATAACGTTGGTTCCGTTGCATTTGAACGTCCACAGGTACGATTTCAATATCAAAACCGGCTGGTTCAGCCATTTGGCGAAAACCAAGCAGAATGTCATAGGCAAAATGATGTGGCTCTTCGTATTGTATATTCTCTTTTTCTGTTATAATACAGATTTTTTTTACGGGTTTCTTATAACGACGTAGTTTAGTATAACCCAGGGCTACAGCAGTTTCTAAAACCTGTTTCCGTAAAGTTTCGCTGATATCAGGTGCATCATTGAGTGCTTTGGATACAGTACTCTTGGAAACATTCATCTTATCAGCAATATCTTGGATTGTAGTCATAATATGTGATCCTTTCATGAAGTAGGAAAATAAATCTTATTTTATTATATACAATGATATAGTAAAAAGCAATGAACTATAGGAAGAATAAAAGTTTAGACGAGTTTCGAAAACAAGAAAATAAAAAATAATGCACAAAAAAACAAGGTGGGAAATGTGAAAAAATAACAAAAAAAAGCAGCGGATTGAAAAGAGATTGACGAAAAATTGAAAAAGACGTATATTAAGTTTAACGAAACAATACGAAACATAAAATGAAAGGAAGAAAGACGATGAAAAGAGGGCTAGCAACATTTCTAACAGGAATCATGACTGTAACGCTGGTGGCAGCAGCACTAACCGGATGCGGGAGCAGTACGGCGGATAAAAGGTCAGAAAAAGTCAGACTGATGGTATGGTCTCCATCCGAAGATCAGTCAAAAGACAGTGGTGAATGGCTTCAGACAATGTGTAACAATTTTGCAAAAGAGCACCCGGAATGGGATATTACATTTGTCTATGGAGTAGCTGACGAAGCGACTGCCGCAGATCAGGTGGCACAGGATCCGGAAGCAAGCGCAGATGTATTTTTGTATGCAAATGATAGGATCACATCGCTTACAGATGCGGATGCAGTAGCAAAATTTGGTGGAAAGTATAAAGAAGAGATTGAATCAACCAACTCGGAAGAACTTCTAGATTCGTTGACGGTTGACGGAGAAC
This sequence comes from Coprococcus sp. LG101-27, assembly GCF_027695515.1. Classification (NCBI taxonomy): domain Bacteria; kingdom Bacillati; phylum Bacillota; class Clostridia; order Lachnospirales; family Lachnospiraceae; genus Coprococcus; species Coprococcus sp. LG101-27. Next base: position 161,953 of record NZ_JAQEUJ010000003.1, read on the forward strand.
TTTACGGGGTTCCGTTTACAACTAATACCTGGTATATGTTTTATGACAAGTCTGTATTTTCAGAAGAAGATGTGAAAAATCTGGATACGATGCTGGAAAAAGGAACAGTATCCTTCCCATTCACTAATTCGTGGTATCTTCCGGCATTCTATCTGGGAAATGGATGCACCTTGTTTGGAGATGGAACAGATGAGTCAAAAGGAGTTGATTTTGCAGGAGAAAAGGCAGTGGATGCAACCAATTATGCAATTGATCTGGCAGCAAATCCAAATTTTAAAATTGACGCAGATGGATCAGGACTTGCAGGACTTCGTGATGGCAGTGTAAAGGCAATGTTTACCGGATCGTGGGATGCAAATGCAATAAAAGAAGCACTTGGAGATAATATGGGAGTTTCATCGCTTCCGACCTATACAATTAACGGACAAGAGAAGCAGATGCTTGCATATGCCGGTTCAAAGGCAATCGGAGTTAATGCACATAGTGAATGTATGGAACAGGCAGTTGCACTTGCTGTTTATCTGGGAGGAAGTGATGCACAGAGAGCACACTACGAGATGAGAACCGTGATTCCATGTAATACAGAACTTCTGAAAGAAAAGGATATTGCATCCGATCCACTTGTTCAGGCACAGAATGATACCTTTAATAATACATCAATACTCCAGCCGTTCGTGGCGTCCATGAGTAATTGCTGGACACCGGTCGAGAATATGGGAAAAGGAATTCGTAACAAGAGTGTGACACACGAAAATGCCGAAGAACAGACGGAAGCAATGAATGAAGCAATGAACAGCAATGGAATTAATTAAGAGGTGAGCGGAATGAGTATGTTTAAGAAAAAAATCAATGAATTTCCAACGCCATATACCTGCAAAAATGCAGTGAAAAAAGGTGGAGTAGAGACTAAGCTTTCCATGATTCTGATGGGATTTGGAAACATTGTACATGGTCAGATTATCAAAGGACTTTTGTATCTGGCAGTTGAAATTGCCTACATCGTCTTTATGGCAGTAAATGGAATTGGGTTTATCGGTGGTTTACGGACACTTGGAACTGTGCAGCAGCAAGAAGTATGGGATGAAGCGAAGCAAATCTATATTTACACAAAAGGAGATCAGTCCGTTCTGATTTTACTTTATGGTGTGGCGACAATCTTGTTGACAATTCTTATGATCCTTGTATGGAGAGGAACCTTAAGAAGTGCATATAAAGCAGAATGTATTCAGAAAGCGGGAATGCATGTAAATACATTTGCAGAAGATCTGAAATCTTTTCTGCATGAGAATCTGTATCGCTTGTTTATGACGCCACCAACGGCATTCATCTTTGTGTTTACTGTACTTCCGTTGGTGTTCATGATCTGTATGGCATTTACCAATTACAGCCGTATCGGCAACCATCTGATGCTGTTTGACTGGGTGGGACTTGATAATTTCAAGACATTGTTTGATTCCGAAAGTATTCTTGGAAGTACCTTCTGGTCTGTTTTGGGATGGACGATCATCTGGGCGTTTTTTGCAACTTTCAGCAATTATATTTTTGGAATGATCCTTTCCCTTCTGATTAACAGAAAGGGAACAAAAGCAAAAGGATTCTGGAGATTTTGTTTTGTTCTTTCCTGTGCAGTGCCGATGTTTGTATCTCTTTTGATCATGCGTACCATGTTGCAGCCGGAAGGAGCGGTCAACGTACTTCTCAGAAATATTGGATTGATTGCAAGTGATGCAAGCCTTCCGTTTTTTACAGATGCGACATGGGCGAGAGTGACTGTTATCATCATCAATGTCTGGGTAGGAGTACCGTATACACTGCTTCAGCTGACAGGTGTACTTCAGAACATCCCGGGAGAACTTTATGAAGCCGCAAAAGTGGATGGAGCAAATGCATTCCAGACATTTACAAAGATCACGCTGCCATATATGTTGTATGTGACAACACCGTATCTGATCGTAACCTTTACGGGAAATGTCAATAACTTCAATGTCATTTATCTTCTTTCAGGAGGAGATCCGGTAACAAACCTTTCTTCAACTGCAGGTAAGACAGACCTTCTGGTTACATGGCTTTACAAACTGACAATTGATAAACAGTACTATAACATTGGTGCGGTAATCGGAATTATGACCTTTATCATTCTGGCAATCGGTTGCCTTCTTACATACCGTAACAGTAAATCCTATAAAGAAGAAGGAGGATTTTAATCATGGCAGGAAAGAAATTACAATCTGCAAAAAAGAAGAAAATGATCAACAATACGATCGTACATATTGTTCTTGCGGTGTTGGCAATTATCTGGCTTTTCCCAATTGCATGGGTAATTCTGACGAGCTTCCGTGCGGAAAAAGGCTCTTACGTATCAACCTTCTTCCCGAAAGCATTTACGCTTGACAACTATATAAAACTGTTTACTGATACATCCATTTTGAATTTCCCGCAGATGTTTATGAACACATTGTTTATTGCAATTTGTTCCTGCATTTTATCAGCATTTTATGTGCTGGCAGTTTCCTACTGTTTGTCCAGACTGAAATTTAAAATGAGAAAACCATATATGAACATGGCAATGATTTTGGGATTGTTCCCGGGATTTATGTCCATGATCGCTGTGTATTTTATCTTAAAGGCGATGGGACTTACAGAAGGAAACCTGATTAAACTGGCTCTGATCTTATGTTATTCCGGTGGTGCAGGGCTGGGTTTCCAGATTGCAAAAGGATTCTTTGATACAATTCCGGTTGCAATTGATGAAGCTGCACTTTTGGATGGATGTACCAGATGGCAGATTTTCAGCAAGATCACACTGCCACTTAGTAAGCCGATCATTGTATATACAGTGCTGACATCTTTCATGGCTCCGTGGCTCGATTTCATTTTTGCAAAGGTAATCTGCAGAGCAAACTCAGACCAGTATACGATTGCAATTGGACTTTGGAAAATGTTGGAAAAAGAATATATTGACAGTTGGTACACCAGTTTTGCAGCTGGGGCAGTTCTGATTTCAATTCCGATTGCGATTCTGTTCTTGTTCATGCAGAGATACTATGTAGATGGAGTATCAGGTGCAGTGAAAGGATAAGAAAGATGATGAAAGATAAAATAGAATTAAAAAAATATTATTCTACAAAAGAGTTTTTTGAAAATTATATTTATGAGGAAAATAATCTTGGCGTAGAATGTACAGAAGAAGGAACGACATTCCGCCTGTGGTCACCACAGGCGGAATGCATTAGTTTAAACCTGTATCAGACAGGAGATGGAGGAAATGCATACAAGCAGATTCCGATGAAAAAAGAAGAAAAGGGTGTGTGGAGTTGGGAGAGCAAAGAAGAACTTCACGGTGTTTATTATGATTATCTGATTACACGCAATGGCGAAGAAGTCCGATCAGCAGACCCATATGCAAAGGCATGCGGAGTTAACGGATTGCGCAGCATGGCAGTGAATCTGAAAAAGACCAATCCAAAAGGATGGGAAAAAGATCAGACACCAGAAGAAGGACCGGAGAGAATCGTATATGAACTTCACGTAAAAGAATTTTCATGGGATAAGGCGGGTGGTTTTCCGGAAGAATATCGTGGGAAATACAAAGCATTTACGTGCAGACATACGACTTTGAATAAGGATGGGATTCATCCGACCGGTCTGGATTATTTAAAAGAACTCGGGGTGACACACATTCAGATCATGCCGATGTATGACTATGGTTCTGTAAATGAAGCAGGGGAAGATACTGAATTCAATTGGGGGTACGATCCAGTCAATTACAATGTGCCGGAGGGCTCCTATGCGACAGATGCCAGACATGGAGAGGTGAGAATCAGAGAAATGAAAGAGATGATTCAGGCAATTCATGAAGCTGGTTTTGGTGTGATTATGGATGTGGTTTACAATCATACTTATTCATTGGATTCCTGGTTTCAGAGAACTGTACCTTGGTATTTTTACCGGGTATTTCCGGATGGGAAGATCTCCGATGGTTCTGCATGTGGAAATGATGTTGCAAGCGAAAGAGAGATGTGTGCGAAATATATTCTGGAATCAGTGCTTTACTGGACAGAGGAATATCATATTGACGGATTCCGTTTTGACCTGATGGGACTTCTGGATGTAGACCTGATGAACCGGATTCGAAGTGAACTGGATCAGCGATACGGAAAAGGAAAGAAGATTATTTACGGAGAACCTTGGGCAGCAGATCAGTCGGCAGTAGAAGGCGGCAGAAAACTGGTAGCAAAAGAAAATATTGGGCTTCTGGATGAAAATATCGGAGCGTTCTGTGACAGTACTCGAGATGGAATCAAAGGCTCTGCACTACGTGCAAAGGAAGCCGGGTTTATAAACGGTGCAGAAGGAAAAGAAGATGAAATGCTTGCAAGTGTGGCAGCATGGTGTGTAAATCCTTATCAGGCGGAAGGATTTGAGAATGTCAAAGCACCTTCACAGATTGTTACCTATGTATCAGCACATGACAATCATACCCTGTGGGATAAATTAAAAGAGACAGTCCCGGAGGAAGAATGTATGAGGCTGAATAAAATGGCGGCAGCAGTCTATATGACTTGTCAGGGAACACTGTTTTTCCTATCAGGAGAAGAATTTGCCCGTACAAAAGATGGACAGGATAATACCTTTAAATCACCGATTTCCCTGAATCGTATCAACTGGGAAAAGGCATGGGAAAATAGGGAACTGGTTCATTATTATCAGGGATTGATTGCACTTCGAAAACAGCTCTCCGGACTTTGTGACAAATCAAAAGACAGTTATAAACAAATCACGGATATGTGGAAAGAAAAAGACGTAGTAGGTTTTACTGTGCTCAATGATGAAGCATCAAGATGGAGTCAGGTGAAGATAATTTACAATGCAAAAAAAAGTAGTTATAAAGTGAAATATTTGGATGACGGCTGGGAAATCTTAAGCGATGCAGATGATAGCTGGTGTTGGAAAAAAGGAATCTGTGCAGACAGACAGATAGAAGCTGCACCGCAGAGCGTGTTGATACTTGGACGTAAATAATGATTAAGGGGGAGTAGTAAATGAAGTGGATTTATGGCAGACAGGATTGGAAAACATTAGAGAGAGGACTTGAAAATTGCTATCTTTTAACCAATGGACTGGGAGGTTTTTCTTCGCTTACGATGACCGGAGCTGTGGCAAGAAATGACCATTCGGTATTCATGTCATGTACGAAAGCTCCAAATCACAGAGTAAATATGGTTCATCGTATAAAAGAAGAACTGGGTATTGGAGAATCAAAGTATGTTCTTTCAACTCAGGAATTTGCGGATGGAACAAAAGAAGAAGGATACCGTTATCTTACAGAATTTTCTTTTGAAATTCTTCCTTCGTGGCGTTATCTGATAAACGGAATAGAGATAGAAAAAGAGATTGTGATGGCACAGGGCAGCAATCAGATTGCAGTGAATTATCATCTGAAAAACCGTGGTCAGAAAGAGGCCGCTCTCTGTGTAACTCCGTTTTTTCAATTTGAACCCAAAGGGGAAGATTTGAAAGAAGATAAGATCTTTTCAAGACAAGCGCAAAAGATTACCGATGGAAAGTATGCTCTTTTCTTTGAAACAAATGGAGAAGTAGAAGGATTCACAGAAAAGAAAGAGACGTATTTTTATAGCTACGATGAATGTGATGGAAGACGGGAAAATGGAACAGCAGGCGCAGTTTATCAGATTAAAAAACGAGTAAATCCAGGGGAAGAGACAGATTTAACAGTGATTTATTCGATGGAAAGTCTGAAAGGTATAGACGCAAAAAAAATATTTGATAAAATGAAAGAAGAACAGAACCATCATCAAGAGAAGCTTATAAAGACTTCAGGTTTGAAAAATAAACTGGCACAGACACTGGTTTGTAGTGCAGACAAGTTCCTTTCAAAAAGAGAGTCTACGGATGGATTGACCATCCTTGCCGGCTTTCCATTTTTCGAAGACTGGGGAAGAGATACAATGATTGCACTTCCGGGAATCTGCATCTCCACAGGAAGAGTTGAAAGTGCAAAATCAATCTTGCGGACATTTGCATTTTATGAAAAGGATGGATTGATGCCAAATCTGTTTCCGGAGGGGGAGAATGAGCCACTTTATAATACTGTAGATGCGGCACTATTATTTATCAACTGCGTGTGGTTATATTATGAAAAAACTCAGGACATCAAATTTGTAGAGGAAATGTATCCGGTAATGCAAAGGATTATTTCCGGTTATGAGAGAGGAACAAATTTCAATATCCATATGGAAGAAGATGGTCTTATCAGTGCCGGAGCGGGGCTGGATCAGGTGACATGGATGGATGTACGTGTGGGAGAAATCCTTCCGACACCAAGACATGGGAAACCGGTGGAGATCAATGCTTACTGGTATAATGCGCTTTGTATCATGCAAAAGTTTTCAGAAGTTTTGAAGAAAAATGAAGAGCAGAAATATGGAGAACTCGCACAGAAAGTGAAAGAATCTTTTGCACGAGAATTCTGGATGGAGGAAAAACACTGCCTGAAGGATGTAATCTCAGAAACAAAGGCAGATACACAAATTCGCTGTAATCAGATATGGGCGGTGTCTATGCCGTTTACTATGCTGGACGAAGAGAAAGAAAGACAGATTGTAGATACAGTGTTTGAAAGGTTGTATACGCCTTATGGACTTCGGACATTAGATCCAAAAGACGAGGAGTTTCATGCAAGTTATGGTGGAGAGATGATAAAAAGAGATCTTGCTTATCATCAGGGAACTGTCTGGACTTTTCCGATGGGTGGATATTATCTCGCCTATCTAAAAGTAAATAAAGATTCAAGAGAAGCAAAAGAGATTGTGGCAAAGCAGTTGGAAGTGTTGGAAAGTGCAATGCGTGAAGGATGTATTGGCCAGCTCCCTGAAATTTATGATGGAGAGATTCCGGTTTCTTCAAAAGGATGTTTTGCACAGGCGTGGAGTGTAGGGGAAATCCTGCGTGTTTATGAAAAATTGGAGGAAGAATAAGATGGAATTTACCGGTGTATATCATAAAACATCAGAGCAGATGAGTTATCCTCTGGATGAGGACAGACTGATTGTAAATATTAAGACCGGGTATGATGTAAAACAGGTGTTTATCCATTACGGAGATCCTTATGAGGCCGGGATTCTGGGTGGAAATGAAAAATGGACAGGAAAAAGAGAGGAAATTATTTATAAAAAACGTCTGCCTTATCAAATCTGGTGGACAACAACGCTTCTTCCTGCATATAAAAGATGCAAATATTATTTTGAGCTGAGAACAGAAGAGGAAGTCTGGTATTATTTTGAAGACGGTTTCCTGACAGAAGAACAGCTTCAGATGGATGGCCGTATGCAGCAGTGTTTTATTGTACCATGGATGAATCCAGCAGATATAAACCGCACACCTGCATGGGTGAATGATACGATCTGGTATCAGATTTTCCCGGACAGGTTCTGCAATGGGACACCGGAAAAGAATGGAAATGATATCACACCGTGGAGAAATCACGGAACAGTGACAAATCAGGAAAAATTCGGAGGAAATCTGGAGGGAATCCGTCAGAGACTACAGTATCTTCAGGAGCTGGGAATTACCGGAATTTATCTGAATCCGATCATGGAAGCAGAATCTAACCACAAATATGATACTACAGATTATACAAAGATTGATCCGGCTTTCGGCAATGAAGAAATGATGAAAGCACTTTGCAGGGAAGCGCACGAAAAAGGAATCCGTATTATGGTTGACGCAGTATTTAATCACTGCGGAAGAAAATTCGCGCCGTGGATGGATGTACTGGAGCATGGGAAAGATTCCCGTTATGCGGACTGGTTTATGATAGAAGACTGGGAAGAGATCGGAAAACGAGCAGACACAAGAGACAGGCGCTTTTACTCTTTTGCATTTGCAGATACGATGCCAAAATTAAATACGAATAATGAAGAAGTAATTGAGTATTTTTGTAAGGTCTGCGAGGAATGGATTCAAAAATTTGATATAGACGGAATCCGTTTTGATGTGGGAAATGAAGTATCACATCGGTTCTTAAAGCGGATGCGAGAACATTTAAAAACGATAAAACCGGACATTTATCTGTTGGGAGAAATCTGGCACGATGCAAGCCAGTGGCTGCAAGGAGATGAATATGATTCCGTTATGAATTACCCGCTGCTCAGTGGAATCCATGACTTTTTTCTAGATAAAACGATGAAAAAAGAGGAATTTGAATATATGGTAAATCGTTGTTATACTATGTATATGCAGCAGAATAACGATGTACTTTTCAATCTGCTGGATTCCCACGATACAGAGAGGCTTATGAACCGTTTTCATAATCTGGATAAATTCTATCAGCAGCTTGCAATTCTCTTTACACTTCCGGGAAGTCCTTGCATTTACTACGGAACAGAGATTGCGATGGAAGGTGCACATGACCCGGATTGCAGAAGATGTATGCCATGGAGTGAGATCGAAAGCCAAGAGAATCAGGAAAAAATTGCAATGATGCGGAAACTGATCATGCTTAGAAGAAACGAGAAAATGTGCAGAAGCCCGCATTTCCATTTTCCGGATACTTACAAAAATGATCGATGTGTAGAATACATAAAATTAGATGAAGAAGGTAATAAAATTGAGGTTCTATTAAATGCATCGGAGGAAGAAATAAAAGTAAAAGGAAATGGAAAAATTCTTTTTGCCCGAGAATTTGATGGAGAGATACTTGGTGTGAACGGAACACTCATTCGTAGAATTTAGAGAGCATGTAAAGAAAGGAGAGGATATCCCGGTAGAACCAGATAATCTGCCGGAGAGATATCGAAATTGGGTATGGAAAATAAGAATAAATGGTGGAAAAATGCAGTCGTATATCAGATTTATCCGAAAAGCTTTCAAGATTCGGACGGAGATGGAATAGGTGATATTCCAGGAATTATCAGCAGACTGGATTATTTGAAAAAACTTGGAATAGATGCAATCTGGCTCTCACCGGTATATCGTTCTCCACAGGATGACAATGGATATGATATTTCAGATTATCAGGATATTGAGCCAATGTTCGGAACAATGGAAGATATGGAACAGTTATTTGTGGAGGCAAAGAAACGCGGAATCCGAATTATGATGGATCTTGTATTGAATCATACTTCAGATGAACACAGATGGTTTTTGGAAGCAAAGAAAAGTAAAGACAATCCGTATCATGATTATTATGTGTGGCGTGACGGAGAAGAAGACGTTTATCCAAACGATATGAATTCTGTGTTCGGTGGACCGGCATGGGAGTGGGTTCCAGAACTGGGACAGTATTATTTTCATCAATTTTCAGTGAAACAGCCGGATCTGAACTGGGAGAATCCGAAAGTGAGAAGAGAGCTCTATGATATGATTCTCTGGTGGATGGAAAAAGGGGCAGGCGGATTTCGTTTGGATGTAATTGATCAGATTGCAAAAGAGCCAGATCTTAAGATCACAAATAATGGACCAAAGTTGCATGAATTTCTGCGTGAATTAAGCAGGGAAACATTTCAGAAGGGCGACATGATCACTGTAGGAGAAGCCTGGGGAGCAACACCGGAAATTGCAAAGAAATATAGTAATCCGGATGGAAGTGAATTTTCCATGGTTTTCCAGTTTGAGCACATTATGCTTGATCAGGAAGAAGGAAAGGAAAAATGGGATACGATTCCATTGAATCTGGTAAAGCTGAAAAAATGCCTTGCAAAGTGGCAGAATACTTTATATCAGGTAGGATGGAACAGTCTGTTCATGAACAACCATGATCTTCCTAGAATCGTGTCACGCTGGGGAAATGATGGAAAATACAGAAAAGAGTCGGCAAAAATGCTGGCGACAATGCTTCATGGAATGCAGGGAACTCCTTACATTTATCAGGGAGAAGAGCTGGGAATGACGAATGTGCAGTTTGACAGCATTGAAGAATATGAAGATATTGAGACATTGAACATGTACAAAGAGCGACTGAAAAAAGGATATCAGCCAGAAGAAATCCTGCATTCTATTTACGCAAGAAGTCGTGATAATGCCCGTACTCCGATGCAGTGGAGCAGTGAGAAGAACGGAGGCTTCACAACAGGAGAACCATGGTTTGCGGTGAATCCAAATTATATCAGGATTAATGCGAAAGAGGCACTGGAAGATGAAAATTCGGTATTTTACTATTATCAGAAGCTGATTCAGTTAAGAAAAGAAAATCCAGTATTCGTGAATGGAAAATTTGAACTTCTTCTGCCGGAAGATGAGAGAATTTTCGCCTATACGAGAACAGATGAGCATACAAAGATGCTGGTATGTACAAACTTTACGGATGAGGAAGTTAGCTGCCCATTGCTTGATGAGTGGAAAGCCGGGGAAGTCTGGATCCGGAATTATGAGGACGACAGAGAAGGAAATATATTGCGCCCTTATGAGGCGGTGATAATTGCATTTACTGGCAAATAGATTGAGTTTCTTTTTTGGCATCAAAATTCACTTACTATATTTCTTCCTGCCACGCTCCTCAAGACAGAACGCCCATTCTTCCTTGAGGTATTTCGGCATACGGGGCATAGAGGACACCTCCTTTGTGCTGCCTAATTGCCGATTTGCTCCCGAAACGCAGAAACACCCAAAACCGTTTCCCGTTGTATGGTTTCGGGGCGATTTTGGGCGTTTTCTTTCGATATGAGCAATGGAACGCTATTCAATTATCTGTTGTACTTTTTCTTTCTGCTGACAACCGTTGTACCAATAGCTGCACCGCCGCTGACAAACAGCAAGGCAATCCACAAAGCAAGGTTGCTTGTATCGCCGGTCTGCGGAGATTTGGAATCATCCTTCAGCTTCGCCGTTACGGTGTCGGCTTTTTTGATTTCCTTTGTACCGTCCTTGTCGCTGTAATATTTACCGCAGCCTTCGCAGTACCAGTACTCGATATTGCCCTCGGTGGTCTTGGCCGCCGCAGTTGCCGGGAAGTGCTTTAAGTCGGTGTGGTTCTTCGCATCAAGCTCACCGTATTCCGCACCGCAGACTTCGCACTTTGCCTTGTCCTTGCAGGTCGCTTTCCCGCCGGTGTGCTCAGTCAGCTTCTTGCCGCAATAATCACACTTGTGGTCTTTGTTATCGTCTGCACACTCGCTGATTATATAATCGCAGATATCACATTTGTGGTCTTTGTTTGCATCGATGCAATTCTCGGTTTCCGTATGGCTGGTGTCACGCTTACAGATTCGGGTGTGGGTCTTTTCATCGCTGTTCTGCGTCCAAGCGCCCCAGTTGTGGTCCAGCGCATTGCCGGAGAAGAAGGTCGCCTCATCCGCCGTGCCCTCGGAGCTCAGACCGCAGACTGCGCAGGACTTGTAGTAGACTGCCTTTTCCGTGCAGGTGTCGGCGGATTTCAGGTACTTTGCATCCACGGTCTCCGCCGTGAAGTCGTGGGGCAGCTTTTCGCCATACTCAGCCTTGCAAAACTCACAGACGGCATTTTGGGTGCAGGTCGCTTTGCCGCCGGAGTGCTCCGCGTAGCCTTTCTTTCCCGCGTTATCCGTCACATCGCAGTTTTTATTGGTGCATTCATGCCAGTGATGCGTTGCATCGGACGTCCAATCGGACTTCCAGCTATGGCCCGTGGCTGGAATCGGCTCTATTTTTGTTGCGTCGCACTTGTTGCAGCTATATGTCTTTTCACCCGCTTTTGTGCAGGTAGGCGCTGTTGTTACCGTACCGCTGTTCCAAGTATGAGGGCCTACGTCATCCTTTTCATCGCAACGGGAACACTGCTTCCAGTGCTCGTTATCATCATGTGTCCAACTGGTAGTAAAATCATGTCCCAGAACATCGCCATATTTCGCACCGCAAACTGCGCATTTTGCTTTTTCGGTGCAGGTGGCCGTGCCGCCGGAGCAGTTTTGTGTTTCCACGACATTGCAGGTGCAGTGGCGGCTGTGGGTGCCGTCGCCGTTCGATGTCCAGTTACCGTTGTGCTCATGAGCATCGCCCTGTCCCTTGAACACGGGCAGGGTTATTTTTGCCGCAGCCACATACTGGCAGCTGTCCCATGGAGAATCGTTGCGGCCAGCCTTAAGCTCATCCAGCACGTCACCGTTGGCAAATTCCGCGGCGGTTTTGGCGGTTCCATTGAGATCTGTGTCCGTGTCGCTCAGATAGTAGCAGTTGGTGGGTCTGCTATCATTATAGGCGGAGACTGCGATTTTACTAACATATCCGCTACCAGTGATTTCGCCGACATTATAGCAGTTGGAAATCTTTCCGTTCATATAAAATCCGCAGATACCTCCGGCGTCGCCACTGCCGTTGTCGCTTCTGCCGGTGATTTTTCCGATGTTATAGCAATCGCGGATTATTAGCGTACGACTATTATAGTCGACCAATCCGACAATTCCACCGACTCTGGCATCTAAGCCTGTGCAGGAGACCGTGCAGAGGCTGGCGCAGTTTTCGATGGTTTCGTCCATAGCGTAGCCCGCAATGCCGCCACACCACCCCTGGTTAGCAGTACATGACACCGAGCCTGCCACCGTCAGTTTCCGGATGGTGCCGTCTTTTACGCAACCGAACAGACCGGCGCGACCGGGCTGGACATTGACGGTTACACTCAGATTCTTGACGGTGTGTCCCTGCCCGTCAAAGGTACCGGTATAGGCACTGTCTCTGTCCGGACCGATGGGCGTCCACGGTTCGTTATTCAAATCAATGTCCGCAGTCAGCACAGCATACGCGCCACGGTTCTGCGTCTGGCCGCCCGCACCGTTGACAATATCCCGGAACAGCTTCAGCTGGTCGGCGGTGCTGATTTGATAGGGATAAGCTGCGGTGCCAAGGCCGTCCATGTAAACGGTGTTATTGCCGACCTTGTAGGGCAGCGCAATGCTGCCATCCACCGTGCCGCCGGTCATGGTAAAACTGGCATTGGGTTTGACGACAAACACACTGTTGCCGCCATTCACCGCCGTGCAGCTCGCGATGCTGCCGTCATTCATGGTGAAGGTGCTGCTACCGTCTACATATACACCGCCGCCTTGCTGGGCAGTGCAGCTGGAGATGGTGCCGCCATTCATGGTGAATCTGCTGGTGTTGCGTATCTTCACCGCACCGCCGTAGTTGCCGGCAGAACAATTTTCAATCGTTCCGCCGTTCATTAAAAAGGAAGCATTTCCCTTGATAAAGATCGCACCGGCATCGTCATCCGCTCTGCAGCCGCTGATGGTGCCACTGTTCATAATAAAAGTGCAGCCATCACCGATATCCACCGCACCACTGTCATCACTGGCTTTGCAATTCGTAATAGCGCCGCCGCTCATCTCAAATTTGCCGCCGTCTGAGATATCCACAGCACCGCCGTCACCGTCAGTCATGCAGTTTATGATGGTGCCGCTTTTTAAGGTCAGGATACCGCCGTTGATACTGAAGCCGCAGTTGTTATTTTGACCGTCAATTTTACCGCCGGTACCGCTGTCCTTTACCGTCAGATTTCCGTGTTCATTCACGCTGAATATATCATCGCACTCCGTATCACCGCATGTCAAAGTATAGCCGTTCAAATCCAGCGTGACATCAGGGCGGTTGACGGTCAGGGAAATGCTGATGCTAATGTTCGCCGCCAGCTTGACGGTGTCGAAATTAACACCAGCAATAGCCGCAGTCAGCTCATCCGCGGTGCTAACTTCTGTTGCCGTCTCGCTCCCGCCAATTAACGCCGTCAAGGCTGTCTTCGGCTGGGGGTCGGACACTTCTCCCTCCGGCTGGGGGTCGGACACTTCCCCCTCCGGCTGGGGGTCAGACACTTCCCCCTCCGGCTGCACTGCCGCATCGTCTGCGGGCTGGGCGCACTTTGCACAGTTCTCCGGCAAAGCGCCCTCTGCGCCGCAGATGGGACAATCTGCGTTCATTGCTTCTGCCGTGCAGGCTGTTTCGCAGGTGCATACAGGCAGTTCTTCCGTCTCGCTCTCGGCAAATGCCGTAGTCGGCACAAGGCAGAGCACCATGCACAGAGCAAGCAGGATACTGAATAATCGTTTCTTCATCTTGTTTCCTCCATTTCGCCGTTCTTTGACAGCTTAAAATCGTATTTCATTTCTAACATGGCAAACAGCTTATACATAACCTCTGTGGCGATTGCCTTAATATCTAATGACTGAATAAAGGCAAGCACCTTTGCCTGTTCTTCCTCCGGTACACGATACACCCGCATCGCCGCCGTCAGAAAGCGGCTGAGCTTGCGTTCCAACGGAAAATGAATATCACATTTTCTCGCCATATAGCTGCGCATCAGCCCCGCCGTGCCGATTTCCATCTCGTAAAAGTCGCTCTCGGTATCATCGGGGAAATTTTCACCAAAAATCTGCTTCAGCTCTGCCGTGGTATGCAGGTAGATATACTCCGATGTTTCAGGCAGGGAATAGGCTTCAATGTAGATTTCTCGCAGGTTCTCGTTCAGCTCGGTCAGTGTCAGTTGGATCGCCGTTTCCACCGCATAGGCGTAAACCGGCGGCAGCTTGCTGTCTGCAATGCTTCTTGCCACGCCGAACTGTCCGCCGAACATCGTTTCGGTCAATTCCAGCAAAATTCTGTCCTTGGTAGGAAACAGATTCAAATAGCTTCCCCTTGCCACACCTGCCTCGTCCACAATCTGACTGACAGTGGTGTTTTTATACCCCTGCTCCAAAAAGAGACGAACGCATACGGTCAGTATTTTCCTCTTTGTTTCGCTGCTGTCTCTTCGCAAATATATCACCTCTCTTCAAATATTTTAGTATATATACTAATAATATCATCTCGAGAGTGAAAAAGCAACTGGCATTTGATATTTTTCCGCATTAAATTGTGACATTTCCGCAAACGCTGGCTTCTTTCATTACTCACGGAACTTTATGACTTCTTGAATACTACCCGCAAAGGAAAAGCCGCCGTCTGTTGACAGCGACTTTTCTTACTTAGTATTAACAGTATATAAGCTCACTCGAAACGATTTCCATAGCAGCGCTACGGATGTTGTTCATCCTCTGCACCCACAACATTTAATTTCCGCTTTGAGGGCTTCCGTTACGCCCTCTTTTTTCGAAAAGCTGCTTTACCAGCCGAGAAAACATTGCTTCTGTCTGCTGATGGAATTTTGTACAGTCGGTGTTGCAAAACCTCTGCCTTGTGCTGTTCGGATAAAACGCTTTGCCGCACTGTTCGCAGATACGCTTCGGGTACTTATGACCGTCATTCGCCGCCCAGCGTTCCGCCTTGGTTTTGGCTCTATGCGCAGCATTGCTCTCACGCTGTTATTGATTGCAATAAAGCGTATCTGCTTCTTGGGGAACAGAATCTCAGTATAAAAGCCGACCTCAAGATAGTTTCTGCAGAAACGGCTCATATCCTTGACGATAATTGTGCCGATTTTCCCGGCTTCGGCTTCTGCAAGCATTGCCTGAAATCCGGGACGATTGAAGTTACGCCCTGTGTAACCGTCATTTTTCAAAAGATTGTTTGTAAAAAATTTGTAATTCTAAAAATTCATATAAACTGTAATCTATGTTATTCTATAGAAAAGTAAAAATACTGATGAAGAAAGCAGGAGGAAATTTATGAACATTGAATTAAGTATTTTGGATTGGATCCAGACGTTGCATACGCCTTTTCTGGATAAAATCATGGTATTTATCACAAGACTTGGGGATGCAGGAATTATATGGATTGTGTTGAGCATAGTATTGCTTCTGATTCCTAAAACGAGAAAAAGCGGTGCGGTTATGGTGGTTGCTTTAGTAGTAGATGTATTACTTTGCAATATTGTCTTGAAAAATCTTGTAGCACGGACAAGACCGTATGATGTGAATACAGGAGTACACCTTCTGGTAGCAAAGCTTCATGATTATTCTTTTCCGTCCGGACATACGGCGGCTTCGTTTGCTTCGGTAACAGCTTTGTATCTGGCAGGTGAAAAGAAGCTTTGGAAATTTGCGCTTGTGCTGGCATGTATGATCGCAATATCAAGGTTATATCTGTATGTACATTATCCGACAGATGTTCTTGGAGGAATTCTGTTCGGTGTGATTTCAGGATATTTGGGATATCGCAAAGTATTGAAATGAAGATGACCAAAGATTACCGACCGGGAATTATATGGAAGTCAGTTGGTATAAGCATCATTTTACATGGATTTTACAAAAACAGTTCTTTAAGAAGGTAGATATGAAAGCGGATTCAGATGTATAATTAATTCTTAAGCGTAGCTATAAAATATTCAAATTAGCAAAAGGAGATAAGTAGACAAATGAAAAAGAAGCAGTTAAAACCAGAACCATATATGATGAACAGGGAACTGTCATGGTTAAAATTTAATGAGAGGGTATTAAATGAAGCAGGGAATCCGAGAGTACCTTTAGCAGAACGACTTACTTTTGCGTCTATTTATCAATCTAATCTGGATGAATTTTATATGGTGCGGGTAGGTACACTGATGGATCAGATGAATCATCGGAAGTAGTCCGTGAGAATAAAACCAATATGACCAGCAAAGAGCAGGTAAAAGCGATTATTGATGCAACAAGAGAGCTTGATATAAAGAAAGCAGTTATTTACGAGCAGTTAATGGGAGAATTGGAGCCGCAGGGAATCCGGATTATCAATTTCAACAAGCTTTCAGGAAAAGAAGGGGAATTACTGGAAACTTACTTTGATAATGAAATTGCACCATATCTGTCTGCGAATATCATCAGCAAACAGCAGCCGTTTCCATTCTTACAGAATAAAGAGATCTATGCGGTTGCACTGCTTGCAACGAAGGGTGGAAAGACAAAAACGGCGATCATTCCGTGCAGTAACAATGTATTTAAGCGTCTGATCGACATTCCGACCAGACCGGGAACCTTTATGCTCTCGGAAGAACTGATCCTTCATTTTCTGCCGAAATTATTTAAAAAATATGAAATCAAAGAAAAATCTCTCCTGAGAATTACGAGAAATGCGGATATTGATACAGAAACCATTTATGATGAAGATATGGATTACAGAGATGCCATGGAAAATCTGGTAAAGCAGAGAAAACGTATGAATCCTGTCCGCATGGAATTCTCCAGAAAGATCAACAAAAAGCTGATCGCAGAGATCTGCAAATATATTCATATGGATAAAAACCACGTATTTATGTCGAGAGTACCACTTGATTTATCATTTGTATTTGCAATCCAGAATTATCTGAGAATGCAAGGAGCAGAAAAGGAAAAGCTGTTCTATCAGAAGAGGAGTCCGCGAATGACACCGCAGCTGAAAGAAAAAGAAAGTCTGATCGCACAGATTGAGCAGAAAGATGTTCTGTTATCTTATCCATTTGAAAATATTAAATCATTTACCAACCTGCTTTATGAAGCGGCAAGAGACGATTCTGTAGTGTCCATCAAGATGACCTTGTACCGTCTGGCAGTTCGAAGCCAGATCGTAGATGCTTTGGTTGAGGCAGCGGAAAATGGCAAAGAAGTGGTGGTACTGGTTGAACTCCGTGCAAGATTTGATGAAGAAAGTAACATTGAATATTCCAGAAAGCTGGAAGAAGCCGGATGCCGTGTAATTTATGGTCTGAATGGATTCAAGGTACATTCAAAACTTTGCCTGATCACCAGAAAGACAGATAAAGGTCTGGAATATATTACTCAGATCGGAACCGGTAACTATAATGAAAAGACTTCTACTTTATATACAGACCTGTCACTGATCACAGCAAAGCAGGAAATCGGAAAAGAAGCGGCAGAAGTATTTGCATGTCTGCTGCGCGGTGAGACGATAGAGGAAACGCACATCCTGCTGGTTGCACCGAAATGTCTCCAGAATAAAGTACTCGATATGATCGATGAGGAAATACGTCACGCAAAGAACGGGAAAGATGCGTATGTCGGAATCAAGATCAATTCACTGACTGATAAAGTGATCATTGAGAAGCTTGTGGAAGCATCACAGGTAGGTGTGAAGATTGAAATGATCGTCCGTGGAATCTGCTGTATGATTCCTGGTATCAAAGGATACACAGAAAATATTAAAGTAATCAGCATTGTCGGAAGATTTCTGGAGCATTCCCGTATTTATCGTTTCGGAACGCCGGACAGAGAAAAAGTGTATATTGCATCGGCTGATTATATGACGAGAAATACGCTCCGACGTGTGGAGGTTGCAGCTCCGGTTCTGGATGATACGTTGCGTGAAAGACTGGACTGGATGTTTGACACCATGATGAAGGATGATGAAAAAGGAAAAGAACTGACTGCAGACGGCGATTATGTAGATCGTGATATCAATGAAGAAAAGCTGGATTCACAGGAAGTGTTCTATGAGACGGCGTATAAAAATACGGAAAAGAAATAGTAGAGAATATTTGAGCAAAATAAACACAGCTGTAGAAATGATACAGATGTTATAAAATCAGCAGATACAGTTGACAAAGAGGGACGTTTGTGATATTTTAATTAAGTCGCAAACGTCATATGGGGGATTAGCTCAGTTGGGAGAGCGCCTGCCTTGCAAGCAGGAGGTCACGAGTTCGAATCTCGTATTCTCCACTTTAGTGTATAGTGTAGTAGCATTGCTATTGCACTATTTTTGTGTATTTGACAAATTTATATATGTGCTTTATAATACACTTAACAGGAAAGTCGGAAGGTAACCGCAATTTACCCACTCCGGCGAAAATAATCTAGTTTAGAAAGTAGTCGTCAACTCGCCAAAAGTTTAGGACGGCTACTTTTTATGTGTATAATTAAGTATTGCAACAATAAGTACCGCAACGGATACGATGAGTTGTAATTCTTCATATGTACTCATTAGCACCACCTCCGACAGGCTCGGAGCGGGTGCAGCACGTCCCCCGGCTTCCCGGTTAAATGTATTATGTTGATAAATATTATCATTTTTCAACTGCGCAGTAAAGCAAAATATAAAAAAGTTATAACTGAAAAATGTAATTAAAAATGCAGTTCGTGAAGAATTTTCAACCATTTATGCAAGCAGGCTTTTACAGCCTGCTTTCTGTGTTATGCTATTTTCAGCAGGAAAAGAAACAGAGATAGAATAAATAAGGTGGTTTCAAAATGAAAATGAAGTATGAGAATATCATAAAACAAATGACATTAGCAGAAAAAGCACGGATGATGTCAGGTAAAAATACATGGGAGACGGTAGATTTTGAAAAATATGGAATTCCATCGATGACAATGTCAGACGGGCCTCACGGGCTGAGAAGGCAGGCAGGAGCAGGGGATCATCTTGGATTAAACGCCAGCCTTCCGGCGACCTGTTTCCCGACGGCAGCAGGCGTTGCAAACAGCTGGGATGAGGCACTTGGAGAAGAAATCGGAGAGGCACTTGCGGAAGAAGCAGTTACCATGGGAGTCAATGTGATCCTTGGACCGGGACTGAATATCAAGAGAAGTCCACTGTGCGGAAGAAACTTTGAATATTTTTCAGAGGATCCGTATCACGCAGGAAAGATGGCAGCAGCCTATGTGCGTGGAATCCAGAGTAAAGGAATCGCCGCATGTCCAAAGCACTTTGCGGCAAACAGCCAGGAGCCTCCAAATGGATCCGGGAGGGCGGTCTGTTCGTGATCGTCAGCAACCTGATCACAGTGCTCAAATATTTACTCTTGTTGTTCCTGCCGTTGGCATTTGCAGGACTTCCAAAAGTAGATTTCGGATTTCCGGGAATTGACATTACTTTATTCGGTGAGACTTTCAAGTGGAACATCATCGGATATGACGCCGCACATGGCGGACTTCCTTATTTTTGTGCGTACATGATCGCGATGGTAGTCGGAGAGTGTATTAACTTTCCGATCCAGAGAAATTTTGTATTCCGCAGTAAAGGAAAAGTATGGTATCAGGCATTCTGGTATCTGATCGCATTCTGTATTGTTACCTGTATCGTAAACTCGATCAACTGTATCTGGGTTGCGGTAGCCGGGATGTTTGTGCCGGGATGGTTATACAATATTGGAACGACAGTGTTGAATGGAGGGGTATCGATGGTGGTATTCTTCTTCGTAAATAAGATTATTTTCCCGGAAGGGGAAGGAAAGTAAGCGTTGTCAGGATTGACGGCGAATAAGAAAATAAAACGGGACAAATCCGTTGCGCAGGGCATTCCGAGAAGCCTCTGAGAGTGAAAATTGTGTCAGCAAAGGCTTCCACAATTTCTGAGTCTTCTCTCCATTGCACAACAATTGGATTTGTCTCGTTTTATTTTCTTATTCGCCTGACAACATTTTCTGCAAAACCCAAAAAAAGTGATAGAATAGAAGTAGTAAATTGTCAGAAAAGGAGAATCATTATCATGAAAGAAAATTTAAAAGTACTTATGATCAACGGAAGCCCGAAAGCAAACGGAAACACAGCCATTGCATTAAAAGAGATGGAGAATATTTTCAAAGAAAACGGAGTAGAAGTTGAGACAGTTGTTATCGGTAACAAAGCAGTCCGTGGCTGTATCGCCTGTGGTTCCTGCTACGAAAAAGGACAATGTGTTTTTGACGATGTAGTGAATGAGTTAGCTCCGAAGTTTGAAGAAGCAGATGGTCTTGTAATCGCAAGTCCGGTGTACTATGCGTCTGCAAATGCAACTCTGATCGCCTGTCTTGACAGACTGTTCTACAGCAGTCATTTTGATAAAACGATGAAAGTGGGAGCAAGCGTTGCCTGTGCAAGACGTGGCGGATGTTCTGCGACATTTGATGAGCTGAACAAATATTTTACCATTTCCGGAATGCCGGTTGCATCCAGCCAGTACTGGAACAGCATCCATGGGGCAGCACCGGGAGAGGCCGAAAAGGATGAGGAAGGAAGGCAGACGATGCGTACACTTGCAAGAAATATGACTTTCCTTATGAAGAGTATTGCACTTGGAAAAGAGCAGTTTGGACTTCCGGAAAAAGAAGCAAAGATTCCGACAAATTTTATTCGGTAGAACAAGTAAAAGGCAGGGATTTGTGAAATATCACGAATCCCTGCCTTTAGAGTTGACAGCCAAATTTTCTTGTTTTATAGTGGAAGTTGCAATTTGGTAGGAAGTATTTAAAAGAGAGGTTTTGGTCATGGCACTTATAAAATCAATCATTATTTTAATTATAGGGTTTGCTCTATTGATGAAAGGAGCAGATTATTTTGTAGAAGGAAGTTCTTCTGTTGCGAAGCAGCTTCATGTTCCATCGATGATCATCGGTATGACCATCGTTGCAATGGGAACCAGCCTTCCGGAATGTGCGGTCAGTGTAACGGCATCCCTGACAGGAAATAACTCACTTGCGGTAAGTAATGTTGTCGGATCGAATATTTTCAACTTGATGGTTGTTTGTGGAGCCTGTGCGTTATTTGCACCTCTTACGATAAAAAAAGATACATTGAAAAAAGAGTTTCCATTATCAATTATCTGTGCGGCCTTGCTGATGGTGCTTGGATATGTCGGGATGCTTTTAGGACATTTAGATGGCGGTGTATTTCTCCTTATTTTTGCAGCTTATCTGATCTGGATGATTGGTTCTGCCAAGAAAGCAAGAGCAGCACACAAGGAAAGTCAGATGATGCGCGAAGAGGGAGAATTAGTAGACGAAGAAATTCAGATCCTGCCACTTTGGAAATGTGCGTTATTTATTGTTGGCGGCATGATCGCAATCAAGTTTGGCGGTGATTTTGTTGTAGACAGTGCTTCTGCACTTGCAAGCGCATTCGGACTTAGTCAGACACTTATCGGACTTACCATCGTTGCGATGGGAACCAGTCTTCCGGAACTTGTAACATCGATTGTTGCGGCAAGAAAGAATGAAGTGGATATGGCACTCGGAAATGTGATCGGTTCTAATATTTTCAATATCCTGTTGGTACTTGGAGTTGCAGCTGCCATCAGTCCAGTGAAATTTCTTACCGATAATATCATTGATACGGTTGTACTGATTGCGATGAGTCTTGTTGTTCTGGTGTTTGCATGGACTTCAAAAATGATCGACCGAAGAGAAGGCGCTACGATGCTTGGAATGTATGCAGTGTATATGGCATATATTTGCATACGATAAAATAAAAGAATCATAAGGAAAAATGGCTGTGGATTGAACCTGCCCCAAAAGTTAGACCTAAATTCTAACGATTGGAAGTCGGTTCAATCCACAGCTATTTTTATTGGGTCAGTGTACATTCTATTTTATACTTCCATAGAAAAAACATTGACATGTCTAACAAAAAGAGGTATAAAAAACGAGAGAATTTTGCGAAAAGGAGGAAGGCATAAGATGGGAAAATACAATTTTGATGAAGTAATCGACAGACATGGAACGGACTGCCTGAAATATGATTTCGGAATGAAACGAAAGGGAAGAGATGACCTGCTTCCGCTCTGGGTGGCAGACATGGATTTCCGTCTTCCGGATGAAATTCTGGATGAATTCCACAAGAGAATTGACCATGGAATCTTTGGTTATACGGATCCGCTGGATGAATATTTTGCAGCAATGAACCATTGGTTCTCCACACGTTATGGATATACGATCGAACCGGAGTGGGTAACACTTGGTGCTGGGATTGTCTATGCACTTGGAACCAGCGTAAGAGCATTTACCGAAGAGGGAGATGCCATGATGGTTATGCAGCCGGTTTACTATCCATTCAGTGAAGTAATAAAAAATGACGGAAGAAGATTGGTAAACTGCCAGCTTCGCTATGAGAATAATCATTATTCAATTGATTTTGAAAAGATGGAAAAAATGATTCAGGAGGAAGGCGTAAAAGCGCTGATCTTCTGTAATCCGCACAACCCGGTCGGCAGGGTCTGGACAAGAGAAGAACTGGAAAGAGTTGCAGAAATCTGTCTGAAATACAATGTAATCTGGATGGTGGATGAAATGCATTGTGATTTCATTTTCCCGGGACATACGTTCACAAGCTGTATGAATCTGGACGAAAAGTACCGTCAGATCCTTGCGCTTTACAGCTCCCCTGGAAAGACATTCAATGTAGCAGGATTTCAGCCGGCAAATATCATCATTCCAAATGAAGAGTTGCGGAAAAAATACCAGTGGGCGAATACACAGGCAGCTTACAGCCAGGGAAGTTTGATGGGACAGCTTGCAGTCAAGGTATGTTACACCAAAGGTGCTGAGTGGGTAGATGAACTGGTGCAGTATATTTATGAAAATGTAAAATATATGAGCAAGTTCGTGAAAGAGAATTTCTCGAAAGCGAAGATGGTAGAGCCGGAAGGAACCTATCTGGTATGGGTTGATTTCTCTGGTTATGGTTTTAGTAATGAAGAACTGGAACATCTGATGCTTGAAGAGGCAAAACTGTGGCTGGATTCGGGAATTATCTTCGGACCGGAGACCGCTCAGTTTGAGAGATTCAATGTTGCCTGTCCGCGTGTGACTTTGGAACAGGCACTGACACAGCTTAAAGATGCACTGGATAAGCATCTGGCAGCAAAATAATATAAAAAGAGGATTGAGAGGGAAAAAAGATGGACAAACAAAAGAAAAATATGGGGGCAGTGGCATTTCTTCCACTGATCGTATTTCTGGTATGTTATGTAGGGTGCGGGATTACATTTACCCTGCTTGGAGCAGACGAACCGTTCGGAAAGTTCCCGCGTCACGTCGCGCTTCTTGCAGGGTGTGCGGTAGCACTTCTCCTTAACCGTGGCATTGGTGTACAGGATAAGCTGAATATTATGACAACGAGCATGGGAAATTCAGGAGTTATGATGATCGTTCTGATCTACCTGATGGCTGGTGGATTCCAGGGAGCAGCAGCGGCAATGGGCGGAAAAGATTCGGTTGTGAATCTCTGTCTGCATTTTATTCCGGTGAAGCTTTTGGTTCCGGGTGTATTTTTGATGTGCTGCTTTATTTCTACATCGATCGGAACATCCATGGGAACGATTGCAGCGATGGCTCCGATTGCGATCAATGTGGCACAGGGAGCGCATTTAAATGTTGCGGTAGTCGGTGCGGCAGTGATCGGAGGATCTTATTTTGGAGATAACCTTTCCATGATTTCAGATACAACCATTTCTGCAGCAGAAGGATGTGGTTCTGAGATGAAAGACAAATTTAAAATGAACTTTTTCATTGCTCTTCCGGCGGCAATTGTGGCAATGATCCTGTACTCGATTTTTGGCGGAGTCGGAAGCGGAGCAATCGAAGCAGGAAGCTATAGTATCATCGAAGTCCTTCCTTATTTTATTGTTCTAATTGCGGCACTTATGGGAGTTAATGTTGCAGTAGTCCTTTTTGTCGGAATACTTGCATCCGGTATCATTGGACTTTGTGTCGGAAGCTGTGGATTTTTTGAATGGATCCAGGCAATTGGAAGTGGTATGAGTGATATGTTCAGCATCAGTATCGTTGCCATTCTTGTATCCGGTATCATCGGTCTTGTACGTGAATATGGCGGTGTTGAATGGCTGGTGGGCGCGATCAGCAGCAAGATCAAGAGCAGACGTGGTGCGGAATATGGAATCGGACTGATGTCAGGTATCCTTTCCGCAGCTATGGTAAATAATACGATCGCAATCATTGTTACCTGTCCGATCGCAAAAGAAATCGGGGAAAAATATAAGATCGCACCGAAGAGACTTGCCAGTCTGGTGGATATCTTTGCCTGCGCATTTATTGCACTGATGCCACATGATGGTGGTATGCTGATGATTACGGCACTTGCTGATGTATCACCGCTTAATGTACTGAAATATTCGTTCTATATGTTTGGACTGATTATTGCGACCTGCGTTACGATACAGTTCGGATTGATGGACAAGAAAAATTAGACAGGATGAAATTTAAAATATGAAAGATCTAACAAAAGGAAAACCATCCACACTGATACTGGCTTTTGCGCTGCCGATCTTTTTCGCAAATCTTCTGCAGCTTACATACAGTCTTGTGGATACCAGAATTGTCGGAACTTTCCTGGGAGAGGACGCGCTGGCGGCTGTCGGCGCGACCACAACCTTAAGTAATCTGATCGTAGGATTTCTGCAGGGACTTTCCGGTGGATTCGCCATTATCATCGCACAGAAATTCGGTGCAAAGGATTATAAAAATGTGAAGAAATCATTCGCAATGTCGCTGACCATGGGTACAGGAATTGCAATATTTTTTACGGTGTTCGGATTGTTATTTTTACAGCCGATCTTAAATATACTGAATGTTCCGTCAGATCTGATGGCAACGGCAAAAAGCTATATTTTCGTGATCATTGCAGGGCTTGTGGCAACATTTCTTTATGATGCATGTGCGGCAGCACTCCGGTCACTCGGAGATACCGTGACGCCTCTTGTGATCCTGGCAATCTCAGTTGCACTGAATATTGTTGGGGATCTGCTTTTTGTCGTAGTGCTGAAAAGCGGAGTGCGGGGAGCTGCGATCGCAACGGTACTGGCACAGGCAATCGCCTTTGTTGTGTGCTGGATTTATATGGTAAAGAGATATGAACTGTTAAGACTTAGTCGGGAAGATTTTAAAGATCCGAATCCGGTTATGGTGAAAAATATGTTGGGTGCGGGAATGTCCATGGGATTCATGAGTTCTCTGATCAATATCGGTTCCCTGACGCTTCAGACAGCGATCAATAAACTTGGAAATGATTATATCGTAGCACAGACAGCGGCCCGGAAGCTGACTGAAATGTTCATGATCATGTTTACAGTATTTGGTAATACGATGGCGACCTACTGTGGACAGAACCTTGGAGCAGGAAAGATCGACCGGATCAAAAAAGGGATCTGGCTTGCGATTTTCTATACTTGTATCTGGTGTACACTTGTGATCGTGGCAAGCTACACGATTGGAGATAAACTGGTCTATCTGGTAACAGGTACATATAATGAAAATGTGATCTTAAATGCAACCAGATATCTGAAATTTGATACATTGTTTTATTATGTAACAGCAGTAATCTGCATTGTGCGAAATGCCATGCAGGGACTGGATGACCATATTACACCGATCGTATCAAGTACACTTGAGATGCTTGGAAAAATAGTGATCGCATTTACACTGGTTCCACATCTTGGATACACGGGGGTTATCATTGCGGAGCCGATTGTGTGGTTTGTTATGGTGATTCCGCTGATCGTGCAGATTTTCCGGATGCCGGTGCTGAAGCAGACAAGCCTTTCTTGACACTATTCATACGCCTGTGCTAGAATAGGCTTGTTTCAGAAAAATAAATACAGATGCGTAAGGTGTCAATCAGACGGAATGTCTGGATTGGTGAAAAGGGAAACAGGTGCAAGTCCTGTATGAACTCGTCACCGTAATTTGCAAGCTTAGGCTGTCATACCACTGGGAGACCGGGAAGGAAAGCCACAAGCGTCTGAGCAATCAGTCGGGAGACCTGCCTTTCGCAGTACAGGAACGGAAAGTTCATGCCACGAGTAACTGGCAGTACGAAAGATAGAAACTTCAGACTGATTTTGCAGAGGGCAAAATGTCAGTTTCTTTTTTGTACGCCCTCGTTAAATTTAGATACGGGGGATTTTTTTGCTTACAAAAAATATGCTGTAAAGTGTAATGAATATCATTCCGATTCCTGAAAGTATGACAAAAAAGTCAGGGAGGATCAAGATGAAGAAACGAGTATTAGTAGCATTATTGGCAACAGCACTTACGGTGTCTATGATGACTGGATGTGGAAGCAAGAAGACAGAGGACACTTCTTCTACAAAGACAGAAGAAACATCCGAAGACAGCGATCAGGAGGCAGCAGACAAAGTGGCAAAGCTGATCGATGACATTTATGTACAGGAAAGAACAGACAAGACAGATGAACAGTGTAAGGCTGCAAAAGAAGCCTGGGATAAGCTTACTGATACACAGAAAGAACTGGTAGAAGGCGAGAACGCTGATCCGGATTATTTTGGAAGGGATACAGGCGATGCAGCGAAAGATGATCCGCTGAACGAAGATAACATCGGAGAAAATGAAATTCTGGTTGTAAGCTTTGGTACATCTTTTAATGACAGCCGTGCAGAGGATATCGGTGGTGTGGAAAAAGCACTTCAGGCAGCATATCCGGACTGGTCTGTAAGAAGAGCATTTACAGCACAGATCATCATCAACCATGTACAGGCCCGTGATGATGAGAAGATCGACAATATGGATCAGGCACTGGAAAGAGCAGTCGACAACGGGGTTAAGAACCTGGTCGTACAGCCGACACATCTGATGCATGGTGCCGAGTATGATGAACTGACAGAAGCAGTTGAGAACTACAAAGATAAATTTGAATCTGTAAAAATTGCAGAACCACTTCTCGGTGAAGTCGGAGCGGATGAAACAGCGATCAATGAGGATAAAGCAGCTGTTGCAGAAGCAATTACAGCAGAAGCTGTAAAGACAGCTGGATTTGACAGCCTGGATGCGGCAAAAGAAGAGGGAACCGCATTTGTATTTATGGGACATGGAACTTCTCATACAGCAAAGATCAGCTATTCTCAGATGCAGGCACAGATGGAACAGCTTGGTTATGAGAATGTATTTATCGGAACCGTAGAAGGCGAACCGGAAGATACCGCTTGTGAAGCAGTAATTGAAAAGCTGAAAGATGCAGGATACAAGAAAGTAATCCTTCGTCCACTGATGGTTGTAGCAGGAGATCATGCAAACAACGATATGGCAGGCGATGATGACGATTCTTGGAAGAGCCAGTTTGAAGCATCCGGAGCATTTGACAGTATTGATACACAGATTGCAGGTCTTGGTGAGATCGATGCGATCCAGCAGCTTTATGTGGCACATACACAGGCTGCAATTGATGCAGAATAAATAAAAAAAGAGGGATTTATAAGATGAAAAAGAAACTGTTAGTATTGGTATTATCCGCTGTAATGGCAGTGGGAATGATGAGTGGATGCGGTGCAAAATCAGACACATCAGATACGAAAGCAAAGACAGCAGAAAACTCTTCTGCTAAAGAAGAGGAAACAGAGGAACAGACAGAGTGTGAGCTTGAAGACGGAACCTACACAGCAGAGTTCAAAACTGACAGCGGAATGTTTCATGTAAATGAAGCGAATGACGGAAAAGGAACACTCACAGTAAAAGATGGGAAAATGACGATCCATGTCAGCCTGGTTTCTAAGAATATCGTCAACCTGTTTGAAGGAACATCCGAAGATGCACAGAAAGATGGTGCAGAACTTCTGGAACCTACAACAGATACGGTAACCTATAGCGACGGTGCAACAGAAGAAGTTTATGGATTTGATATTCCGGTTCCTGAACTGGATAAAGAATTTGATGTGGCTCTGCTCGGAAAAAAAGGAGTCTGGTATGATCACAAGGTAAGTGTGACCAATCCGGTGAAAGTCGAAGAATAATTGAAGATAAGTGAAAGGACTGTTTCCCTGAGAAATGGGAAATGGTCCTTTTTTTGCTTGGGCATGAACTGGATAACACTATACTTTTATATGTCAGATAGTGTATACTAGGCAGTGGAAGATCATACAAAAGAGAGAATGTTTTGTATATAAAAACTAAAATGTGGAGAGGAAGTTAAAATACGATGTACTACGTACCAGATGGCACAAAAGAGTGCGGATTTTATGAATGTAAAAAATGTGGGAACCGTTTCTTATCCTTACAGACAATGAACCGGATCCCATGTCCGGAATGTGAGGCAGAGATCGACTATGAGATCGGACCAGACGAATCCATGGAAGATGCTCTGGACACGGCAGAATTACTGGAAAAGATCATTGGTGAAGAAGAAGTAGAGAAAATGGATGGACTTCTGAGTCTTGCAATTACCGGTGGAGACTGCAACTGGATTTAATTTTCGGTTAAAAGTGTTGAATGGGTGGTTAGAAAAAACAAACGAAGTGTGTTATAATAGAAATATGAGTAAAAGAGGGAGAAAATAGATGGATATTCATGATTTGAAAATATTTCTGACGATCGCACAGGAAGGCAGTGTTTCCAAAGCATCCAAAATCCTTTATATGACACCGCAGGGAACAAGTAAGGTACTGAAGAACCTTGAGACAGAGATGGGATGTCAGTTGTTTATCCGGGATAAGTCCGGGATGCAACTTACGGAAAGCGGAGAGAGATTCCGCGAGTATGCGCTGAAGGATGTAGACGATTATTATCAGGTAAAGAAAGATATTCTGCATATTGAGCAGAGACAGAAGAAGGTTGTAGATCTTTTGTCAGCATATGGAATCTTGCGTCTGCTTACGCCGGACTGTCTTGTGGCATTCAAGGAAAAGTATCCGGATATTGAGTTCCATTACCGAGAATATCCGGATCTTCCAGTCGAACAGCTTTTTGCCGGTAATGAAGGAAATGTGGCATTTTCCATCGGAGATTTTGATGAGCATTTATATCAGGTTGTGCCGCTGGAAACATTTCCAATTAGGCTTCTGGTAAATGAAAAGCATCCGCTTGCACAGAAAGAAAGTGTTACGATTGAAGATCTGCAGGGAGAGCCGATGTTTATTGAGAGCAGTCAGTTTCATATCTATCATCTGATCGTAGAAAAATGTGAGAAAGCCGGTTTTGAGCCGGATATTATTTTTCAGACCAGCGGTTTTAGTCTGTGCCACAAGATGGTAAAGGAAAATAAAGGGATTTCTGTGGCAGTAGATTTTATTTATAATGACATGCGGGAAGACGGAATGAAGCTGATCCCGTTTTCTGATGGAAGATATGAATGGAAAGCCTGCATGATCACAAGACGGGATGAAGAAGAGAATGAAGGCGTGCAGTGTTTCCGGAAACACGTGCAGGAATGGCTGCAAAAGATTCGCTCAGGAGAGATTACACGATAAGAAAAAAGTTGATAAGTAGTAACGAAAAGTTGCGGGTAAGTCACAAACTATACAGAATGCATGAAAAAGCGGAGTATAGCTTGTGACTTTTTTATCGACAATTGTATAAAAATAGAGAATAACTATAATAATGGAATATTTATAGAAATAATGAATTTGAATAAAGTGCACAAAAGAATATAATGGTAATACATGGATGTTGGCGGAATATACAAATAATCGCGCCGGCACAAATACAATTTTACAGGAGGTTTTGAAAATGAATATCGGAGTAACAGAAATCAGTCCAAGAGAAGTGCAGAGAAAGGCAGAAAAGTGTTTTAAAGACGGATACTATTGCTGTGAAGCTTTGGTAAGTACGATTCGTGATGAATTTAAACTGGATGTACCGAAAGAAGTTGTAGCTATGGCATCCGGAATGGCTGTGGGAGCAGGAAAATCCGGATGTGTATGTGGTGCATTTAACGGAGGAATCCTTGCACTTGGACTTTTTTTCGGACGTACAGAGCAGGACGGACCTACAAATCCAAAGAGCGTGAAGTGCATGGAACTGACACACGAACTTCATGACTGGTTTAAACGGGCAAATGGTAAAAATGCAATCTGCTGCAGAGTTCTTACAAAGGAATTCAATATGGGACAGGGTGAACACAAAGAACAGTGTATCTATTTTACAGGACTTTGTGCATGGAAGGTAGCGCAGATCGTCTGTCGTGAGCTTGGTATCAAGAATCTGGATGAAATTGATGAACCGTGCGAAAGAAGAAAAATTGCAGATATCTAAATAAAGTGGTAACGACAGCCGCTTGATGAGAGAAAGGGAAAGAAACAATGAAAGACGTAATTAAGAAAGTACCGATTCCGCTTTGCGGAGTCATGCTTGGCGCGGCAGCACTTGGAAATTTACTTCAGAGCTATTCAGAAGGAATCCGTTATGTATGCGGTATATTCGCAGCATTTCTTCTGATACTGGTGCTTTTGAAGCTGATCATGTTCCCGGGAGCAGTGAAAGAAGATATGGGAAATCCGATCATGGCAAGCGTATCAGGAACATTTCCGATGGCACTTATGATTCTCAGCACTTATGTAAAACCGTTTATCGGAAAGGCAGCTTATTACATATGGCTTCTGGCAATCATTCTTCACATCATTCTGATCATATACTTTACGGTGAAGTTTGTTCTGAAACTTCAGATGCCGAAAGTATTTGCAAGCTATTATATTGTATATGTAGGAATTGCTGTAGCGGCTGTTACAGCACCGGCTTATGAGCAACTTGGAATCGGAACTGCAGCATTCTGGTTTGGATTTGTAACACTGATCGTACTTCTTGTACTTGTAACCTATCGTTATGTAAAGTTCAAAGAAGTACCGGATCCGGCGAAACCGCTGATTTGTATTTATGCGGCGCCGACCAGTCTGTGTATCGCAGGATATGTGCAGTCGGTAACACCAAAATCTTATGGTTTCCTGATGGCAATGTTCGTAGTTGCAACGGTTATTTATATTTTTTCCCTGGTAAAAGCAGCAGGCTATCTGAAGATGCCATTCTTCCCAAGCTATGCAGCTTTCACATTCCCGTTTGTTATCAGTGCGATCGCAACGAAACAGACGATGGTCTGTGCAGCAAATATGGGACATCCGATGCCATTCCTCAAATATATTGTTTTGATTGAGACAATCATTGCAGTGGTACTGGTGGTATATACTTATATCCGCTTTATGGGGGCTATTTTCGGAGGAAAGAAATAAAAGATTTGACCGGACAGATAAAAAAGGGTAAACTTAAATTTATCAAGAATATGTCGGATGAGGGACGTCCTAGACACCGCAAGGGGCCGAAGAAGCAAAGCGTAAGGTAACATCTTCCTTTCGTGGAAACTGACAGGCAAAAAGGAAGGCGACCTGACGAATCTTTGGAGAGTGTGCAAAGAGAGCACCACCTACGAGGCTAGAACCAACTGGTAAAAGGACAGAGAAAACAGATGAACGATTTATTTCGTGCGTCTGTTTTTCTGTCCTTTTTATATGGGCACTTATATGAGATGGGATTGTTAGCAGGGGTACGTGGTGGCATACAAAAGTAATATCCGAGGAAGAAGGGAAAGGGCATTTTTTGAATAAAATTTGACAGAAGAAAAGGAAAAGCAGGAGGAAAAAAGATGAGAATGATGCTTGTGGGAGCCGGTGCTGTCGGTGAAAGTATTTTAAAAGTAATGCAGTGGAGAGACCGGAAGGGGGAATGGCTGAAATATGTTCTGGTCTGTGACTATGATCTAAAAAGAGCAGAAGAAGTTGTTACTATGATGAAGGGGGATACCCGTTTTGAAGCTTCTAAGATCGATGCGACAAATACAGAGGAAATGGCAGAAATGATCCGGGAACATAAGATTGATTTTGTGATGGATGCGGCACCGCCTTTTGCAAGTAATATGATTTTTGACGCTGCGTTTAAAACAGGTGCAGACTACGGAAGTATGGGAACCTGGTCTGTACCTATGGAAGATCCGGCGTATGGTCTGGGAATCGAGAACAGCTATACAGAACCAATGACAAAATACAATTTTGACCGTCATGAAGCCTGGAAGAAACAGGGGAATATGGCTGTGATCTGTATGGGGATTGATCCGGGAGTTGTAAATGTATTTGCAAAATACGCAGCGACAGAGCTTCTGGATGAGATCACAGAAGTTCATGTAAAAGATGGCGGAAATCTGTCTGTTCCTGGTGCAGATCCGGATGATATCATGTTTGGATTCAACGTGTGGACAGTGCTGGATGAGGTGATGAATCCGAATGTGGAGTATGATAAAGATAAGGGTGGATTTATCGTAGAAAAAGCATTTGCAGGACAGGAAGTTTACGAGATGCCGGAAGGAGTAGGAAAGAATACCCTGGTAAAGGTAGAGCATGAGGAAGTCGTGACGATGGCACGCTACTTAAGCCAGTATGGATTGAAAAAGGCAACCTTCAAGATCAGTCTTGATGAGAATCTGATCACGGCACTTAAGGTGCTGGATAAGCTGGGACTTCGCAGTATCAAGCCGGTGCAGGTAGGGGATGTGAAGGTAGTTCCACGAGATGTGGTTGCAGCGTGTGCACCACAGCCAAAAGATATCGGAGATGAGATGACCGGAAAAATGCTGGTCGGAGTACAGTGTATCGGAAAGAAAGACGGAAAGGAAAAAGAATACTTCCTGTATCAGCCATTTGATAATCAGGAGTCTATCGAAAGATGGGGAACCCAGGCTGTTACCGCCCAGACAGGATTTGGAGCAGCACTTGCACTGGAGCTGATCGGAAGAGGAATCTGGAAAGAAGCTGGGGTCTATGCACCGGAATATTTTGATCCGAAACCATACCTTGAATTAATGAAAGAAAGTGGTTATAAATACGGAATTATAGAGAAATAATCTGGATGCGCTCAGAGATGGTCTGAGAAAATAAACAAAATAAAGTTACGCGCAAAACGGTACAAAGTCATAGAAGAACTTTGTGCCGTTTTGTGTGTGACAGGAAATCAGATCAGCTTACACTCTTTGGCCCATTTGGTGACAAAGCTAAGAAACTTATCAAGTGCAGGAGAAAGCTCAGGCGTATCCAAATAGGCTACGGCCAGGTTTCTCCGAAAATGTTCGGTAAAGGAACGGACACAGACGTTGAATGG
This sequence comes from Coprococcus sp. LG101-27, assembly GCF_027695515.1. Classification (NCBI taxonomy): domain Bacteria; kingdom Bacillati; phylum Bacillota; class Clostridia; order Lachnospirales; family Lachnospiraceae; genus Coprococcus; species Coprococcus sp. LG101-27. Next base: position 195,419 of record NZ_JAQEUJ010000003.1, read on the forward strand.
AATATTATGAAGCAGAAGTTTTGGAAGTACGGTGATCCCAAAACCCTGTTCCACCATTTTGATCGCAGTATAGTCCTCATTGATCCGGAATCTTACGTTAGGCGTGATATGATTTAAGCGAAATAATTTTCCGGTTTCATAATCAAAATCATCGGCGGACAGAACAAAATCCTGTCCGTCAATATCGGCAAAAGATACCGTCAGCTGATCGGCAAGAGGATGATCCAGAGAAGTAACCAGAACCAGTTCGTCGGTGCCGACAGGCAGATTAGGGAAATCCTTTGCGACATATTGCGAAACAAAAATACAGTCCAGTTCTTTTTTGCGAAGCTTTTCCGTCAGGTTCTGAAATCCGTCAACATAGAGCCGAAAGGTGATATTCGGGTATTCGGCAGAAAAATTTTTCAGTACTCCGGGGAGCCAGTTATAGGCAATGCTCTGCACCGTTCCGATGCGGATAAAGCCACTGTCCAGATTGTTGATATTTGATACAATTTGATTGATCCGTGTATTGGCGGAGCGGATATGCATAAGTTCTTCAAAGATGGGTTCTGTTCCGGGAAGTGCTTCCATTCCGTTTTTTGAACGCTTGAACAGCTTAAGACCAATCTCTTTTTCATAATTGCGAATGGTCTGGCTGACAGCTGATTGTGTGTAGTTGTGTTTTTGAGCAGCTTTAGAGATGCTCTGATTCTCATAGACATCAAGAATCACATCGTATTTAGACATGATGAAACCTCCCGTGGTGTTGATAAACAATGCTCTTTTACTATCTTACTTAATATAAGGAAGATAATCAATATCCGTGGGATTTTATTTGGCGGATACGCCACACCGACGAAATGTGTAGCATTTTGAAGGTTGGCTCTGAACAGTTACATAAATTTTTTTAAAATCAAACATAAGAAAAAGTGAAAATATAAGCGCAAATCAAAGAGTTAACAATGTATTAAGAAAAAGTGAAGTCTGATATCAGTTTTACAGACTTTTCAATGACCGGAAACTGGAATAGCATAGAACAGGGGAATGAAATTTAAAGGAGTTTAAGTGTATCATGAATTAAAGGAGAAGAATAATGGGATACAATTACTGGAACGGAACAGAAGCGGCACACCGCCGTGTTATGATGAAGGCGGCAGGATATTCGGATGAAGATATCCGTCAGAAACCGCATATCGGAATACCGAATTCTTACATGGCAGGTTCTCCAGGAACTGCGCATCTTCGCCAGGTGACAGAAGCTGTAAAAGAGGGAATCTGGTCAGCAGGAGGAATCCCGGTAGAATTCGGAATCCCGGCTACTTGCGGAAATGTGGCAAATGGTGCGGATGAGATGAAGTATGAGCAGGTAGGAAGAGATATCGTGGCAATGTCCATCGAATTTGTATCCAGAATACATAATTTCGATGCGATCTGCTGTGTGGCATCCTGTGATCTGATCATTGCCGGATGTTATCTGGCAGCGTGCAGACTGGACATTCCGGCTCTGGTAGTGACCGGGGGATCAATGCAGGCCGGAAATTACTGTGGTAAGACAGTTGTAGAGGCAGATCTGGATGCGGCAAGATTCTCAGGTGCTTCCGAAGCTGAGTTATTTGAAATGGAAGAAAGCGTCTGCCCGTCTTTTGGTGCATGCCCTTCTATGGGAACAGCCAACACGATGCAGATGTTAGGTGAGGTATTGAACCTTGTTATGCCGGGAACATCTACGATTCCTGCATCAGATAATGCAAGACTTCGGGCTGCAAGAACAGCAGGAAAATACATGGTACAGCTTGCCAGGTCCGGAAAGACACCAAAAGATCTGATCACCAAAGATGTTCTGGAAAATGCGATCATGTTTGATATGGCAGTTGCAGGATCAACCAATGCGGTACTGCATATCCTGGCATACGCATATGAACTTGGTATCAAGCTTACACTGGCAGATTTTGAAAAGTATGCGAAGGAAATTTACTGCATCAATGCAGTGATTCCAAGCGGACCGTATACAGTTGTAGATTTTCATTATGCCGGCGGTGTAAAGCAGGTCATGAAGCAGCTTGCCGGTAAAATCCATACCGATGCGCCGACGATTTACGGGGATACAACTTGGGGTGAACTCCTCGATTCTGTGAAAAGCGCGCCAAATAAAGTCATTCATTCGCTGGAAGATCCTGTTGCAAAAGAACCGGGACTTAAAATCATGCGGGGAAATATTTCTCCGGCAGGGGCGATCGTACGTCCGACAGCAGTATATGAAGAAGTAAAATACATCAAAGGTGCGGCAAAAGTGTATGAATGCGATCAGGATGCATATAGAGCCATTATGGCAGGCGAGATTGTTGCGGGGGACATTCTTGTTATTCGCTATGAAGGCTGTAAAGGAGCACCGGGTATGAAAGAGCTGATGCTTAGTATCGATGCGCTGATCGGACTTGGACTTGATAAAAAGGTCGGGCTTATCACAGACGCGCGTTTCTCCGGATTCAACTACGGAGCAATCGTCGGACATGTTTCTCCGGAAGCTTATGACGGTGGTGTGATTGCTTTGATCGAAAATGGTGATGAAATTGAGATGGACATTGCAGGGGGAACCGTCAATCTTCTCGTATCCGATGAGATTTTAGCAGAAAGAAGAAAATTCTGGGTACGTCCGCCACTTAAGCAGCAGAAGGGTGTTTTAAATATTTACGCACAGAACTGCAGACCGGCAGAAGAAGGCGGTGCAATGCAGCCATGGGCACTGGATGCAGACTACGGATATCATCACGAATAAAAGTATTGGTATGGATAAGGAGAGAACGGGTATGTTATTGCTTTCAAAAGAGGATATTAAAAGTGTAATTACAATGAAAGATATGATCGAAGCGGATAAGCAGGCATTTAAGATGGTTGTCGATGGTACGGTAGATACACCGCTTCGTACAGTCATCAATGGAAAATATGACGGCGCATTTCTGTTTATGCCGGCCTATGCTCCGGAATTAGATGCAGCAGCCATGAAGGTGATCAACATTTTTCCACACAATATCGATAACAATCTGATGACATCACCGGCGCAGACTATGCTGATTGACGGAAAGACAGGATATGTGATCGCGATGCTGGATGGAACTTATGTGACACAGCTTCGTACGGGGGCTTCTTCCGGTGCAGCATTCGATCTGCTTGGAAAAAAGGAATGTAAAAAAGGTGCAATGATCGGTACAGGGGGACAGGCAGCAGCTCAGCTTGAGGCAATGCTTGCAGCAAGAAAGCTGGAAGAAGTAAAGATCTTTGACCTGAATGAAGAAAGATGCAAAGCATTTGCCGAAGAAATGCAGAAGGAACTGGTCAAATATGGTGCAACAATCATACCGGTCAAGGATTCGGATGACTGTATCGAAGATGCAGATCTGATCATCACAGTGACGCCTTCGGCAAAACCGGTATTTGACGGGACAAAGGTAAAAGCCGGTGCAACCATCAGTTGCGTAGGTACCTATGAACCGCACAAGCATGAGCTGGATCCGGCTGTTCTGCCGAGAGCATCTAAGATTATCTGTGATTCAAAAGAGGCGGCACTTTCAGAAACGGGAGATCTTCTGATTCCGATCGCAGACGGAATCATTACAGAAGAAGATGTGCTTGGAAGTCTTGGAGATGTGATCAATGGAAAGATCAAAGGACGTGAAAATGACGAAGAAATTATCGTATATGAAACCGTAGGAGTTGCTGCGCAGGATCTGGTAGCAGCAAAAGTGATTTATGATAAGGCAGTAGAAGCCGGAAAAGGACTTCGCTGGGGAGAATAATCTAAAAAGAGGATGTAAATACAAAAAACACGGAATATTTCCGTGTTTTTTGTATTTTAAAGAATAGCTTTGTGATAAGATAAACGAGAACAATAATTTAAAGAAAAGGAAACAAGAGAAATGCTAACTACATGGATTCAGGCAGTATACCAATTTTTATGGGGAGATCTTTTAAGGATACCACTTCCGGGAGGCTCCTCTTTTGGTGTGTCACTGCTTATTATTTTGCTGATTCCCACAGGAATCTATTTTACGATCAGAACAAGATTTTTGCCGGTTCGTCTTTTTGGAGATATGGTTCGCGCGCTTACCGGGAAAAAGAAGGAAGATGGCAGTCTGTCGACTTTTCAGACACTGATCGTCTCAACTGCAACAAGAGTCGGAATGGGAAATCTGGTAGGAGTAGTCGCTGCCGTTTCCGCAGGTGGTGCCGGTGCGGTATTCTGGATGTGGATCACAGCAGTCATCGGTTCTTCAACCGCATTTATCGAGGCAACGCTTGCACAGCTTTATAAAGAGAAAGATCCGCTTTACGGAGGCTACCGCGGAGGTCCGGCATATTATATGCATCATTATGTAGAGAGACGGACAGGAAAGACAAAGAAACATGTCTGTATTGCGGTGCTCTTTGCAATCTCAGGGCTTATCTGCTGGGCCGGGATCAGTCAGGTGATCAGTAATTCGGTTGCATCTTCTTTTGAAAATGCATTTGGGATTCCGCCAATTTTTACGACGGTGATTCTGGTAGTCGTTGCTGCAGTGATCGTACTGCGAAAAAATGCCACAGTAAAGGTGTTGGATATTCTGGTTCCAATCATGGCAGTCTGCTATTTTGTGATTACAATAGTCATTATCTTGTTGAATATCCGAAGCCTTCCGGGTGTATTTGAGCGGATTATCCAGGAAGCGTTTGGGATCCGTCAGGCAGCAGCCGGAGGGTTCGGAGCAGTTCTTATGAATGGTGTAAAAAGAGGGTTATTTTCCAATGAAGCGGGTTCGGGATCAGCACCATGCGCAGCTGCGGCTGCAGAATGTGATACGCCTGTAAAAGCAGGATTTATACAGGCATTGGGTGTATTTATAGATACAATTGTGATCTGCAGCTGTACGGCGATGATCATGCTTCTTGTACCAGAAAAGATGATAGCAGGACTGGAAGGAATGGAGCTTTTGCAGACAGCAATGAATTATCATCTCGGTAAATTTGGCGTGATCTTTATTGCGGTTACGTTGTTCCTTTTCAGCTTTTCAACGTTTCTTGGAATCCTGTTTTATGCAAGAGGAAATGTGGCATATCTTTTAGGGGATAAGTGGTGCTGGCAGACAGCATATAAAATCCTTGCACTTGTGATGCTCTTTATCGGAGGAATTGCGGCTTATCATATTGTATGGGATCTTGGCGATGTGGGAATCGGACTTATGACGATTTTTAATATTGTGACTTTGTATCCTATGGGTGGAGAGGCACTGGAGGAATTGAGGAAGTACGAAAAAAATAAACAGTAGGAGGAACTGGAGAATGTCAAAAGATGAATATTTAATTACAGATGCGCCTCTTAAAGCATTAACTGTTTTTGCAATGCCTATGATTTTAGGCAGCTTTTTTCAACAAGTATATAATATGGCTGATTCTATTATCGTAGGTCAGTTTGTTGGTTCGTCTGCACTGGCGGCAGTCGGTGCCTGCGCCGCACTTACGAATGTCTTCATTTGTATAGCATTGGGTGCCGGTGTAGGTGCAGGAGTGCTCGTGAGCCGTTATTTTGGAGCCAGAGATTATAGTAAAATGAAAACAATCGTGTCAACATCATTGATCAGCTTCCTGATTCTAAGCGTACTTCTGGGTATATTTGGCTTTTGTTTTTCCCATTCGATGATGAGTTTATTACAGACACCTGCTGATATACTGGATGAAGCAGTACTGTACCTTCGTGTTTATTTTGTGGGATTTCCGTTTCTGTTTATGTATAACATCCTTTCAACAATGTTTACCTCGATCGGTGAATCAAAGATTCCATTGGGACTGTTGATATTTTCTTCTATTTTGAATATTTTTATGGATCTCTGGATGGTGGCCGGACTTGGTTTGGGGGTATTTGGTGCAGCTCTTGCAACCCTCATTGCGCAGGGGATTTCGGCAGTGTTTTCACTTTTGATTTTCTTTAGCCGGATGCGTCGATATAAAAGTCATTTTGACTGGTTTGATGGGAAGGAATTGCATTCCATGCTTCGGATTGCTGTGCCATCTGTCCTTCAGCAGTCTACAGTGTCAATTGGCATGATGATCGTACAGGCAGTTGTAAATCCATTCGGTACACAGGCACTTGCCGGTTATTCGGCAACGATGCGGGTAGAGAACGTTTTTTCACTGATCTTTGTATCCATTGGAAATGCAGTTTCACCGTATGTTTCCCAGAATTTTGGCGCAAAGAAAATGGAACGTATCAAAAAAGGATATCATGCGGCACTGGTGTTGGATTTATGTTTTGCAGTTCTTGCTTTTATAGTCATTGAAACGCTGCATACCCAGATTTCCTCATTATTCCTGGGGAAAGACGGAACCGCCCTGGCATATCAGGTGTCCGGGGATTATATGAGATGGCTTGGTTACTTTTTCATTTTTATGGGTATCAAGATGGCAACAGATGGAGTACTCCGTGGACTTGGTGTCATGCGCCCGTTTCTCGTTGCCAATATGGTAAACCTTGCAATCCGCCTGGCAGTTGCTTTGATTTTTGCACCTCGTTTTGGTATCGAATTTGTCTGGCTTGCTGTACCGGCTGGCTGGTTTGCCAATTTTGTGATTTCCTATGTGGCACTTAGAAAATCGTGGCCAACTGATAAAGCAGCTTCAGTTTGCTAACTGTCTGTTTATTCCGGAAATAGAATTACCCGCACCAACGGTGCGGGTAATAACATAAGTCAGCAAGAATATAAAATCAGAAATATAATGCTGAAAATCCTTATGGAAGCGGATGACCTGCAGCCAGGTACAGCTCATACCATTCTTCGCGAGTCAGTGTTATCTCACATGCTGCGATAATTTCTTTCAGGCGGCTTTCGCTTGCAGTTCCGGTAATGATTTGCATATTTGCCGGGTGGCGTAAAATCCACGCAGCCGCAATGGTAGTGTCGCTGACATTATATTTTTCAGCCAGTACATGAAGCTTTTGATTCAGTTCCGGGTATTCGTCACTTCCGAGAAAGCATCCTTTCCATGCCGGCATCTGAAATGGTGACCAGGCCTGGAGGGTGATATCGTGGAGGCGGCAGTAGTCGAGCAGACTTCCGTCGTGGTCAATTGAACCCGGGGTTTCCATATTGACTTCCATGCCATTTGCAACAAGATTGGAAACCGGAATGCTGAATTGAACCTGGTTGACAACGAGCGGTTGGCAGACATACTTCTGCAGCAGTGCAATCTGCATCGGTTTGTGGTTTGAAACACCAAAATGGCGGACCTTTCCGCTCTCAAACAGAACATCAAATGCGGCAGCAACCTCTTCCGGTTCTACGAGTGCATCCGGACGATGAAGCAGCAGAAGATCGAGATAATCTGTCTGAAGCCGTTTTAAAATACCATCGACGGATTTCAAAATGTGCTCTTTTGAGAGATCATAACAACCTTGACGGATGCCGCATTTTGACTGCAGGTAAATATCTTCCCGTTTCAGGGAGGGATCGCCGGCAAAGGCTTCGCCGAACACAGTCTCACTCATACCTCCGCCGTAGATATCCGCATGATCGAAGAAATATGCGCCCTGTTCCAATGCAGAGTGAATGAAATGGTTCATTTCCTCCTTCGATTTTTCAGAAAGTCGCATGCATCCGACTGCAATGGAAGGAATTTTTTGCAGATGATTGCCTAAAATAGTTTCTCTCATGATAAAAATCTCCTTTGTAATGATTTGATATTCGCGGAATTTTTCCGTAAAGCAAGTATGGAAGAAGTCCGGAAGTAAAGAAATAATAATTGTTATACTTTGGATCATGGTATCATCATATCATAGAAGCGCACTCGAGAGTCAATGAAAATTTCTTGAGATAGCTATTAAATTTGAGTAAGAGATAGAAGAGCAGATATTATATCTTGAAAAAAGTACGTTCCATTGGTTCCGTTGAAGTCAATAGATTCCTCTTTACTTTCCCGACACAACTGCTATAATATATCAGACAGCAAGTAAAGGCAAAACAGAGAGGAATTCTATAATGGACATTATACAAAAATTTGGTAACGCAGTGAGCAGTATGTCTCTGGAGGATCCCGGGAAGGCGCGCAGGCTTCTTCTTACAGGATACCGACTTCAGGAGAAACGACTGCTCTTTTTTGCAGATAAAAAGCTGCCCAAATCGGGACAGTATGTAGCAAGAATTGTTATGAAAAATATCATCCAGGCACTTTCAAAGCCTGAAAATTCAGCGATGGTCAGCATCTTTGTTCCGGGAGAGCTTTTGACGGCGGCAGGGCTGACTCCGTATTCGGTAGAAGCAATGTCCTGCTTTATCGCGGGAACAAGATGTGAGCAGACATTTTTGAGAAAAACAGAAGAAGAGGGATTTCCGGAAACGATGTGCTCCTATCACAGAGTTTTCCTTGGAGCGGCACTATCCGGACTTGTGCCAAAGCCAAAATGTATGATCTACACAAATCTGGCATGTGACAGCAATATGATGACCTTCCCGTATCTGAAGCAGAAAAATATGCTTCCGGGATTTTTTATAGATGTACCGTATGACAAGAACGAAGATTCTGTAAAATATGTGGCAGATCAGCTCCGGGAGTTGAAAGCATTTTTAGAAGATGTTACTGGAAAGAAGATTTCCGAAGAGGCAGTACGGCAGGCGGTCAATAACAGCAACCAGGCAGCCGCATATTATCATGAACAGCTGGCACTGCGCAAAGAACATGATCCGGTCACGAGCCTGACCAATGAGCTGTACGCGATTTTCATGTGCCACCTCATGGCGGGTTCGCAGGAGGCAGTCAAGTATACGAAATTGCTTCTGGAAGATGTGAAAAAGGCACCGAAGAGCGAAGGTCTGCATATTCTCTGGATGCATATGATGCCATTTTTGCAGGAACCGGTAAAGGATATTTTCAATTACAGTGACCAGATTCATATCAGTGCCTGTGACTTTGTGGCAGACGGATTTCAGAAGACACATTATGAAGATCCGTATGAGTCCATGGCAGAAAAGATGGTGAACTGCATTTACAATGGAAGCGTCAAGCAGAGAATCCAGAAGGCAAAAGAGCTTGCGGAGCAGACAAATGTGGATGGAGGAATCCTTTTTACACATTGGGGATGCAAAGGTACGATCGGAGCTTCCAGTCTGATCAAAGGATCGCTTGAGGAAGCAGGGATCCCGACCATGATCCTTGATGGAGATGGATGTAATCCGGCAAACAGCAGTGATGGACAGATTTCTACAAGACTTCAGGCTTATATGGAGATGCTGAAGGTAAATAAAGCAGAAAAATATGCCGCAAATCACGGAAAGGGGGCTGGGTCAGATGATACATTATGTCTGTAAATATACGCCGGTAGAGTTATTGAATGCATTTGGAGAAGAGTGTGCCGTACTGGAGGAAATGCCGGAGAACTTTGAAATGTCGGATCAGATCGCACACGCAAATCTGTGCGGCTTTGGGAAATCTGTGATTCAGGCAGTTCTGGAAGGAAAGGTCAAGCAGCTTGTACTTGTGAACTGCTGTGATTCTGCGCGGAGAGTTTATGATATTGTAGAGAGCACCGGAAAATGCAAATTTTTATATATGCTGGACCTTCCGCATGAAGATAATGAATGTGAGAAGGTAAAGTATGCACAGGCAATCATGCGCCTGAAAAAAGCATACGAAAAATTTTCCGGAAAAACTTTTGATAAGGAAGCATTTTTAAATTCATTTACAGAAAATGAGACAGAAATGAAGCCATACATTGGTCTGCTGGGTGTGCGTGTAACGGGTATTCTTGAAAAAATGATCCGGGATAATATTCAGATGGACGTGAACAATCTTACTTGCACCGGCGGAAGACAGCTTGCAGTTGTTCCGGAGCAGATGAGACAGATGGATGAAGAAAAAATGTTTCTGGCTTATGCGGATGCCCTGCTTTGCCAGATCCCATGTTTCCGAATGAATAACAACACTCGGAGAAATCAGCTGTATCTGGATCCAAACTTGAAGGGAATTATTTATCATACGATCAAATTCTGTGATTATTATGGATTTGAATATGCGAGCATTAAAAAGAATATCAAAGTACCGCTTCTGAAAATCGAGACGGATTTTACAAGTCAGAGCGCTGGACAGTTACTGACGAGAATCCAGGCGTTTGCAGAAACGATTGAAGGATCGGAAGACATGGATCCGGGAAAAGGAATCAGTGAGGAGGCAAGAAAAAAGATGGAGTCAGGAATATATTATGTAGCAGGGATCGACAGTGGCTCTACAAGTACAGACGTTGTGATTCTGGATCAGGACGGAAAAATTAAATCTACGATGATCATTCCGACAGGCGGCGGAGCGATGATGAGTGCGGAGAAAAGCCTGGATCTTGCCATAGAGAAGGCAGGAATTAAGAAAGAAGAAATCGTCAGAATTGTCACGACGGGATATGGACGTGCTTATATTGAAAGCGGGGATGACAGTATTACAGAGATCACCTGTCATGCCAAAGGTGCGCATTACCTGAACCCGAATGTGCGGACGGTGATCGATATCGGCGGACAGGATATCAAGGCGATCAGCATCGATGAAAATGGCGCAGTAAAGAATTTCCTGATGAATGACAAATGTGCGGCAGGAACCGGAAGGTTTCTGGAAATGATGGCACGGACTTTGGGACTTTCTCTTGAAGAGATGAGTACAAAAGGATTGGAATGGAAGGAAAATATTGTGATTTCCAGTATGTGTACGGTGTTCGCTGAGTCAGAGGTGGTATCACTTGTGGCTCAGAATAAAGATGTGGCAGATATCATCCATGGTCTGAATGTGTCGGTTGCTTCGAAAGTAGGAGCACTGGCGGCACGTCTTGGGAAAAAGAATCCGGGAGAATATATGATGACAGGCGGAGTGGCAAAGAATCCTGGAATCATCAAAGCACTGGAAGAAAAGCTGGATGCAAAATTGTATATTTGCGACGAGGCACAGCTTTGTGGTGCGCTTGGAGCTGCATTGTTTGCATATGAGAAGTGCAGTGTGTAGAGGCTGTGTTTGTAATCACCGGACATTATTTTATATTGCATAAAAAAGAGAAACCTTACCAATTTTCAGACGTAAAAACTGAAAACCGGTAAGGTTTTTTACGCATATCGCTATGCAATATGCAATTATCTTTTATTTCATTGCATCTTTAATTGCGCCAAGCAGCTCTTCATAGGTTTCATAGGCTGGGATCTGCGGATAATCCGCTTTGATCTTGTCGGTTGAACGGAATAAGAATCCTGCCTTACTTGCCTGGATCATGCCCAGATCGTTGTAAGAATCCCCACTTGCAATTGTTTCAAATCCGATGGACTGCAGTGCCTTTACGGTTGTTAGTTTGGAATTTTCCACACGCATCTTGAAGTCTGTGATCTCACCATTTTCCGCAATTTCCAGACTGTTGCAGAAAAGTGTCGGATGACCAAGCTTTTCCATGAGCGGCATTGCAAATTCGGTGAAGGTATCACTGAGAAGGATTACCTGGGTGAAGGAACGTAGCTCATCCAGGAAGTCTTTTGCGCCCGGAAGCGGATCAATCTTGGAAATTGTTTCCTGAATTTCTTTGATCCCGAGACCATGCGCTTTTAAAGTATCCAGTCTCCAACGCATCAGTTTGTTATAATCAGGTTCATCTCTTGTGGTTCTTTTCAGTTCCGGAATTCCACTTGCTTCTGCAAATGCAACCCAGATTTCCGGTACAAGTACTCCTTCGACATCCAGACAAGTAATATACATATGTTAACCCTCCTGTACTTTCTGTTTTTTGCTTTCTATCATACCATATATCTGTTTATTTTGCATGCTTTTTTAAAATTGAAGTAACTGTTCAGAGCCAACCTCCAAAATGCTACGCATTTCGTAAGTGTGGCGTATCCGCCGAATAAATTTTCAAAAACAGTCTTAAAAATGCAAGCATTTTACACCTGTTTTATGAAATTTTGCTTGGCTCTGAACAGTTACAAATTGAATAAAAACTGCTGGAGAGAAACCTGTATAAACTACATGATGGTATGGAAAACCATGTAAAGAAGTTAGTCGGGAAAATTGCGGGTTCCATTTTGGAATGTGTGCAAACCGGAAAGATGTTGACGATAAATTTTTTCAGGGACTATAATATAAGTATCTGTGGAAAAAGAGGGATGTTTCGGAATAGATCATTGAAAAAAGAAAATCTGCCGAAACATATTTTGCTTAAATTACATAAAGGAGAAAAAGGATGAATAACTTTATTTTTGAAAATAAAACGAAAGTATATTTCGGGAAAGGATGTGTCGGTGAGTATCTGCCGAAAATCGCTGCGGTGCATGGGGATAAGGTTCTGCTTGCCTATGGCGGCGGCTCGATCAAGAAAAATGGAGTTTATGAGGAAGTCATAGCAGCACTTGAAAAAGCCGGGAAAACGATCATTGAATTTCCGGGGATCATGGAAAATCCGACTTATAAGAAGGTGCTTGAAGGCACAAAGCTGGTAAAGGAAAAACAGGTGGACTGGATCCTTGCAGTCGGCGGCGGTTCGGTTATGGACTGTAGCAAGGCAATTTCCATGGCAGCGGTCAGCGAGAAAGATGTGTGGGATGAGTACTGGGCGAAGAAGGGTGTTGTGGATTTTGAACCGATGCCACTTGGCGTGATCGTAACAGCGTCCGGAACAGGCAGTGAGTGCAACGGGGGAGCAGTTATTACCAATGAAGAGGTCATGATCAAGACAGACCGGGATTATCCGAAATGCAATCCGGAATTTGCATTAATGGATCCGACTTACACTTATACTGTTCCGACAAAACAGATGGTGGCAGGAAGCTTTGATATCCTGTCTCACGTTATGGAGACTTATTTCAGTGAGCCGGACGAGGATAACGTATCAGATGATATTTCGGAAGCTCTGATGCGCGGCGTGATAACAAGTCTTCGTGCGGCATTGGTAAATCCGGGGGATTATACAGCAAGAAGTAATCTGATGTGGCTGTCTACCATGGCGGAGAACCGGATCATCAAGCTCGGCAAAAAATGTGATTTTGAATGCCATCAGATGGAGCATCAGATCAGTGCTTATACCAACTGCAGTCATGGATGTGGACTTGCTGTGCTGCATCCGGTTTATTATCGGCATATCTGTCAGGCAGGCGCAAAGAAATTTACCCGGTTTGCGGAAAATGTATGGAAAATTCCGAGAAATGGACGTACCGATGAAGAGATGGCTGAAGCTGGCGTAGAGGCATTGGCTGATTTTATCAGAGAGATCGGACTTCCGACAACACTTCGGGAAGTAGGCGTGGAGAAAAAAGAGGATCTGAAAGAAATTGCGGATTCTTGTTATCTGGTGGATGGAAGTTATAAGAAGATGACACATGAGGAGATTCTGGAAATATTTCTGGAGTGCTTCTAGCTAATTGGAATGGAACTGAAAGAGATTAAAGGGATCCCTGTGCCGTAAATGGTGCAGGGATCTCTTGCTGTCGTGATCTGGTATGCAGGAAAATTTCTATACTGGATGGATCTCTTGGTTAAGGTGATCTGAAGTGTTTTGAGGATTTGTTTCCTCCGAGTGTTCATTCATCGGAAGATATTCATACTTCGGAATGAAATTCCGTTTATCGTACAGTTTATAATACTGAATAAAAATACGGTCCATAACTTTTGAAATCTGACTTTCATCTGGTTCAAATAAAATGATCAGATACTGCATGGCACTATACCGTGTACACACGTCAATCTTACGGATCTTGTGACGGATCGCTTCCTCCATGTATTCCAGTGCCTGTTCAATATTTTCAATATACATCATAGAATCCGGAGAGGTTTCCATTGTGACCATGACCAGGAAACAATGGTATTTATGTCGTTCTCCAAGTTGGTTGATGTACTCATAAATCTTAGAAAATTCACGGTAATTAAGATTAAGTGCTCCGGAATAGTTTCCGCTGTTGCGAAGTACTTTTGCCACAAGGGAAAGATCTTTTGCTACGCTGGAAACCGGGAATACGGTATTGTCCATCTGTTGATAGAAAAAGAAATTGTGTTTTCCGTTTTGCTTGACATAATAGAGTGCTTTATCTGCTTTGGAAGAACACTCGTCAAAGGAATCTCCCTTGGTACACATGCAAAGTCCGGCAGAAATGGATGCAACACGGATCTCAAAATCTTTTTTCTTCTCAGAATCAAAGCGGGAAAACAGAGTTTCCATAAGCTCGGATATTTCATTTTTACCGGCATCCGGTACAAAAAGAAGGAATTCATCGCCACCAAACCTGCAGCCAACCGAATTTCCGATATGCTCGGAGAGGAGAGCTCCAAGTGCTTTCAGTGCACGGTCGCCGGCTTTATGACCGTAGATATCATTTATCTTTTTCAGATTATCCATATCCATAAAGATCAGACAGCCATTGTGTTCCTGCATCAGCTGTGCGATCATTTTCTGACCGGTATTTCGCATAGGGAGTCCGGTAAGAAGATCAAAATTTTCTACTTCCTCCTGGCTCTTCATCGTATTCATAACATTGGAAATGAAGTTGCTGATTTCAAATTCCATGCCAGGAAGAGCTGGCTCGTCATCAATTTCCAGATAAGTATCTGTGATCGTCAGACGATTCTCATCCATCAGTCTGAGAAAAATATCTGCGATTTCCGGATCGAACTGAGTTCCTCTGTTTTTGCGTATTTCTTCATAAATTGTTTCTTTTGGAAGAGAATTACGGTAAATACGGCGGGAATTCATTGCGTCATAGCTGTCAGCAACAGCAACGATTCGCGCATGGATCGGAATTTCTTCACCTTTTAGACCGTCCGGATAACCATGACCATCATAACGCTCATGATGAGATCGGGCAACTTCGGTTACATGATTGATGATCGAAACATTTTTCAAAATCTCAGCACCAATAACCGTATGTTCCTTAATAACAGCGTACTCTTCGTTTGTCAGTCTGGATGGCTTGTTTAAAATAATATCAGGGATGCCGACTTTTCCGATATCATGCAGATGAGCTGCATGTCGGAGATTGACGATTTCAGAGCGATTCCAACCCATTTCCTGCGCAATCAGTGCAGAGTATTCCGCAACACGATGGGAGTGCCCTCTGGTGTATTCGTCCTTGGCCTCGATGGTTGTAGAGAGAGTCTGCATCATCTGTAAGGAAATTTTTTCCATCTGCCGTTTACGTTTCAAAAGCTCCTCTTTTTGACGATGCATTTCAATGGTATGCACATTCTTTATTGTACGGATAATGTTAATGAAAAGAAGGATCAACATGCCGACACCAATAAAAAGACCGGAAATCAAAACTACAAAATATGTAGAAATGGATTCGATGGCGATGGCAAGCATTGCAATGATCAGGCCAATCAGCACCAATTTGTTTTTCCGGTATTCTTTCTTTCGCATATCCAGACAGAAAGTCAGGAAAATCAGAAAGAAGGTGACTGCAAGAATCACGTGGGCGCACGGCAGAGTTTCAATAAAATCAGCAATGCCAGTCAGATGAAGAACCAGACAGATCAAAAAGTTACCAAATGCCGCACAGCCAAGGTAAAAGTAAGGCTTTTTATAACGCCCCTGCTGAATGAGATCTGCATAAAAAAGTACCGGGATCGGAACGAGCATGATCATCACAAAGCATAAAGTCCCCAGTGCAGAGGGATTCGGAACTATAAGCTGTCTGAGCTTGGATTCGCCGAGCATCCATGCAGCTCCCATGGTCATGCACCATCCAAGATATTCCATATCGAATTTTCTGTCATAGACAATTCCGAGTGCGATACTGAAAAGGATGGTAATGATACCGGCGAACAAGATGAAGAAAGCAATAATAGTCTCAAGTCCGTAAGATTCAAAAATATATTCCCAGATATCACTCTTGTCTCCGGAATAGATCTCATTGACTACACCGGAATAGTTAGAGGTATTGGTAGTCAGCTCAATACGGAGTTCTTTTCCTGCATCTGCTGCTGAAGTAGGACAGAAAACATAACAGCTGGCAGAATTTTTCCCAGTCAGTCGATGGTCTTTGGTTGTGTATTCAGTGCGAAGCACTCCGTCAATATAGAAACGGATATCCTGCAGAGAGGAACGTATAGCAAGTGAACTTTGTGTATAATTTTCAGGAAGTGTTGTGGTAATGACCATAGTCTCTTTTGCAGGAACATTGTAATGTCCGGGGACGGCAATCTGTTCTTTGCTCCCATCGGAGTGAATCCAGGTAAAAGTACCACGATATGTGATGTCGCTGGATTGGATTCTGGCATTGTGATTGTTAATTCCTGTGAATTGTATTACCAGAAACCAGATAAGTATCAGGAACATCAGAAGATAGTAAAATCCGATCTGGATTTTGCTTATTTTATAGTTTTCTTTTGTCAAAACAGAGACTCCTTATCTACAATTTTGGTCTATTTGAAGATATTATACGATGTGAGTGTCAAAAGTGAATTTTGCCACTTACTGATGTAACTGGATTGCTCCATTGCTACGCAATTCCCACAATCCTTAAACATCATTATACTATTTGCGGACAATATTTGCAATTAAAGAGAAGGAGGAATGGTGGAAAAAGACAGGTTATGGAAGTTGAGAAATACCAGAAGATAGATTATAATTTTCATAAAATATTTTGTGTATGAAAGGGAACGTAAAATGGTAAAATTAAGCACACTTTGTTATATTGAACAGGATGGAAAATATCTGATGCTTCACCGGACTGTCAAAGAAAATGATATCAATAAAGACAAGTGGATCGGAGTAGGCGGTCATTTTGAAAAAGGGGAAAGCCCGGAGGAATGTCTTCTTCGTGAGGTATGGGAAGAGACGGGATACACGCTGACATCCTGGAGATATCGTGGGATTGTAACCTTTGTATATGGCGAAGATGTAGTAGAATATATGTCGCTTTATACGGCAGATGGTTTTACAGGAACGCCGATTGCGTGTGATGAAGGAGAACTGGAATGGGTAGAAAAGTCTAAGATCGGAGAACTGGAATTGTGGGAAGGGGATCGGATCTTTTTTGAACTCCTTGAAAATGAGCAGCCGTTTTTCTCATTAAAGCTTGTATATAACACAGATGATGTTCTGGAATATGCAGCGTTAGATGGAAAAGAGATGAAAGATTTCAGAAGAAGAGAGTGTTAAAGTGGAATGTCGAATAGTGTGAAAAAGTTACGAAAGTAATGTTTTGGCATGGAATGTTGAGTCTGCTCATTTGGATAGTGTATGATGATAAAGATTCTCATTAAATGAAGGGGGAAAAGAGAATGTATAGTGAGTTGACAAAGATGGAAGGGAAAAGGATTGTAATCCGCACATTCGGTTATTTTGATATTTTTGTGGATGGGGAAACGATTCCTTTTTCATGTAAGAAAGCCAAAGAACTGTTGGCACTTCTGGTTGACAGAAGAGGAGGATTTGTGACGACGGGGGATGCGATCAGTTATTTATGGGAGGATGAATGTACAGAAAAAAGAATAAAAGATAAATTCCGCAAAGTGATAAAAGAACTTCGGAGAACGTTAAATGCATACGGAATCGAAAGAGTCCTGCATCGGGTAAATCAGGAGAGCCGTATCCGCACAGAGCATGTGGAGTGTGATCTGTATGACTACCTGGAGGATGAGGAAAAACATAAAAAGCTGTTCAAAGGAGTGTATATGACGAATTACAGCTGGGCGGAAAACACTTTGGGAACGTTGTTGAATCAAAAAGAATAATGGGGAATATAGCAAAAATCGGGAGACTGTTATCAGACAGCCTCCCGATTTTTTTGAAGAGATTTTATTGGACTACACATTCTTTGTATAGTTTTTTGATTGTGAATGTCTGCTGTAAAAGGAATAAAAAATGAATGGTTCAAAAGATTTTGTAAAAGAAACGAAAAAAGGATGAAAAAGAAACGGTTTCTGGACGGAAAAGAAACGGAAATCGGTTGTATGGATGTGTAAAATGAGGAAAGGATCCGAAAATAAAAAGAAAGAGAGGAAAAAGAATGAGACAATTGAGACGGCTGTTATCCGTTTTGGTAATGGCAGTAACGATCGTGGGGATGTCGATGACGGCATTTGCACAGGAAAGTGTATCGGGGGCAGGAGGTAATGGCAGTATTACGATTGAGAATGCATCAAAAGGGATTCATTATACAATTTATAAGATATTTGATGCAAAAGTGAATACGGAAGGGACTTCGGTAGCATATACAAAAAAAGATATTTCTGAAAATCCTTATTTTAAAAAGGATTCAGCAGGAAATATAACTGCGACTGAGGATGCATATGAAGCTGGATCTAAAGAGCAACTTTCTGAAGGGGCAATTGCCTGGATAAAAGAAAATGGAAAGGAAGTATGCAGTAAAACTTCCGATGGCTCTATATTAAAAATCACCGGTCTTCCATACGGCTATTATTATGTCACCAGCACTTTAAAAGATGGCGGTATGATCATGGTAACGAGTGTTGCAAAAGACGCGCAGATCGTGGACAAAAACAGTAAGGAGCCGCAGTGGACTCCGGGGAATGACGGGAATGCCGGAGGGAAAAGTATTGTACTTGACGATGGTAAACAGGTAAAGGAAAATAATGTCAGTATCGGTGAAACGGTTCATTTCCGTTTACAGATCAACACCTCGAATTATGTTGCAGACAAGCAGATCAAGGAATTCATCATTGAAGATACTCTTCCGACTGGATTTGATGCAGCAAAGATCACATCTGTGATGATTGAAGAAGAACCGCTGGAACAGTTTGAAAATACAACTTTCCCGGTTACGATCCCTTGGGCAGCGGATGAAGGAGAAAATGGCTGGAAAAATCTTTATGATACCGGGGCAAGAATTACCATTGATTATACGGCTGCGTTAAACGATAAAGCAGTGATCGACGGTGAAGGAAATAAGAACAGTGCCAGATTTTCATGGAATTATACGACAGAGGAACCGGGAAAAAGCTCGATAGAGGATTCTACAACAACAGATACCTATGCGGTTGTGATCCAGAAGGTCAATGAAAAAGGAGAGGCACTTACCGGAGTGGAATTTGAAGTGCCGTTCCCGGTTCAGGCAGAAGAAGAAAGCGGTGTGTATACTGTAAAAGGCGGACAGACCGGAAACGGAAAGGTGAAAGCCGGAAGTGATGGAGCTGTGGTGATCAAAGGTCTGAAGATGGGTGATTACAGAGTTACAGAAACAAAAGCACCAGAAGGATATAACAAGCTGACGGAGTCATTTCTGGTAAGTGCCGAAAAGATCAGGGCGACAAGGACGGACGCCAGTACATATCTTGATGAAAACGGAAATGTTACAGAAAGCGAGACTGAGACAAAGGTAACTTATACAAATGCAGATTTTGCAGCAAAGGTAAAAGTTGTTGTAAATAAATCAGGAAAACTTCTTCCGGGGACAGGTGGAACAGGTGAAATGATCTTTACGGTCAGTGGAGTACTGATTGCAATTGTTGCAGGAGTTGTCCTGTTGAATGCAAAAAGACGAAAACGAATTGTATGATAGTGAATGAGCCGGAACGAAGGGGAAGAATTTTCTTTTTTATATGGACAGGAATCCTTTTTGTGGGAATCGCGGTCATGCTCTATCCAAAAGTCGGAAAGATCTGGAATGCCGGTCGGCAAAGCAGGGTGGTAGATGGATATGAAAGGTCAGTGGAGAAGCTGGATGCCAGGAAGGAAGAGGAAATAATCGCACAGACAAGAGCGTATAATGTGATGCTTCTGGAACAGAATAACCCAGTGCCGAATGACAAAAATGCTGATAGTTATGGAACACTTTTGAATATGACATCTGACGGTGTGATGGGATATCTGGAAATTCCGGCAATCCGGTTGAAACTTCCGATTTACCATGGAACGGGTGATTTTGCAATCTGCAATGGCGCAGGACATGTGGAAGGAAGCAGTTTCCCGATAGGCGGAAAGGGAACACATGCGGTGCTTTCTTCCCACAGAGGACTGCCGGGGGCGAAACTTTTCTCGGATCTGGACAAGCTGAAGGTGGGAGACTATTTTACAATTACAGTGCTCCGGCAGACGATTTTCTATCAAATCGATCGGATCGATATTGTAGAACCGGAGGAAACGGGACTGCTTGCCCTGGATAAGGAGAAGGATTACTGCACATTACTGACATGTACGCCTTACGGTATCAATACCAAACGGCTTCTGGTGCGGGGCGTACGCTGTGAGGTGACGGAGAGAGCGGAGCCGATCCGGACAGGCGAGAAGACGTATCGGGGATGGTACGCTGTGATCGGACTGAATCTGTTTGTGGCAGGCGTGATCTTGTGCTGGAAAAGGAAGAAAAAAAGAAGAGGATAAATATAAATGAGGGGGATAAAAATGCAGACAGTATTTGCTGAAAAAACAGAAGACCGGTCGCTGGATGATAACAGACATATCGGGGAGCTTTTCTTTATCCGGATGTACTGGGAAAAAGGGAGGATTCCGTCTGGAAATATTCTGTACTGGAAGGATGCCAAAAGAGAGGATGCACAGATCAATTTCACAGGATTTGACGGGCTTTTGCTGTATCTGGATGAAACTTGCGAGCAGAATGGTGTATTACTGCGGAAAGCACAGGTCAGGAGAAATCAGAAAAGAAGACGGTATCTTGAAGCGGGAAAGGAACTGGAGCTGGTAAAAAAATCGGAGCATGCAGCTGTTTTCTGGTTAAAAGTAATGGGACGGGAGTTCGCATCTTTTCAGGGAATAGTGCATATCTGGGGAAGAGATTATCCGTACCGGAGCGGATTTGAACTGATTATACTGTTGAAAGATATTGTAGGATTTACAGAGAGAAGGAGTGTAAGGAAAAACTGGAAGGCAGAGAGAAACTGACGATAAAGGATTGTGAAGTTCTGAAAGACATATTATAATGACATAAGAAACTACAGACAAGAAGAACAGGAGATGCAGACAATGGAATTATGGGATATTTATGATGCAGATAAGAAACCAACAGGAAGAACGATGAAGCGCAATGACTGGTGTCTGAAGAACGGGGAGTATCACCTTACTGTTCTTGGCGTTGTAGCAAGACCGGACGGGAAATTTCTGATCACTAAAAGGGTAATGACGAAAGCCTGGGCACCGGGCTGGTGGGAGGTATCCGGCGGTGCTGCGCAGGCGGGAGAAGCGTCTTACGATGCTGTATTAAGAGAAGTCAGAGAAGAAACAGGACTGGATGCAAGCCGGGCAGACGGAGGTTATCTTTTCACTTACAAGAGAGAGAATCCGGGGGAAGGAGATAATTATTTCGTAGATGTGTATCGTTTTGTGATGGATATTGATGAAAAAGATCTCCATCTTCAGGAGGCGGAGACAGATGGTTATATGTTTGCAACATTAGATGAAATTAAGGCATTTGCGGCGGAAGGAAAGTTTCTGCATTATGACAGTATAAAGAAAGCATTTGAGATGTAAGTAAAATAAAAATCGGATTATCGGGGAAATGACAGATCGCCTGATAATCCGATTTTTTATAAAACAGAAACTCTGAAAAAATATGCAATACATAGCGAGTATCTGTTTCTTTCTGCTACTTGCAATATGATGCAATCACTTTCAACACCTTATCCATTTCCAGTGGCTTTGCGAGATGCTCATTGATTCCGGCATTCTTTGACTTCTGGATATCTTCCGTAAAAGCATTGGCGCTGAGGGCAATGATTGGAACCGTTGTGGCATCAGGGCGGGAAAGCCCGCGGATCGCCTTTGCGGCATCCAGACCATTCATAACCGGCATCATAATATCCATAAGAATGATGTCGTATTCATATGGCTTTGATTTTTCAAAAAGCCGGACGGCTTCTAGTCCGTTGATGGCTGTGGATACATTAAGTCCTGCGGCTTCCAGAGAGAAAACAGCAATCTCAAGGTTCAGTTCATTATCCTCTACAACAAGAATATGAAGATCCGTAAGATCTGCCGGAGTATCAGTGGCAGTTTCCGCAGAGGCGGAAGGTTGATGCTCGTCAATGGTAAATGGCAGGATCAGAGTAAAAGTTGAGCCGACATTTTTTTCACTTTTCAACTGGATCGTACCGCCCATTTCCTGTACCAGTCTGTGAACGATCGCCATACCGAGCCCGGTCCCTTTGTAAATCGTCCGGGCACCGGTATCTTCTTGTGCAAAAGGTTCAAAAATATGCTTCTGAAATTCCGGACTGATACCGATACCGGTATCAGAAATTATAAATTTGTAAATAACATTCTGATGTACCTGCCTGATGATCTTTGCGTGTATAGAGATCGAACCACCGGGCTTATTGTATTTAATTGCATTGCTTAAAAGATTCATGAAAATCTGACGGATATGTAATGGACTTCCGATCAGATAAGGATATTTTAAACTGCCCGGTTTTATTTTTTTCAGAGTGATATCAAGCCGGGAAGCCTGTGCCTCCAGCATACTCCAGCAATTGTCAAGGATCTCGCGGATGTCGAATGGTATCTGTTCAAGGAAGAATCGGTCTGTTTCCATCCGCTGCATATCCAGGACATCGTTGACAAGAGCTTTTAAGTGAAAAGCAGCAGTACGCATTTTCTCATGACACTCCAGCAGTGCTTTGGGATTTGTTTCATTTTTCTGTGCAATATCAAGCATTCCAAGAATTCCGTTAAGAGGGGTGCGGATATCATGTGACATCCGGTTGAGGAAGTCGGTCTTGGCTGTATTTGCCTGATTTGCGGATTCGACCGCCTTAACCAGCTCCTGCTGGTAAGCCAGTTCTTTCTGCTTGTAATCATCGATGATCTGGGTTACATAAAGAATTTCTGTAACATCGTCATCAGTGTCGCGGTTCTGGACGATAAAGGTGGCACGGCGCCAGATCCCCTGTGGAGATGGATACTCCCGGCTTATAAAAAGCTTTCCGTGCAGCCGGTCATTTACCGTTGTCAGATCAAAGAAATACTGCATGATCTCGTGATGTGACGGTGCAACCATTTTCTCAAGGATATCATTTAACTGCGCAGTGGCGGAAGTGACAACTCCGGTCGGTGTATAGTTCTGGTTGGCACCGGCAAGCTTTTCAATCCGGTCTTGAATCAGATCGATATGGTAAATTGCATGATAAATCTGACTGGTTGCAGCGGTCAGGTTCTGGTATTTACGTTCATTTTCGATATTACGGGTGACATCCTGATGGTATCCACGGATGCATATTCCATTTCCCTGATAATCCGGATAGAGGATACCGCCACATCGTATCCAGATCTGTCCAAGTAACGGATGATTCCATGGGTATGTGATTTCTGAATAACTTTCGTGAATGACCTTCTGTATATAATCAAGCACCGGGGTTACGTATTTGGGAGGAAGCCGGTGATACCAGAACTGATAAACTTCTTCAGGAGACATCTCTTGTGACACACCAAGAAGAGTACACATTGTAGGATTTGGGTGCAGCCGGGGAGCTTTAACGCCATCCATCTCAAGCGTCCAGATACCGATCTGTGCGCCACGAAGAATTTCGTCCATCTCCAGCTGATAATCCAGACGGGATTTGGAGGCAACAACCTCCAGGCGCATCTGCTCATTCTTATGATCTTTGATCATGGTTCCGACATATTTTCCAAGAAGGGACAGCAGGCGGTGGAGCAGGTTGGATTTCTCCATATCCGGATTATCTACGCCAACGAAACCAATCAGCTTTTCGTGTACAGAAATAGGAAAGGCGATCAGGGTAGAAACGTTCTGAACTTTTAACAGTTCATATTCCAGAGGCATAGATTCACGGTAAGCCTCCAGATCTTCGATCAGAATATTTTCACCATGAAGAAAAACCTCGATCCATTTTGGCATGCTTTCAAAAGGAATATCATGCAGATTCCGGATCTGCGGGGTGACTCCTGCGGCGCACCACTCATAAGTATTGGTAGAAGTATGATTTTCACTGGTTTCAAATACATAAGCACGGTCGGCGTCTGTAAATTCTCCGAGCGATTTGAGCATAAAATTGATACCGTCAGCCAGATCCTCTGCTTCATGAAGCAGGGAAATCTGATCTGTCATAAAACGTTCGGCTTCCAGCTCAGCATATAAAGTTGCATTATCCTTGTCATTATTCATAAGGAAATCCCTCTCGAGTAAAGTGTAAAGTTTATAAAATTACTTTACCTTGTTTTTACGAATTCGTCCACGAAAAATTTAAAATATATACAAATTGTCTGGTGGTTGAAAAAAAGAAGGAATGATTCTATAATTTCAATTAGACGAAAAGATTTTGTCAGGAGATAACAGGAGGAAAATGAAATGGCTTGTACAACAATACTGGTTGGAAAAAAGGCATCGTATGACGGCTCCACGATGATCGCAAGGAATGATGATTCACCGTCAGGCGCTTATATGCCGAAAAAATTTGTGGTGATCCATCCGGAAGATCAGCCGAAGGTATATGAATCAGTGATTTCGCATGTGAAAATAGAATTACCGGAGAATCCGATGCGTTATACCGCCATGCCGAACGCAGTCAAGGGGGAAGGAATCTGGGCGGCAAGCGGGGTAAATGAAGCGCAGGTAGGAATGACGGCAACCGAAACGATCACATCCAATCCACGTGTGCTTGGAGCGGATCCGCTGGTTACATATCAGCCGAAGTCAGACGACCAGGAAGAAATTGCAGGTGGAATCGGGGAAGAGGACATTGTATATATCGTGCTTCCTTATATCCACAGCGCAAGAGAAGGCGTGCAGAGACTTGGAAGTATTCTCGAGAAATACGGTACTTATGAGATGAATGGAATTGCATTCGAGGATGTAAATGAGATCTGGTGGCTGGAAACAATCGGCGGACATCACTGGATTGCCAGAAAAGTGCCGGATGAGGTTTATGTGGTGATGCCGAACCAGCTTGGAATGGATGAATTTGATCTGGAAGATGCACTTGGTGAGCAGAAAAATTATATGTGTTCTCCGGATATGAAGGAATTCATTGAGAAATATCATCTGAACCCGTCCATGGATGGAACCTTAAATCCAAGAGATGCTTTTGGAAGCCATGATGACTCGGATCATGTATACAATACACCGAGAGCCTGGTTTATGGAACGTTACCTGAATCCAAATTCATACAGCTGGGACGGACCGGATGCAGATTATACACCAGTATCCGATGATATTCCGTGGTGTATGGTTCCGGAAAAGAAGGTTACAGTAGAAGATGTAAAATATGTTCTGTCTTCACATTATCAGGGAACACCTTATGATCCGTATGGAGCTTACGGGGACAAATCAATGAATGGTGCTTATCGTTCCATTGGTATCAATCGAAATGATTTTATGTCTTTGATCCAGATGAGACCGGATCAGCCGGAAGATTCCCGCGCAATTGAATGGGTGGCATTTGCATCAAATGCATTTAATGTAATGGCTCCATTCTATGCAGATATTGATGAAACACCGGAATATTTTGCAAATACGACAGGGGAAGTTTCAACAGAGAACTTCTACTGGTCAAGCAGAATGATCGCTGCGATGGCAGATGCTTCTTATAAAAAGTCTATTTTCCATATTGAGCGTTACCAGGAACATGTGATGGCAAAGGCACATCAGATCATAAACCGGTATGATGACGATCTTACGAAAGAAAGTGATATAGCAAAGCGTATGCAGATCAAACGGGAAGCGAACCGGGAGATTGCGAAGATGGTGAAGAAGGAAACTTCGGATACACTGTCTAAGGTTTTGTATGAACTGAGCAATCAGATGAAGAATTCTTATGCGAGATCGGATGCATAAATAAAATGCGAGTGGGGAAAGAAGAGGGCAGAAAAATCATAAAATGATGTAAGTGTTAAAATAAGAAAAAAGTTGATAAAAAAATAATTTTATAAACAGAAAGGTTTGAATTTTGTAGACTAAGGTATTATAATAGCGTAGGAAGTTGAAAACTTCTTAATCAAATTCAAACAAAAGGCAGGTGAACAGAATGGACAGTTGTGATAGTCATGGGCGAAGTATATACGCAGGATGGGAAAATGGCAGCAGTTCATTCTGTTTGTTCGTATAGCATTTCTTATCCTGTTTTCCCGTATTGACATTCATAATTGAATATTGGATGAAAGACAGAAATGTGGAGAATTTTAGACTTTGATTCTGCATGTTTTTGTGCTGGAAAAAGGATAAGGAGGGCGAAAGTTATGGAAAATACACAGGATTATCAGGACTACCAGGACTATAGAGCTGAGATCCTGGGCATTGTAAGAAGCAATGCCTCTCCGGGAATTATGAGAAACAAACTGGAAGACTACCATGAGAATGACCTTGCAGATGTATTCCCGGATCTCTCCGTTGCAGAGCGGCGGAAATTGTGCCGGATTCTGAATCTGGACATGCTTGCGGATATCTTCGAGTATATCGATGAAAAGCAGGCTGCTGAATATCTGGATGAGATGGATGTGCGGAAAGCAGCAGCAATTCTTTCCAGAATGGAAACAGATGCGGTTGTAGATGTACTGCGGATGATTCCAAAAGAAAAGAGAGCTCTTTTGCTAGAGCTGATGGATGATGAAGCCAGAAAGGATATGGCAGTTATTGCTGCATTCGATGATGAAGAGATCGGTTCAAGAATGACCACGAATTACATTGAGATCAGAGAGAATCTTACTGTAAAGCAGGCGATGACCGAACTTGTCAGTCAGGCAGCAAAAAATGACAATATTTCTACAATTTTTATGGTGACAGCGGATCACACCTTCTACGGTGCGATGGATCTGAAGGACCTGATCACGGCAAGACAGGATACACGTCTTGAGGATCTGATCGTGACATCATATCCATATGTATACGGTCATGAGCTGATTGATGACTGTATCGAAAAATTGAAAGATTATTCGGAAAATTCTATTCCGATCCTAGATAACGATAATAAACTTCTCGGTGTTATCACATCCCAGAGCATTGTAGATTTGGTCGATGATGAGATGGGTGAAGATTATGCGATGTTCGCTGGTCTGACTGCAGAAGAAGATTTAAAAGAGCCGCTCAAAGAGAGCATGAAAAAACGTCTCCCTTGGCTGCTTGTTCTGCTGGCACTGGGAACAGTTGTATCTTCTGTTGTAGGTGTATTTGAGCAGGTAGTAAGCCAGCTGACGATCATTATGTGTTTCCAGTCACTGATCCTGGACATGGCAGGTAACGTCGGTACCCAGTCACTGGCGGTAACGATCCGTGTTCTGATGGATGAATCACTGACAGGAAAGCAGAAAGTAGAACTGGTATTCAAAGAGATGCGGATCGCATTTTCAAATGGTGCGATTCTTGGAATTTTGTCATTCCTCGTATTAGGACTTTATATTGCACTTTTCAAAGGAAAGACCTGGACATTTGCGTATGCGGTATCCGGCTGTATCGGTCTGTCTCTGATGGTGGCAATGGTAATTTCCGGTGCGGTGGGTACACTGATTCCTCTGTTCTTCAAGAAGATCAATATCGACCCGGCGGTAGCGTCCGGACCACTTATTACAACCATCAACGACCTTGTTGCGGTTGTAGCTTACTATGGACTGTGTGGTATTTTGCTGATCGGAGTGCTTCATCTGGCGGGATAATTATAAAAGAGAGTAAAACGAAGTGCGTGTAGGATATAAATGCTTTTACTGAATAAAACGGTAAAGACAGTACAGTATCCCACATGCATTTCTTTTATAGAAAATAAAAATAAAAAATAGATAGAAACTATAGGAATGATTATCTATAGAGAAAAACAATTTGAAAATTAAAATATCTGGTGCTAGAATGTAAAAAGCATGTCGGAATAATATCAGAGATATGTTAAAGGGAGGAATATTATGAAAAAAATGAAAAAATTTGCAGCTCTTCTCCTTGCAGTATCAATGGCAGCAGGTATGGTAGCCTGTGGAAGCTCAGATAAAAAGGAAGAGACTACAAAAAAAGAAGAAACCAAGAAAGACGACAAAGAGACAAAGAAACTGGAAGGAACTCTGAAGGTTGTTACAACAGGTGATGCTTATCAGCCATTATTTGATAAGTTTACAGAAGAAGTAGGACCGAAGGTAGAATTTATTTCCATGTCTTCTGGAGAAGTATTGTCAAAGCTCAAAGCAGAAGGTGGAACACCGGCAGCTGATCTGTGGTTCGGGGGCGGAATCGATGCATTTATGGATGCAAAAGATAATAACCTTCTTGAAAAGGTAGATTTTGATGCAGCAGATGATCTTGCACCGGAATATAAAGACAGTGATAATTACTGGTTCTCTAAAGGTGTTACAGTTGTAGGATTTATTGTTAACAATGATATTTTAAAAGAAAAAGGACTTGAAGCTCCAAAGTCCTGGGATGATCTTACAAAAGAAGAATATCAGGGTGAAGTTCTGATGTCTAACCCGGCTATTTCAGGAACAAACTACGCAGTAGTAAATGCACTTCTTCAGACAAAGGGAGAAGAAGAAGGCTGGAAATACTTTGAAGATCTGAATAAGAATGTAGATTATTACTCAAAACGTGGTTCTGATCCGAGCACTAAGACTGCAGCCGGTGAAGTTGGAATCGGTATTACTTATATTGATGGAACTTTAGATGAACTGAAAGAACAGGCAGATGTTGAAGTTGTATATCCGACAGATGGAATGCCATATGTTCCGGAAGGTGTTGCAGCATTTGCAAATGCAGAAAACACAGAAGCAGCAAAAGCATTTATCAAATGGTTCTTCTCAGATGATGAAAATATGAAGATGCTTGCAGAAATCGATCATAAAAATACTTGTTTATTAGTAAAACCAAGTATAGAAGGACTTGAACTCGATTTTGACCAGAGCAAACTGATGAAAGAAGATCTTTCACTTTTTGGAGCAGAAAGAACTACAATTCTTGATAAGTGGAATACTTTGATGGGAGATAAAGGTGAAGAATAGAAAACCTAGAGAAAAACGGGCATCATTTTATGATGCCCATTTTTATAATATTTTAGATTATTTTATATTAGCAGTGCTGGTAGCAGGTGTGTTGATCTTTATTCTGTATCCGCTTCTTTGCATGATCAGACAGAGTTTTGTGGGAGAAGAGGGATTTTCGACAGAAGTTTACAAGAGCATCTTCAGTGCCAATCTGCAGCTTGTAAAAAACAGTGTTTTTGTAGGTGTTTTATCCGCATTCTTTTCAACAATTCTGGGGCTGCTTGTATCAATCTGTGTATGGACAGCAGGGAAGAAACTGGGCAAATTTCTGGAAGCGATTTTGCTGATCAGCATGGTTTCGCCGCCGTTTATTGCTTCGCTCGCTTATATCCAGCTTTTCGGAAGAAACGGTCTGATCACAAAAGGAGTGTTCGGACTTTCGCTGAACCCGTATGGATGGCTTGGTGTTGTTGTAATGCAGACGTTATTCTTTTCTTCATTAAATGCACTGATGATTATCGGAATGCTGAGGAAAATGGATATGTCGCTCGTAAGAGCATCTTTTGATCTTGGGGCATCCTCTGGGTATACATTGTGGAGAATTGTTGTACCACTGTTAAAACCGGTACTACTCAGCTGCTTTTTGCTTTCGTTTATCCGGTCGATCGCTGATTTTGGTACGCCGGTGGTAATCGGAGGACGTTTTGAAACGGTTTCTACAGAGATTTATATGCAGGTAATCGGGTATTCCAGACTGGATAAGAGTGCGGCACTTAATGTACTGCTTCTGATCCCGACGATTCTTGTTTTTATCCTGTACCGCTATCTAATGCAGAAAAATGAAAAAGTCATCAGCGGAAACAGTAATAAGACGGTAGAAGCGGGAGATACATTCCGGGTTCGTGGGTTGTCAGCAGTGATTGTATGGCTGGGCGCAGGTATCTTTTTTGTAATGATGGCGCTTGAATACGGATCCATTTTTCTAAACAGTTTCAGTAGAAATTTACGTGGGAAAATCACATTTACAACGATGTATCTGGACGCACTTCTGGAACGGAATATGGATACATTTATCCGAAGTGTGGAATATGCGCTTATTGTAGCAATAGTCGGCAGTCTGATCGGTATTTTACTTTCGTATTATATTGAAAGACGAAAGATAAAATTTGGCGGAGTACTGGACTTTATTATTACACTTCCGTATATGCTTCCAGGAAGTTGTTTTGGAATCGGATATATTCTGGCATTTAATCATGAACCGTTAAAACTTACCGGAACAGCGGTCATTGTTATCTTGAATATGATTTATAAACAGATGTCAATTACAACGAAGGCTTCGGCATCCTCCCTTTTGCAGATCAGTACAGAGCTTGATGCAGCAGCGCGGGATCTTGGAGCGAATAAATTTCTGGTAATGAAAGATGTCATTCTTCCGAATGTAAAGCAGGCATTTGCAACGGGATTTATCAATAATTTTACAAGTGCGATGGTTACAGCAGGAGCAGTTATTTTCCTGGTGACACCGGGACAGAAGATTGCAGTATTTACATTATTTGATTGCATTAACACAGGTCGGTATGGAGAAGCATCTATGATTGCGACATTTATTATTGTGATCACAATTTCAGTAAATGTGCTGTTTTCAATAATTGTTGCATGGAAAGGGAAAAAGAAACGTGTATTTAGAACTGAAAAACATAAGTAAAAGTTTTGGTGAAAAAGAAGTAGTAAAAGATTTATCACTCTCCCTTCCAAAGGGAGAACTGTTGTGTCTTCTGGGAGCATCCGGCTGTGGAAAAACGACAACACTCAAAATGATAAGTGGATTTTTAAAAACAGATAAAGGGCAAATCCTGGTTGATGGCCAGGATATCACCACACTGGCTCCGGAGAAGCGTCCGGTATCGACTGTTTTTCAGTCTTATGCATTATTTCCACATATGAGTGTTCTGGAAAATGTGATCTATGGTCTGAAGTTCCGTGGTATCCGAAAAAAAGAAGCCAGAGAAATGGGTATGGAATATTTGAAAATCGTAGATATGGAAGAATATGCCGGGGCATCGATCGGGGAAATTTCCGGAGGACAGCAGCAGAGAGTAGCACTGGTCAGATCTCTGATCACAAAACCGAAGGTGCTTCTTCTGGATGAACCGCTTAGTAATCTGGATGCGAAACTCCGGGTAAAAATGAGGGAAGAAATCCGTGAAATCCAGAAGAAATATGAAATTACAATGGTTTTTGTAACGCATGACCAAGAAGAGGCAATGGTACTTGGAGATCAGATCGCTATTATGGATCAGGGAAAGTTGGTTCAGATTGGAAAGCCGGAAGAAGTGTATCTGCATCCACAGAATGATTTTGCAAGAGATTTCCTTGGAATATCCAACCGTTTTACTGATATCCATGGAAATACAATATGCTGCAGACCGGAGGAACTGGAATTTGCAGCAGAAGGTTCTGTGAAAGGAATTGTAAGACAGGAAGAATTTCTTGGGTTTTACAGACAGTATTATGTTGAAACAATGAATCATGAACATATTATTGTACGGACAGACAGAAATATAAAAGTAGAAGCTGGCAAAGAAGTGCAACTTCGGGTGAAATAAAAAAGACACTGTGCAAGGTGACAATATCAGTTTGATATGCTACCCTGCATAGTGCCTTTTTTATTTTGAGGAATGACCGGTCAGACGTGCATCATCCCTGACATCACACAACCTCCTGCAGCACCGGCATTTTTCAGTTCGTGCAGTTGTGTTTCATCAATTTTGATTCCGCCAATGCCATAAACCGGAATCTGCACAGCTTGGCATACATTCTGCAGAAATGGAAGTCCCCGTGGCGGGAGCCCTTTCTTGCAGTCGGTAACATAAATATGTCCTGCTGTGAGATAGGAAGTTCCCAGCTTTTCCGCTTCGACTGCTTCAGAAACAGAATGGATGGAAGTTCCAACTGTATGAAAATCGGAAACCACTTTCGGATTTTCAAGCAAAAGTGGAAGTGGTAAATGTAGCCTGTCGCAGCCGAGTTCTCTCGCAACGGCTGGATAAAAATGCGGAATAAATGGAACTTTAAACTGTTCGCAGATTTCCTTCACCTGCCGGGCAAGAGAAAAATATTCCTCTTCCGGCAGATCTTTTTCACGCAGGATCAGAGCTTTCGGATGCAGCTTGCAGACACGGGTAATCTGTTCTGTAAAAGGACGGGAACAGAGATGGCGGTTTGTTACGGCAATAAGATCTCTATACATAGATATAATCACTCATAACCGGCTGCATATTGTTGGAAAGAAGTGCCTGATAAACCTCATCTACGGAACGTCCGTCAGAAATCTCGAACTGGTCATCTCCCTTATCCTCAATATCATCCACATGGCTTCCGATTCCGGTGCTGACTCCGGCAGAGATTTTTGTTGCAGAAATCTGTACCAGATTGTCTCTTACACGCGCACATTCTCTTGTGGATACCGTAATGCTTGCAAATGGCATAAACAGACGATAAGCGCAGACTACCTGAAGGAGCTGTGGCTCATGGACGTCCATCGGATTGATCCGGTCGTTGTTGATGATCGGACGAAGTCTCGGACAGGAGAAGGCGATTTCGGCATGTGGGTATTTTCTCTGCAGGAGATAAGCATGGTATCCGGTTGCAAAGGCA
The DNA here is from genome assembly GCF_027695515.1 of Coprococcus sp. LG101-27. Lineage (NCBI taxonomy): Bacteria > Bacillati > Bacillota > Clostridia > Lachnospirales > Lachnospiraceae > Coprococcus > Coprococcus sp. LG101-27. The sequence continues at coordinate 227,904 of NZ_JAQEUJ010000003.1, forward strand.
TCCTTGCGGAAATCATCAAGTCCGAGAAGTGCTCCGAATCCGACACCGCGCATGCCGCCCATCAGTGCACGTTCCTGGGCATTGACACGGTATGGGAAGATCCGTTTGTGTCCGGCAAGATGCAGGGTTTCATATTTGTCAGAATTGTAAGTCTCCTGGAATACGGTTACATAATCGGCACCGCACTCGTGGAGGAATGCGTATTCGTCCGAGTTGACCGGATAAATCTCAAGTCCGATGACTTTAAAATATTTACGGGCGATTTTGCAGGCATTTCCGATATATTCCACCGTGGATTTGCTACGGCTTTCACCGGTCAGGATCAGGATCTCCTGAAGACCTGTTTTGGCGATGGCTGCCATTTCTTTTTCAATTTCTTCCTCATTTAACTGTGCACGGTTGATCTTGTTGTGGCAGTTGAAACCACAGTAAATACAATAGTTTTCGCAGTAGTTTGCAATGTAGATCGGAGTAAACATGTAGACGCTGTTTCCGAAATGTTTTCGTGTCTCTGCCTGTGCAGCCTGTGCGATCTCCTCAAGAAGAGGAAGTGCGGCAGGTGAGAGAAGTGCAGCGAAATCCTCCGGTGTACGGATGTCATGCGCAATGGCGCGTCTTACGTCAGCTTCGGTATATTTTTCATAATCATAAGCGTTCATGGCACTTATGACCTGATCCATTACGTCAGATCCGATATCTTCCATTCCCGGAAGGTAAGTCATATGATCAATGCGGTTTTTCTTCTGGTCTTCCAGAATTTCTTCACTTAAAATACTTTCGTTGATATGTGAATTTTCCATTTTGACTGCCTCCTAATTCTCTAAGAATCCTGTGAGAGGTGAGGATGCGCTTGCGCCTCTTTCGATGGTGCGTCCCAGTCCGGAAAGATAAGCACTGCGTCCGGCTTCGATGGCTTTCTTGAAAGCTTCTGCCATGGCAGGAACATCTCCTGCAGTTGCGATAGCAGTATTTGCCATGACAGCGGAAGCACCCATTTCCATGGCTTCACAAGCCTGGGAAGGGCGACCGATTCCGGCATCAACGATGATCGGCAGATCGATCTCATCAATCAGGATCTGGATGAAATCCTTTGTGCTGAGCCCTTTGTTGGAACCGATTGGAGAGCCGAGCGGCATAATGCAGGCAGCTCCGGCATCAGCAAGTGCTCTTGCAGCATTCAGATCCGGGTACATATACGGCATGACAACAAAGCCTTCTTTTGCAAGGATTTCTGTTGCTTTGATGGTTTCGTAGTTGTCCGGAAGCAGGTATTTGGAATCATGAACGACTTCGATCTTTACAAAGTCGCCGCATCCGACTTCACGGGAAAGTCTGGCGATACGGACTGCCTCCTCAGCATTACGTGCACCGGATGTATTTGGAAGCAGGGTTACATTGTCCGGAATATAGTCCAGGATATTTGCAAGACCGCCTTCATTTGCGCGACGCAGGGCAAGTGTGATGATCTGAGCTTCTGCTTTTTCGATACAGGCTTTTACAAGATCCAGAGAAAATTTACCGGATCCGAGAATAAAACGGGAAGTGAATTCATGACCTCCCAGGATAAATTTATCTTCATTTGTACTCATAATAAAGTTCCTTCTTTCTTATATTTTTAAATTTCTTCTTCACCGAGGATCAGCCGCGTGATCATGTTGGCTTCATGTGCGGCACAGATGGCAACACGCGGCGCCATCAGTCCATGACCGTAAGTTGGTGCTGTCACGCCATCACCACACAGATAAAAGTTTTTCATGATCCGTTTTGTGATAATGGTATTGCTACTTCCATAGCCGGCCATTCCGGTTGCGGATACGAGCTTTTTCTCTGGAAAATGTTCCAGAATTCCATTGACCAGCATTGCTTTGGCTTCCGGATTATCAAAAGCTTCGCAGACAATTGTGGCATCTGCAAATAATTCCTGCAGATTATCGTCCGTAACTTTTACACAGTCCGTGCGGATATCCAGATACGGATTGATCTTCAGAAGCAGGGATTTCAGGGCATCGGTCTTGTACATTCCGATATGCTCCATGAAATATTGCTGGCGGTTCAGATTGGTAATGTCAACTACGTCAAAATCAATCAGGTGAAGATGACCGACACCGATCCGTGCAAGCGCATAAGCAACATTAGAGCCAAGGCCGCCAAGCCCTGCGATCGCTACATTTCCTGCCGAGAGAAGCTTCTGCGTCTCCGGTGAATGTCGCTCGTCAAGGGCGGTGTAGATTTCTTCTTTTGTAAGTGTATGATACATGATTTCTTAGCCTCCTCCTACAAAACTTACAACCTCCAGACGGTCCCCGTCTTTGAGCATGGTGTCAGAATAGCTGTATTTTGGTAAAATATCACCATTCATTTCAACGGCGATTCGTTTGATCTGATAATTGTTTTGTTCCAGATAATCCGCAACACTGAGCGGTCCGGTCAGAGTAACTTCTTTACCATTAACTGTAATCATGGAAAAACCTCCTTTCAAAACGGAAAAGTTCTTGAAAATGAAAAAAGAGTCCACAAAGAATTACACCCGTGGTGGTGTACCCCTTCATGAACTCTCGCCCAATCTCAACTTTACCTTATTCATTTTCGTGTAAACCCTGGTTGAATGTGGAATTTCATGATGTTGGGGTCAAAAGGTATTTTGACCCCTTTGATACCAGATTGCTACGTGCTTTGCACTCTCGCAATCCTCAAAAACATTCGTAATCCGTTCATTTTTCTTTGAAAAATGGCTACTTACTCATGTTTTTGGCGGGTCAAGAGGTCAAAAATCCTCTTGCAAGCAAGCTTGCATCAGCTTTCTGACCTTTTGACCCTGGTATCATTTCATATTATTATAAGAAATCCTGTTTCTCAAATATCATCAGAGTATGCTGATGGTATTTGACGCCGTATATCAAAAAAAGAGAGATACCAATGTATCTCCCGTTATCATCAAAATATACGTTCCTACGTTGGCATTATCCAAATCAGGTATATGGGTCGAAGTTCTGAACTTCCTCTCAGCCTGTCAAACAAGCTCCCCGTTTCATTTACAAAATTCAGTATAGTTCGGTTGAGGAAAAATGTCAATATCAATATAAAAATATATCCGGGCATATTCTGGAGTCAGATACAGGTGCCACGGACAAGTTGTATATTACAGGAGTGCTTTTATAGAACGGTCATATGTTTTTGTAACGCGGAGCATGGAAAAATGCACAAAAAAACAGAGTATACTCTAAAAAATCATGTGAACGTGACGAAATTGCGTGAAGTCCATTGACAAATAGGCTTTAAAGAGTTAAAACACCACTATAGTAATTTGATAAAATTTTTATTTATCTTATTAAAACTTAATTATATTAACTGGAAGAGAAAGAGAGGGATTAGTATGAATACATTAGTTATCGTATTGATCGCAGCAGTACTTCTTAGCTGTGCATATGTATTCTACGGCCGCTGGCTCGCTAATAAGTGGGGAATCGATCCAAAAGCAGAGACTCCGGCAAAGAAATTTGAAGATGGAAAGGATTATGTTCCGACAGACGGATGGACCGTGTTCAGTCATCAGTTTTCGTCAATTGCAGGTGCAGGTCCTGTTACCGGTGCAATTCAGGCAGCAGTATTTGGATGGGTTCCGGTATTCCTGTGGATCATCGTTGGAGGTATTTTCTTCGGTGCTGTTACAGACTTCGGTGCACTGTATGCCAGTGTAAAGAACGAAGGAAAGTCTATGGGACTTCTGATCGAAAAATATATCGGCAAATTCGGACGAAAAGTATTCCTGCTTTTCTGCTGGCTGTTTACACTTCTTGTAATCGCAGCATTCGCAGACATGGTTGCAGGTACATTTAACGCTTACACAGAAGTAGACGGTGTCGTAAAACTTGCAGATGCAGCAAAGACAAACGGAGCTGCAGGAACCATTTCCCTGCTGTTTATCGTATTTGCTATGATCTTTGGCCTGGTACAGAAAAAATTCCGGTTCCACGGATGGAAAGAAACAGTTGTCGGTCTTGTATTTACAGTAGCTGCTCTTGGCCTTGGTATGTTAGCACCGATCACAGCAACAAAAGATACATGGACTTACATTACATTTGTATATATCTTCTTTACAGCAGTACTTCCGATGTGGATCTTAAAGCAGCCTCGTGATACCATGACAACTTACATGTTCATCGGTATGATCGCAGGAGCTGCACTGGGACTTCTGGTTGCACATCCAACCATGAACCTTCCGGTATTTACAGGCTTCCACAATGATACACTTGGAGATATGTTCCCGATCCTGTTCGTTACCGTGGCATGCGGTGCTGTATCCGGTTTCCACAGCCTTGTTTCATCAGGTACATCTTCTAAGACAGTATCTAATGAAAAGGATATGCTGAAGGTTGGATACGGAGCAATGGTTCTGGAAAGTCTTCTTGCAGTTATCGCACTTTGCGTAGCTGGTGCAGCTGCAGCAGCAGACGGAACACCGGCAGCCGGAACACCATTCCAGGTATTCTCAAGTGGTGTTGCAGGATTCTTTGAAATGTTCGGTATCCCGGTTTATATCGCACAGTGCTTCATGACTATGTGTGTATCTGCTCTGGCACTTACCAGTCTGGATGCCGTTTCACGTATCGGACGTATGAGTTTCCAGGAACTCTTCAGTGTAGATGATATGGAACATGCAGAAGGATGGAGAAAACTCCTTTGCAATACATATTTCTCAACAATCGTGACTCTGTTATGTGCTTACGTTCTGACACGTATCGGATATGCAAATATCTGGCCACTGTTCGGATCAGCAAACCAGTTACTGTCAGCACTTGTACTTGTAACACTTTGTGTATTCATGAAGGTAACAGGAAGAAGCAACAAGATGCTGTTCGCACCGCTGATCATCATGCTTTGTGTAACAGGAACCGCACTGGTAGAGAGAACCATCGGACTTGTAAAAGCATATGCAGCAGGTTCCGCTACTTTCCTTGTAGAAGGACTTCAGCTGATCATCGCAGTTCTGCTGATGGCACTCGGACTTGTTATTGTGATCAATTCTCTGAAGGCTTACTTTGGAGCTAAGAAAGAGTCTGAAGCTTAGGATTTATAAAATATGACGAAAAGGGATGGCTTGTCAAAATGATGGGCTGTCTCTTTTTTTGATTGACATTTTCAAAAGATTGCCCTAAAATACTTAGGAAACGAAGTATTTAATGCGAAAATTAATAAAGTAAAATATCATAAGGGCAAGGGAGATTATCATGCAGACAGGAAAGAAGATCAATCAGATTTCCAACCGTCTCCGCAGACGGTCCAGGGCGATCCAGGAAACAATCGAGATCAGTGGTGCACAGGGGAATATTTTAAATTATATTTTAGTAGAATCTCAGAACAGATCTGTCTATCAGAAGGATATTGAACAGGAATTCGGACTTCGTCCTTCCACGGCAACAGAGACACTGAAATCTTTGGAGAAAAATGGACTGATAAAAAGAGAGACTGATCCAAATGATGGAAGATATAAGAAAATCGTATTTACTGAAAAAGCAGAGCAGATAGAAGCTGTGCTTAAGAGTGAGATCGAAGAGTCGGAAACGATTTTGCTGCAGGGAGTGACAAAAGAAGAACGGCAGGAATTTCTGCGGATCGCAGAGAAAATGTTGCAGAATCTGGATACTTTTCCTGCGAATACGGTAAAGAAAAACGCAGGCAGAAAAAAACAGCACGGAGGACGGACAGATGAATGAAAATGAACTGATGGGAAGTATGAAGGTGTCAAAAGCCGTTGCGAAGATGGCAATACCAAGCGTGATCAGCAGTCTGGTCACGGTTGTCTACAATATGGCAGATACCTTTTTTGTTGGACAGACTGGGGATCCACTGCAGGTAGCAGCGGTCAGTCTGACCAATCCGATATTTATTTTACTGATGGCATTTGCAAATATGTTTGGTATGGGTGGAAGTGCCGTTGCATCTATGGCGATGGGAGAAAAAAATGAGAAACGGGTAAAGAATACATCGGCATTTGTAACCTATGCATCACTGATCGTCGGGATTTTATTTGCTTTGATCCTGATTTTCTTTATGAAACCGATCCTTTACACATTTGGTGCGAACAGTCAGACTTATGAGATGGCAAAAGGTTATACATTTCACGTTTCCTATGGCGCACCATTTATCATCTGGTCAGCAGCGGCAAGCTTTATCGTTCGTGCGGAAGGTGCAAGCAGTGAGGCGATGATCGGAAGTATGATCGGTACAGTTGTCAACATTGTTCTGGATCCGGTATTTATCAGCGGACTTGGAATGGGGGCGGCAGGGGCTGCGATTGCGACAACAATCGGCAATATTCTGGCAAGCATTTATTATCTCTGGTATTTCATGAAAAAGAGTAAAAGCTTTTCTGTCAGCCCGAAGTATTTCAAATGCGGAGAGCAGGTTTTATCAAGGGTATGTTCGATCGGTTTTCCGACCGCAATTTTTTCAGCACTGATGAGTGTATCAACGATCGTGCTGAATCAGATTCTGGTCAAGTACGGAAATGCACCGGTGGCGGCGATTGGAATTGTATTCAAGGCAAATATGTTTATTACCTTCCTTCAAATGGGACTTGCCAACGGCGTGCAGCCGCTGATGGGGTACAATTTTGGGGCAGGCAATCAGAAACGTTTTATGGAAGTGGACTGTTTTACGAAAAAATGCTGTCTGGTCGTTGGAATCCTGGCGACGGCATTATTTTTCTTTTTTCGAGAACCAATTATCCACCTGTTCATTAACGATAAAGACGTTATATATTATGGCGTGAAAATGCTGGTCGCATATATGGTTTCCGGACCGTTTATCGGAATCCTTTTTGTAAATATGAACTGCATGCAGTCTACTGGAGATGCACTTCCTGCAACGATTCTGTCGGTGCTCCGACAGGGACTTCTGCTGATTCCCTTACTGTATCTGTTGAATGCAGTGTTCGGATTAAACGGAGTCATTTACGGACAGGCACTTACGGATTGCGTGGCGATTGTATTGTCCATGTATATCTGGGGAAGAAAGAAGAGAAAATTAAAGAGTGAATAAGTGAGAGAAAATCAGGTGTCGGGGGTGAGACCTGATTTTTTCTTGCTTATAAATATAACGTGCAAAGTGGAAAGAATCATTGCGGACACGCATATAATAGTCAGGTACAGGAAATAATTCATCTGAATAAATGTAAGAAAGAGAGGCTGTTTATGGAAGAGCGAGATGATCTGGAACAGATGGCATTTATACAGAAGTGGAATGACGGAAAGGCAGAACGGGAGAAAAAGCGAGAGCAGATGTGGAACGGGATTCTGGAGAAGGCTGGGATAAAGAAAGAAGAAAAGTAAAAAAGAAAAATGATTTTTAGAAAAAATGAAAAGAACTCAAATAGGAACTCAAAATTTAAGTTTCTGTTTGAGTTCTTTATTTGAGTTCCTTTAAGAAACAAAAAAATATGCTATTATCTTAAAAGAAGTAAAAAATCAAAGGGGAAAATTAGCGATGGTAAAAATAGATTTGATCACCGGTTTCTTAGGTTCCGGCAAGACAACGTTTATTAAAAAATATGCAAAATATCTTCTGGATAAAGGAATGAACATCGGCATCCTTGAGAATGATTTTGGTGCGGTAAATGTAGATATGCTTCTTTTACAGGACCTGATGGGAGATAACTGTGAGCTTGAAATGATTTCCGGTGGGTGCGACAAAGAAACGCACAGAAGACGTTTTCGGACAAAACTGATCGCAATGGGAATGTGCGGATATGACAGAGTAATTGTTGAACCGTCCGGGATTTATGATGTAGACGAATTTTTTGACGTTCTTCACGATGAACCACTGGATAAGTGGTATGAGATTGGCAATGTGATTACGATCGTTGACGCAAAACTGGAGCCGGAATTGTCAGAAGAAGCAGACTATCTGCTTGCGTCCGAGGCCGCAAATGCAGGAAGCATTATCCTCAGCAGGGCAGAAGAAGCAACAAAAGAACAGATTGAAAATACAATTGAACATTTGAACAGAGCGCTTGAACAGGTTCAGTGCAAGCGAAGGCTGGATCAGGAAATCATGAGAAAAGATGGAGCAGAGCTTTCGGAAGAGGATTTTGATAAGATCTTAAAGAGCGGTTATGTTGCAGAAAATTATCGGAAGATGGATATAGATGAGAAAAAAGGTTTTGATTCGTTGTATTTTATGGAATTAAAAATTTCTGCAGATGAATTGAAGACGCAGGTTGCGAAGATGATGCAGGATCCGGAATGTGGCGGTATTTTCCGGGTGAAGGGATTTGCGAAAGATGATGCAGGAAGCAGCTGAATGCAACCGGTCATGAGATCAGTATGAAGCCGATCGGAGACGGGCAGGAGGTTGTGATCGTGATTGGGGAACAGTTGAAGGAAGATCGGATACGGAAGTATCTGGAGAATTAGAAAGTGTAAAAGAGCACATCAAAAGCGATGTGATCCGGTCAGTATGCTGAAAACAGTTTTGTTTGTGTAATACAGCTGTTATTGTATCCATAAGCAACAGGACGCATGAAAAAGCTTTCGTTTTTTCATGCGTCCTGTTAATTTATTGTTTTTGGTAAATGATATGTTTTACACGGCCGCCATCCATAATGATGGTATCATTTTCAGCTTTTACATACATTACAAGATTTGCATCCATTCGGAAGATAATACTTCCTGATCCTGATTGATAAAGTGTTGTTTTCCCATAACGACGCATATGGATTTCGCATGTATTTTCAACTTTCACTAATTTCATGAAGGAATCGGTTTCATCGTTGTAATAGGTTCCTTCCTGGAAAAGTGCCGGATCTGCAGGCTTGGCAGGGGTCAATGTAAGTACACGGGCAGGAAGCCGATAAAGGATTTCCTTATCTGTGAAGTAGATCTTTTCGTCTAATGAACCAATGCGATAACCGCCATCCTCTTCTTTTACCAGTTCTGTGCGGCACCATTCTCTTTGCATATAGAAGGTACCGTTTTGCTCTGTAATATCAACAAACATTGGATCATCCGGAAGTGCTGTCAGGAATACACCGCTGCGAGCAGGTGCATTTTCATGTTCCGGCACGGCTGGTTCGGTACAATCCGGTAATCCGAGTACGATGCAGGCGGCTTTATCGGCAAGCTTAGACATTGCGTAAGTTGTGGTGTTACTGATCAGTACAATCTCCAGTTCTTTTTCCGGAATGCAAATAATTTCACCACGGTATGCAGCATCGGCACCGCCATGACCGAATACATCCAGACCATGAAGCTTATGGGTGATCAGTCCGCCGCAGTATTCAGCCGTTTTGCCATTGCTGAGAAGGACAGGTTTCTTCATAAGCTCGATAATTTCAGGATCGATCACATTTGGATGAATGTACTCATCTAATACTTTGCAGAGATCAGAAGCACAGGTATTTACAGAGGTTGGTCCGTAAAGTGCATAGTTCAGTGGATTGTAGTAGAATGTATCATCACCTTCGTCCTGGTAAGAGTAAGTAAGATCCGGAACAATCTGTGTAAAGCTTTCGCGGACAAAAGAATGTGTCATTCCGAGTGGAGTGAAAATACGTTCTTTTACAAATTGTGGGAAGCTCATTTGCGACAGTTTTTCAACGATAAGTGCCAATAAATGGAAACCGGTGTTACTGTATAAATACTGTGACTGCGGTTCAAAGTTCAGCGATTTCTGAAGAGATATCGTTGTATTGATATCATCCATGTCAATCTGATCGTTGATCTTGATACCGCGTAAAAATAAGAGTTCCCATTGGTCGCGAAGTCCGCTGACATTATTCATCATCTGGCGGATCGTAATCGGTGTTTCAATGTTGATATATTCATCTAAATATTTTCTGATGTTGTCATCTAAATCAAGTTTTCCTTCTTTCCAAAGAAGAAGAATAGACATAACAGTAAATTCTTTGGAAATCGATGCGACATGGAAAATACTTTCTTTATGGATTTTTAATTTATTTTCAAGATTTCCATATCCAAAACATTTTTCGTAAAGAGTTTTACCGTGCTGGCGAATCAATACCTGAGCGCCAGGGCAAAGACCGCGATCCCACATACGGAAAAGCTGATCTAATTGTTCTGTCATATTTGAATTCATTACAAAAATACTCCTTCTGATAAATTATTTTTTTAGAATTTTTTCGAATGCATAAAGCCAGTTTTTGCCTGAAAGCAGAGAAATCCGTTCATCTGAATAATTATGTTCTTTCATATCCAGCAGGAAATCTGGAATGTCTGCGTGACCGCCGGACAGAATATCGAAAGGATACTCCGGCATCAGAGATAAGTCTTGTGCGGAACTATTCTTTAAGAAGAGATCGCAAAAGTCAAATCCGAAACCGACATGCTGTTCTCCCATTACCTCAATCATGTAATCTAAGTGTGCAAGCATTTGCCGGCGGTCAGGTGTGCTGCCGGCATCTGCGTTAATGATACTGCAGGCATTCAGTCCTACCACACCTCCGCGTCTGGAAATTTCTGCTAAATGCTCGTCTTTTAAATTTCTGTTGTTATGAGCAACTGCCCGTGCATTAGAATGCGATGCGATTAGTGGGCAGGAGGTAATGGATAAGACATCATCCACGCCCTCGTCACTTAAATGACTGAGATCAATGATCATGTTTAAGGATTCAGCTTCTTTTACAAGCATTTTTCCAAAGTCGGTCAGACCACCTTTTTTGGCGTTCCCGGTAAAATCACAGCCGTCAGCTGCCATATTTCTGCGGCTCCAGGTAAGTCCCAGTCCTCTTACGCCTGCGGCGTAGAAAGCATGTAACATGAGGCAGGAGCTTATCGGTTCTGCTCCTTCAAACGAGAGAAGGATACCGACTTTATTTTCCGAAGCGGCTTTTACAAAGTCATCTGCGCTCGTGCAAAGCATAAGAAGGTCCGGACTTTCGCTTATCTCACAGTGGAGAGCGGCAATCTGTTCCATAGCGATTGAAATACCTCCATAAGGCAGGTACTGGCTATCTACAAAGAGGGAGGCAACGACTCCCGTCACGTTTCCTTTTTTAAAAGCTGGATAGTATAATCTTTCAATGACCTTATGCTCGCCGTTTTTGCGGCGTACAGCGACATCACTGAGTAAGTCAAAATGTCCATCAATAATATATTTCATAATCGTGTTTTCCTTAATAAACTAATTGTGAAAAGTAAACAATTATAGTAGCTTCTTCATCTGATGTATTCATGTAGTTATGTAAACAATTTTTAGGAATATAGAAACTGTCACCCTCGTGGATTACATAAGTACTGTTATCCATACGGAGTTCCAGTTCCCCTTTCAGGAGCAGGAGACTCTCGTCATAATTACCATGTGAAATCATCTGCTCAGTCACCCAGGTGTTAGGGTTTAATCTCACAATAAGTCCGGTCATTTGTGCTTCTTTTGAGTCCGGAAGTTTAGAAGGTGTAAAAATGGAGTAGGAAACATCGATTTCCGGGATTTTCATTGGAATTCGTTTTTCTTTTCTCACTAAATAAGTTTCTTTTGAATTATTTTTCTCTTCAGATGACTCAACAGAGAGTTCAGAGTCACCCATGATTAACCATACTTCTGAACAATCTAAGCAGGCTGCAATTTTTCTAAGTGCCACGAGTGAAGGAGATTTTAAATCTCTTTCAATTTGTGATATATGACCTATTGTGTATCCGGTAGCTTCAGCTACCTCTTTGAGCGTGAGCCCTCTTTTTTTTCGCATTTCGCGAATTCGGCTTCCATACATGATCCCGCTCCTCCTTTCGCAATTCAAGTATAAAAACTAGCGGTTTTTGATTGCTTTTTCAATGCGGGCAAGAGCTTCCTGAAGTTGAGCGCGTGGACAGCCAATATTTAATCGCATATAAGTGCTGCACTGAGCACCGAAACGATATCCAGGATTCATTTTTACCTTTGCTTTTTCTAAGAAAAATTGATTTAATTCGTCATTTTCCAGATTAAGCTTTGAACAATCAAGCCACAGAAGATATGTTCCTTCAGGTGACCAAACGCTGATTTCCGGAATATTTTCTCTGATATATTCCACGGTGAAATCTCTGTTAGCTTCGAGATATTGAAGCATTTCTGTAAGCCATTCCTCGCCTTTTGTATATGCGGCAGTCAACGCTGTCATACCGAAAACATTATCTCCTAGATCAAACGCATTATAGGTTGCGTCATACGCATTGTATAATTTCTTGTTCGGAATAACAACATAAGATTGACAAAGACCGGCAACATTAAAGGTTTTACTCGGTGCAAAAGCTGTGATTGTATGTTCCATAGCATAGTCCGATACAGATGCCATCGGAGTATGGTGTTTTCCGCCATATACGAAATCTGCATGGATCTCATCGGAAATAATATACAGCTCATGGCGTTCGGCGATTTTAGCAACTTCCAAAAGCTCTTCTTTTGTCCATACACGACCAGCCGGATTATGAGGATTACACATCATGATCGCTTTGCAGCGGTTGTCGATCTGTGCTTCCAGACGCTCGAAGTTAATGGAATAACGTCCGTTTTCATCACAATCTAACTGGTGATTAATGATAACACGTCCATTTTCTTCAATCGAAGAGTAGAATGGATGATAAACAGGTGTCATGATCACAATACGATCCCCAGGTGTTGTTAAGGATAAAAGACTCATAACAAGAGCAGGAACAACGCCTGGACTGAAGCCTAACCATTCACTCTGGATATTCCAGTGATAACGTCTTCCTACCCAGGATACGATGGCATCTTTTAATTCTTTGCTGTGATGAGTATATCCATAAACAGGATGATCTAAACGTTTCTGCATTGCTTCGCGAATTTCCGGAGCTGCTGCAAAATCCATGTCTGCTACCCACATCGGAACGACATCTTCCGGAACATTGTATTCCCATTTATTACAAGATGTGCCGCGTCTGTCGATGATTTCATCAAAATTATATTTTCCCATTTTCTTTTTCTCCTTCGAAATTTTTAGTTAGCTGTTCCTGCAAGACCGGTAATTGCAGAGATGCCACATTCTAATTCATGCATGTTATCGCATGTGATTTCTACTTCTGTACCGCTTAAGCGTTTCATGCGAGGAATTTGTGCAACAGTGTCGGCCATTGCTGTTGATTTAAATTCAAATCCCAGCTTGATCGGAGTCGCAACTTCGTATAAAGGAATTTTGCTTAAATCGGAATCAAGAACTTCTTTTACTGCAGAAATCGTATTTTCCCTGAGAACTTTTTGTGGTGGGAATTTTGCTGCATAGCGTGACAGAGCTTCTTTAGTTGTTACGAATTTTACCCATGGCATCATTTCTTTGTCTATAAGCTGTTTGCGAAGACCGGAATCACCGATGATAAGCCCTACCGGAACCTTATAAGAAGCAGCAAGTGCTGCGTTCGTTGTACTTTCGTTCATATAGGCTCCGTTAATCTTAAGGCTGGAAACAACTCTTCCGTAGAAGCTGTGATCCATATTGGCGAAATCTTCTCCCGGACCGGCATGATATCCGGCCAGAAATACAACATCGTAGGTTTCATCCAGGCAAGACATCATGTACTGTCTTCTTGGAGAACCGCTTACTAAGCTGATACGTTCATCCATCTGGCAAAGTTCATCATAAGAAAGGTTCGTTCCGCTTCCATGAGAATCAGAAATGGTGATTTCCCCGATTTCATCATTTCTGGAGGAAGCATGAATTCCTTCGATGATCCAGCGTACCTGATTGTGTAAAGCGCGGCGGAAGGAAGGAACCTCATCGCGTTCCTGGGATGGAGAAGTGATACCAGCCATTCCTTCCATATCTACAGAAATGTAGATTTTTAGTGCTTTCTTCATAAGAAAATCCTCCTTTATGTAATTTATTTGTTTTCTTATAGAAAAACAAAACATACAGTTGTTGAAATATTATAAAACAATAAAAGAATGCTGTCAATATCTTGACATAATATACAAAAAGAATTATACTGTCAGTAATATTTATACTGTGAGTAAAAAACACAGAAAAAATCTTTTTCGTAAAACGAAACTCAAAAAAGGATGTAAAGGAGGAGAAATGTATGAAAAAGAAAAAATTAGCGTTGTTTTTAGCACTGACGATGGTTGTCGCTAGTTTTGCGGGGTGCGGTGGCAAAAAAGAAAAAGCTTCTGACAATGGATCAGCAAAACAGGAAGCAGAAACGGAAACTGAAGGATCAGAAGAGGGAAGATACCTTATGTGGAGATTGTATTCTGAACCAAAGCAGTGGGACCCAACGAACAACTCTGAATCTGTATCAGATGCGATTTGTAAGCAGTTGTTTGAAGGCCTCACCGTATCAACATCCGATGGCTTTAAACCGGGTATCGCGGAAAAATGGGATGTTTCAGAGGACGGAAAAACATATACATTCCATTTAAGAAAAGATGCGAAATGGTCAGACGGAAGTCCGGTGACAGCAAAAGACTTCGAATATTCCTGGAGAAGAATTTGTGATCCGGATTTTGCATCTGAAGCACTTCAGGCTATCACAGATTATGTTGTAGGTGCTACTGAATATTTTGAAGGAACAGGTGAGTATGATGATATCAAAGCAACAGCAATTGATGATTATACATTTGAAGTTGTTTTGAAGAATGCAACACCGTTCTTCCCGCAGTTAGTTGCCAATGACGTTTATCTTCCTATTAAAAAAGAAGCAGTGGAAGCAGCAGGTGAAGGATGGGAGAAGAAACCGGAATCAGCAATCAGTAACGGAGCATTCTACTTAGAAGAATATCAGGTTGGATCTCATTTATTACTGAAAAAGAATCCTTACTACTATGCAGCAGACGAAGTAAAACTTCCTGGTATCAAAGCAGTATTTATTACAGATGATAATACCGCATATCAGGCATATCAGGCAGGTGAGATCGATGTTATGGATCACCTTCCGGCAGAACAGATTCCACAGATTGTTGCTGAAGATCCATATGTAATTGTCAGTGCCGATACAGGAGCACAGTTCCTGAATTTCAACGTAGATAAAGCACCATTTGATAATGTTCATGTAAGAAAAGCAGTTGCCAAGGCAATCGACAGAAAGCAGATCACAGAACAGGTATTAAAAGATGGTTCTATCCCGGCAAGTAACTTTATCGCTCCGACATGTCAGAAAACAGATGGAACACATTTTCGTGAACTTGAAGCAGATGGATATCCGGCAGAAGAATATGGAATCGATCCGCGTCAGGCTAAGGTAGAAGATGCGCAGGCAGAACTTGCGGAAGCAGGTTATCCAAACGGAGAGGGCTTTCCGGAGGTGGAAATCACATATGCGAATACTGAAAAGAACAAGAGACTTTGTGAAGCAATTCAGCAGATGCTGGAAACAAATTTAAATATCAAAGTTAAACTCCGCGCAGAAGAATCAAGTGTATTCAGCTCTACAAAGAGTAAAGGTGATTATCAGATGGCTCCTGGTGGCTGGACAAATAACCCATACGATGCAAGTGGACTTATTAAACTTTTCTATTCTCAGAATGGTAATAATACATGCCAGTGGAGATGGAGAGAATACAAAGGCGCTCCGAACGATACAACATTAAATCCTGGTAACAAAGCATTTGATGAAGCATTTGATAAAGCAATGGCTTCATTAGGCGAAGAAAGAGATGCAGCCTGGGAAGAAGCGAATAAAGCACTTATGGATGATATGCCGATCACAGCACTTTATTATCCGTCATTTGTGGCTCTTGTAAATGAAGATCAGGTAGAAAACGTTGAACTTACATTGGGCAATTCATTTATGTTCAGCCATGCTGAAATCGTTGAGTAGTTGTTGACTTTAGGAAGACCGAAAAGTACCTTGCTTTTCGGTCTCCCTATTATTAGAGGAGAAGTAATATGCTGAGATATATAGCGAAAAGAGTACTTTCTGCGATTATTACGATCTGGTTCATTATGACACTGACATTTACATTAATGAATGCAATTCCAGGTGACCCATTTGCCAGCGAGAAAATGAACGATCCGGTAATTATTGCAAATATGAAAGCAAAATATGGTCTTGATAAACCGTTTATTGAACAATATGGAACATATATGCGGAACTATATGCATGGGGATTTTGGTATTTCCTTTATGAAAAAAGGAATCACAACCAATGATATTATTTCAGCAGGATTTCCATATTCTTTAGCAATCGGTATTTGGGCTTCGTTAGTTATTTTAGGTTTCGGAATATTTTTTGGTATTATTGCCGCATTGAGGCAAAATAAATTTGTAGATCGAGTCTTGATGGTGCTATCAACCCTAGGGGCGACAATCCCAAGCTTTGTATTTGCAACAGGATTCTTATATCTGTTCAGCAAGATTTTAGGATGGGTACCATCGTTTGGTGTGAATAGCTGGAAGGGATATATTGGACCGGTTATAGTCAGTGCATTATTCTCACTGGCATATGTTGTACGACTGACAAGAACTTCTACGTTGGATGTTCTGAATCAGGATTATATTCGTACAGCAAGGGCAAAGGGACTTCCTGAATGGAAGGTACTTGGAAAACATGCATTAAGAAATGCATTGCTTCCGGTTGTAACTTATATCGGACCGATGTTTGCTGCATTGATTACAGGATCTTTCGTAGTAGAAAAGGTATTTGGTATTCCTGGAATCGGAAACTTATTTACAAACAGTATCCTTAACCGAGACTATACATTGATTATGGGTATTACTGTATTTTTCTCAGTTATTCTTGTAATCTGCATTTTAGTAGTCGATATTCTGTATGTATTAATTGACCCACGTATTAAATATCAGTAAAACAGGTGAGAAAATATGAGCGAAAAAAATAACGTTATCTCTCCGGAATTATGGGCACCGTTGGAACAGGAAGAAAAAAATGCTGAGAAAATGGAAAGGCCTAGTCTTACTTTTTTACAAGACGGATGGAGAAGATTAAAATCCAATAAAATAGCGATCCTTTCTTTGATCGTAATTGCTTTGATTACAATCGGAGCTATTTTTATCCCAATGTTTTGGAAATATGATTATAAGACACAGAATCTGGAATTAGCGAATATTCCGGATGTAATGAAAGTATATCCGCTTGACAACGGAAAAAATATTTATGTAACACCACAGTATACAGTTGTTGTGGTTGACAAAAAAGGAAATCTTGAAGGACTTGCAGAAGTAAAGAATAAAGATGTCAATGGAAAGAAAAATTTCTTTACGGTCGGAAACAGTGAAATCTGTGTTGATTATAGTGGTTATTCAGATGCAAGTAAAGAGTATAAAAAATTAGAAAAGAAAGCAGCAAAAAAAGATTTAGATACAGTAGCGATCAAAGGAATTAAATATCTTGAAAACTATTATGCAGGAAGCGATGTGACAGAGGTTACAATTGAAGAAGCCAAAAGTATTTTGGAAAACAAGATAGAAAGAACAGTGATCACTTGTGATGGTGAGAAGCTTACAAAGCAGGAGAAGATAAAAAATAAAACCTATCTGCTTGGAACAGATGGTCTGGGAAGAGATCTGTTTATCCGTATTGTATATGGTGCACGTATTTCTCTTTTGGTTGGTCTGTTTGCGGCATTTATCAACTTTGTGGTTGGTGTATTCTACGGTGCGATTGCAGGTTACTGCGGTGGAACAGTTGATAATATCATGATGCGTTTTATTGATGTTTTGGACTCCATTCCGATGACGTTGTATGTTATTTTGATCATGGTTGTAGTAGGACCTGGTATTTCTTCGATCATTATTGCATTAGGTTTGACATTCTGGGTTAAAATGGCCCGTATCGTCAGAGGACAGGTTCTGACGCTGAAACAGCAGGAATTTGTCAAAGCAGCGATTGTAACAGGAGCAGATACAAAGAGAATTATTGTGAAACACTTAATCCCGAATATGATGGGACCTATCATGGTAAATATGGCAATGCAGATTCCAAGTGCAATTTTCAACGAGGCATTCCTGAGCTTCGTAGGTCTTGGTATTTCTGCACCGATGGCTTCCTGGGGTACTTTGTGTAATGACGCTTTAGCAGGAATTTATGTATATCCATATCAGATGGTATATCCGGCGATTGCCATTTCAGTTACAATTCTTACATTTAACTTATTGAGTGATGGTTTAAGAGATGCATTCGATCCAAAACAGCGTAAGTAAGGAGGAAAAGCAAATGAGTGAAAAATTATTAGATGTAAAAAATTTACATACCTCTTTCTTTACGCATTTAGGAGAGGTGCAGGCGATCCGTGATGTCAGTTTTGGATTAGATAAAGGCGAGATCATTGGTATTGTAGGTGAATCAGGCAGTGGGAAGAGTGTTACGTCACTTTCTATTATGGGACTGCTTGCATATCCGGGAAGAGTAAAAGACGGGGAGATTCTCTTTAACGGAGAAGATCTTTTGAAGAAGAAAAAAAGTGAGATGCGTAAGATTCAGGGGGATCACATTGCTATGATCTTCCAGGATCCGATGACATCATTGAATCCGTTATTTAAAATTGGTGATCAGATTACAGAAGCCATTCTGACACATCATAAAATTAAAAAAGAAGATGCAAAAAAACGTGCACTTGAAATGCTGCGGCTGGTAGGTATTCCTTCACCGGAAAAAAGATTTCATTCCTACCCGCATGAATTTTCAGGCGGTATGAGACAGAGAGCAATGATCGCGATGGCGCTTTCCTGTGAGCCGGAGCTTCTGATCGCAGACGAGCCGACAACCGCGCTGGATGTTACCATTCAGGCCCAGGTACTGGCTCTTATGAAAGAATTAAATGAAAGACTTGGAACAGCTACTATTTTGATCACACATAACTTAGGATGTGCATCAAGTATCTGTGACAGAATCATCGTTATGTATGGCGGAAAAATTATGGAAGAAGGAACAACAGAAGAAATCTTCTATGAACCGCACCATCCATATACCATGGGACTTTTGAACTCTGTACCAAAAGTAACCGGAGAAGCATCAAAAGAAAGACTGGTTCCGATTCTTGGAACACCGCCGGATATGCTTCATCCACCGACAGGCTGCCCGTTTTATCCGCGCTGCAAATATGCAATGAAAGTATGTGCATCCATGCCGGTGCCGGAACAGTATATCAGTGATACACATCGTGTAAGCTGTTTTATGTGCCATCCGCAGGCACCTCGGAACGAAGAGTACGAAAGTCAGAAAGGAGGAATCCGACATGCCAAATAATACACTTCTGGAAGTAAAAGACCTGAAAATGTATTTTGAGAATAAAAAAGGATTTTTAGGTAAAAAAATCGAGTATGTAAAAGCAGTGGACGGAGTTTCCTTCAAAATTCAAAAGGGAGAAACAATCGGACTTGTAGGAGAGTCCGGATGTGGAAAATCTACAACCGGATATTCCATCATGCGTCTCTATAAACCGACAGCAGGAGAAATCATATTTGATGGGAAAGATATTGCACAGTTGAGCGCAGCCGAAGTATGGCCATATAGAAAAAGAATGCAGATGATCTTTCAGGATCCATATGCATCTCTGAATCCTCGTATGACGGTTTCAGATATTATCGGTGAGCCACTGGATATTTATCATCTTTATGAAGGTAAGGAAAGACAGGAACGCATCTATGAATTGTTGAATACAGTTGGTCTTGGAAAAGACCATGCCAGCCGTTATCCTCATGAATTTTCAGGTGGACAAAGGCAGCGTGTCGGGATTGCAAGAGCACTTGCGGTAAATCCGGATTTTGTAGTCTGCGATGAGCCTATTTCGGCACTTGATGTCAGTATTCAGGCACAGGTAGTAAATATGCTTGAAGATCTGCAGGCAAGTCTTGGACTTACTTATTTGTTTATTGCACATGATCTTTCTATGGTCAGACATATTTCCCAAAAAGTAGGTGTTATGTATCTTGGATCTCTGGTAGAATTTGCGGAGACAGAAGAATTGTACGAACAGACACTGCACCCATATACAAAAGCATTGATGTCAGCGGTTCCTGAACTTGATCCTGCGATCAGTAAAACTAAGAAACCGGTTATGCTGCAAGGGGATGTCCCAAGTCCGATTGATACACCGGTAGGATGTAAATTTGCATCCAGATGCCCATATGCTACCAAACGCTGTCATGAAGAAAGACCAATCTTCAGAAACGTTGGAAATGAACATTATGTAGCCTGTCATCTGGTAGAATAATGCATAATTAAAGAGGAAATGAAAATATGAAATACAATTTTGATGAGCCTGTTGACAGAAGCAAAAACCGTTCTGCAAAATATGATGAAAGGGTAAAGAATTTTGGGACAGATGATGTGATTCCGCTTTGGATTGCAGATATGGATTTCAAGACAGCGCAGCCTATTATTGATGCATGTAAAAAGAAAGCGGAAGAAGGAATCTGGGGTTATACATCCCGCCCAGATAGTTATTTTAAAGCGTATGCCGACTGGCAGTTAAGAAGAAACGGATGGGCACTTGATACAAACTTATGTAGTTGGTGTTTAGGTGTGGTTCCGGCTCTTGCAGCGATCATTAAGCTATTTACAAAGAAAGAAGAAAAGGTTTTAATTCAGCCACCGGTTTATCCGGAATTTTTCGAAATCACAGAAAATACAGGAAGAGAACTTGTACAAAATAATTTCCTTGAGCATGACGGGGTGTGGAAAGTAGATTTTGAAGATTTTGAAAAGCAGGTAAAAGATCCCGCAGTGAAACTCTTCATTTTATGTAATCCACATAATCCGCTTGGACGCGTATGGTCCCAAGATGAGCTGTCTAAAATGCTGACACTTTGCTTTGAAAATGATGTTCAGGTAGTTTCGGATGAAATTCATTCGGATCTCATATTTCATGGGAAAAAACATATTCCGGCAGCAATTGTTGTCCCAGAAGCAGCTGATAAGGTGATCACATGTATTTCCGTGACAAAAACATTTAACCTGGCAGGACTTCAGGCATCAACCACGGTATTCCCAAATCTGGAGATGAAGAAAAAGTTCGACGGATATTGGGGTGGAATGGATATACATAGAAACAATGCGTTTAGTTCTGTTGCAATGGAAGCAGCATTGAATGAGGGCGAAGAGTGGTTGGAACAACTCCTTGCGTATATTTCTGGAAATCTTGATTATATATGTGATTATTTTGAAAAAAAGATTCCTCTGATCAAAGCAAATATGCCGGATGCAACCTATCTTGTGTGGCTGGACTGCAGAGCACTGCATATGGATAATGAAGAATTAAAGGATTTTATGATTTATAAGGCAGGGCTTGGATTAAATGACGGTTCGTCTTTTACAAGGACAATGAACGGCTTTATGCGGTTGAATGCAGCTTGTCCGAGAGCTGTTTTGGAGAAAGCTTTAAAGCAATTAGAGGATGCAGTCAATAATCTGAATATCTGATTAGAGGAGAAAAAGAAAATGCATGAATTAACACAATTAATTAAAGAGGATATGCGTCCGGCTCTTGGGGTAACAGAGCCGGGAGCGATCGCGTATGCGGTTTCAAAGGCAAAATCCTACGTTGCGGGAGAACTGGAAGAAGTTACACTTTTGCTTAATAGCGGAATGTATAAAAACGCATATACATGCGGTATTCCGAACAGTCATTTTTACGGGAATGAATACGCGGCAGCGCTGGGAGTGATAGCAGGGAAACCGGAAAAAGAGCTGGAGAGTCTTGCGGATGTAACAGAAGCTGACAATGCAGCAGCAGAAAAATTGGTAAAAGACGGAAAAATCGTTGTAAAAATGAGTGAGATCACAAGCCGTATTTTTATCGAAGCCCGTGTAAAGACAACAGCTGGAGAGGCAGTGGTTCGGATACGCGATGCACATACGAATATTGTTCGTATTGAGGTAAATGGAGAAGTGATTCTTGAGAAAGAAGAGGCTTCTGTGGAAGGCGGTCAAGAAGAAAAACCACTGATCCACAATTACACATTAAAACAGATTTACAAATATGCAAAAGAAGTTCCGGCAGAGGAAATCGAATTTATAAAAGCTGCCTATGAGATGAACTATGCCTTGTTCGAAGAAGGGATTCAGAATCCAAGAACGACATATGCACGCTATCTGCTTGAGAAAAATGGCGGAAAGATTATTTCTGATAATGAGTTAAATACAGCATCCTTACTTTGTAATGCAGCAATTGAGGCCCGTGTGATCGGACTTGACAGACCGGCCATGAGCATTACCGGTTCCGGTGCCCATGGAATCATTGCAACCATGCCACTTTACGGTGTTTGCAAGATCCGGGGCTTAAGTGATGAAACCTTATATCGTGCGACCGCATTAAGTTATCTTATCTGTATGTATATCAAAGAGTATTCCGGAAAACTTTCTGCTTTTTGCGGCTGTGGTATTGCGGCCGGCACCGGAATGGCCTGTGCATTGGTTTTTCTTAACGGTGGCGATGAAAATGCAATGGCAAGAACGATCAACAATATGTCCAGCAGTATTACGGGTATGATCTGTCACGGCGGAAACAAAGGATGTACGATGAAAGGTGTTGTGGCAGTGAACGCTGCATTCCAATCAGCAGACTTTGCGATGCATGATATTTTTATTGATGATATTCATGGAATCAATGGTTTTACACCAGAAGATACGATGCGGCATATGGGAGAAATCGCTTCGCCAGGCATGATTGGAACTGAGAAGACAATCGTGGATATTCTGCAGGAAAAAGGAGAATAGAAGATAGAAAAAGAAAAAGTCTTTGAATTGTGAACTGCTTCCCGTCAAGTAGACAATTAAAAAAATAAAAT